>CALXOC010000084.1 GCA_944389915.1 uncultured Opitutales bacterium | reverse complement strand
TATTTTTTTTTTTTTTAGCCCTCCTTTAACCATGCCTTGGCGGCTTTCTTGAACTTTTCCATCTGCACATGTGTGCCAATAGATATTCTCAAAGACATATTTATGCTCTTTTCACGGGGGAAATATCTCAGTAAAATTTTTCTTGAGCGCAAATACCCAAAGAAATTCGCCGCAACTTTTGGTCCTGATTTTCCTCCAGCGTCCCGCGGGGTGAAAAGTATAAAATTGGAGGAGCTCTTAAAATAAGGCCATGAAAGGCTGTCGAAGAAAGTTTGGCATGCTTCCCGCTCCGATATTATCTTCACGCGCATTTTTGCATAGTACGCTTCGTCGTCCAGGGCCGCTATGCCGGCAACTTGCGCCAGTCTGTCTAAATTATAGCTGTCGCGCACCCTGTCCAATATGTCTATGATTTTTGGATTCGCAAGTGCCCAACCTATGCGCATGCCGGCAAGTCCCCAACCTTTAGAGCTTGTTCCAACAACAATTAGGTTGTCGTATTTTTTTACGAGGGGAGCGGCAGTAAATGCGGAAAATGGTGAATATGCTTCGTCTACAAGTACTATGCCGTTAAAGTTTTTCGCAAAGCGTTCCACAGCCTCTATGGGGAATCCAATTCCCGTGGGGGCATTCGGATTTGTGAAGAAGAGCAGATTTGCCCCGCTTGAAATAACATCGTCGAAAGGAATTTCCATTCCTCTTTTAAATGGTATCTCTATGAATTTTGTATTTTGTATTTTCGCAAGAACCGAATAGAGACTGTAACTTGGGTCTAAAGAGACCGCGCTTTTTTGCGAGTCAGTGAAGGCTCTTACGGCAAGGTTTAAAACGTCGTCGCTGCCGTTGGCGGCGAAACCGAATCCCGTGGGCAATCCAAAGCGCTTTTCCAGGGCACGCCTGAGACTTGAGCTGAGCGGGTCGGGATAAAGGCGCAATTTTGAGGCGTCTGCACCGATTTCGGATATTATTGCCGAACGGACCTTGGGGCTTGGAGGATATGGAAATTCATTAGTATTGAGTTTTACCCACGCCCTTGTTGACGGCTGTTCGCCGGGAACATAGCCCGACATGGAAGCTACGTTTGCTGTGGTGCTGTTCTTTAAATTAAATTTTCTCATTTCTTGCATTCCCTCTCTCTGGCAATTAGAGAGTATTTTGAAATATTTTCAACTGGCTTTGCCCTAGCGCCGGACGGCGTTCTTTCCAAGAAAGGGTCGGGTTTGCGCTCAAGGCTGAAAGGTTCTTCGGGAAGCTTGTCTTCGTCTATTTCAAGCTCGAATATGGGATCTATATCGTCAAAGACCATGCAAATTCTGCGGGCTTCGTCAACGAGAAGCTCTTCGGGGTTTGCTATGTTGAAGTTTTTGTCTGCGAGAACGCACAACAGAGGCTTGCATTGCTTGCGCCAGTGTTCCGAAAATTCCGAGGCGGTCTTATTTGAAATTCCGCTGCGCCGCGTGAAAATTACGCAGTCGCAAAAGTGAGACAGCGCATCCGCATAATCGGCGCATTCGCGCGGAAACATAGCCGCCGCGGAACAGTCAAGTACGCCCCAAATGCGAACAAGCCTGGCGCATCCGGAATCAAGCGCAATTTTGAAGCACTCTACGGCGTTGGAGGGCGGTATTGAAGAATCCGCTATTATAAACGCTCTTTTCGCTCCGGCTTCGCCGGCTGCAATCAGTTTTTCGGAGAGGCGCCCCATGTCTTCGTATTGAAATAGCCGAACATTGCTTAGCGATTCCAATTTTGCGTCAAATTCGGAGCGGCTTTCGCTCTTGGATATGAACACGGCATTCATGCCTTCGCCGTCGGCATTTTTGAGAGTGTTGAATACAAGCCCCCGTCGTCCGGACGTCGCGCTTCCAAGTATGAGATATGAAGGTAATGGCATGTTTAAATCCTTGCTGCCCTCTGCATAAGCATGGCGTCGGCCGCCACTATTGCCGCCATCGCCTCCACTATGGGGACTGCCCGGGGAACGACGCACGGGTCGTGCCGGCCCCGGCCTATGACCTTTGTTTCTTTTAGCTCTGTGGATATGGTGCTTTGCTCTTTTGCAATTGTTGCAACCGGCTTAAATGCCACGCGAAAATCCACGGCTTCGCCAGATGTTATTCCGCCAAGCACGCCTCCAGCGCGGTTTGTTTTTGTGCGTACTTTGGCGCCGGAGTCGATGTAAAAAATATCGTTATTTTGCGAGCCGTACGAGCGTGTTGCCGCAAAGCCGGAGCCTATGTCAAAGCCCTTTGTGGCTGGAAGCGACAGCATTGCCTTGGCAAGGGCGGCTTCAAATCTGTCGAAAACGGGGTCGCCGAGCCCTGCGGGCAATCCTTCCATTCTGCAACGCACAACACCTCCCACGCTGTCTCCCTCGGCCTTTGTCTTTTTGATAAATTCGATTATTTTTTCGGCGGTTGCCGCGTGCGGGCAGCGGGCCGCATTTGACTCGATATCCTCCAAAGACGGCATTTCCCGCAATAGCGGCATTGCTATTGAATGCACGCTTTCCACCCACGCCCTTATCGTCACCGATGGCCCGAGTATTTTTTTTGCTATCGCCCCCGCCGCAACCCGGCCTACGGTTTCCCTTGCGGAGCTTCTGCCGCCCCCACGGGGATCGCGGCGCCCATATTTGGCGTCGTAAGTAAAGTCGGCGTGTGAGGGGCGCCACAATTTCGCAATTTCGGAGTAGTCGAAAGAATGCTGGTCCAAATTTTCAACCAGTACGCATATTGGAGTGCCGAGGGTTTTCCCTTCGTAAACTCCCGAAAGTATTTTGCACAAGTCGGCTTCGCGCCTTTGCGTAGATATAGCGCTTTGTCCCGGACGCCTCCTGTCCAGCTCTTTTTGTATGTCGGATTCCGACAGCTCCACGCCCGACGGGCAACCGTCGACAACGCAACCCACCGCAGGGCCGTGGCTTTCGCCGAAGCTTGCAACTCTAAAAATTTTTCCGAATATGTTGCCCATTTGCATTATAACACAGCATTTTTCGCCTATTTTCAAGAATTATAATCCTATGAAAGCCGCGCTTTTTTTCCGCATTGGAAATATCGGCGTGATTGACTCATTTTGCTTCCATAAGATGAGCCGACGTGTTTGAATGCCGGCATGCTAAAAAAAGAAAAGGAATTAATGCTTTTTGGCCTCCCCGCCGAGGGCCGTTCTTTCGAGGGCCTTTTCCTGTTTTTATTCGTGTATATTGGAGCTTCCGTTTTTGCGGCGCTTCTTACGGGGCCCGTTTACAATATTGTGCTGTTTCTTGACTCCAACTGGAGTTGCGGCGCGACGCGTTGGCTGGCGGGCTACGAGGTTGACACATATTACGACAGGCTTAGATGGATTCCCATCATTTTGGGATTGCCCTGGATGATGCGCCGATGCAGGCTGTTTTCCTTGCGCAACATAGGCTTGCCTATAAATCCGCCTTCGCTTTTTGTTTTTTTGTATTGTTTCATCTTCGGGCTGTGCTTGGCAGTGTCTATATATTCGCTTCAGTGCGCATTTGGAATTTTTGAATTTAAACCGGGGCTCAGTCCGGCGGAAATGGTAAAAATTTTAATTGTGGCCTTGTCGGGCGCAATCTTGGTTGCTTTTTTGGAGGAGTTGGTGTTCCGGTGCCTTATAATGAGATCTCTGTACACGGCTTTTGGGCCGGTATCGGCGGCAATTTTGACATCGCTGTTTTTCGCGTATAAGCATTTCAAAGTGCCGGACAACGTCGTGAGGGGATTGCTGCCCGGAGGCGCGCATTCGCCGGAGTTGGACGTAGGCTGGTATGTGGCTTATTACGACACCATAGGAATTTCTTTTGATTTCAATTTGGCGGTATTCTTGGGCCTGTTTATGTTTGGAATGCTTTTGGCCGCGATATACATTAAGACGAAAGTATTGTGGGGCCCCATAGCCTTGCATGCGGGGCTTGTGTTTGCAATGCTCTCTTACGGCAAGCTCTTTTCAAAGACTCCCGGCCCCGATTCTGTGTGGTTAGGCGGGGGCATGATGACCGACGGCTGGCTTGCGTCAATAGTTCTGTGCGCGGCCTTTGTTGTTCTGCTTTTCTGGAGGCGTGGTAAATCCGTTTAAATGGCAAATCCTTCCATAGAGCTTTTGAGCCCGGCAAGGGACATAGATATAGGAAAGAGCGCAATTTTAGCTGGCGCCGATGCCGTATATATAGGCGCTTCGGAATTTGGGGCGAGGACGGCCGCTGGAAATTCCTTAGATGACATATCAAAACTTTGCGCTTTTGCACGCGTGTATGGCGCAAAGGTATATTTGGCTTTAAATACGCTTCTTCGAGACTCCGAGATTGATAGGGCAGTGGATATGGCGTGGAGGGCTTGGGAAGCGGGTGTGGACGCTCTCATTATTCAAGATATGGGGCTATTGGAGTGCCCTTTGCCGCCGCTCGAGCTGCATGCGAGCACTCAGTGCCATATAGCTTCCGTCGACAAGGCCGAGTTTCTTGCCGAGTCGGGTTTTGAAAGGATAGTTGTTGCGCGCGAGTTGTCGTGCAGTGAAATTGCAAAAATACATTCGCGCGTGCCTGTGCGGATAGAGGCCTTTATCCATGGGGCTCTTTGCGTATCATACAGCGGGCAATGCAGACTGAGTTATGCAATAGGCGGAAGAAGCGCAAACAGGGGGGAGTGCGCCCAGCCGTGCCGCATGCTTTATTCCTTTAAGGATTCTATGGGTTGCAGCATAGCGCCGCCTGCGCATTATTTGAGCCTGCGCGATATGAATCGCTCCGAATGGATAGGCGCGCTTCTCGATGCCGGCGTGAGCTCTTTTAAAATCGAGGGCAGATTAAAAGACGCTTCATATGTAAAAAATGTTACATTGGCGTATAGGCGCATACTCGATGCGGAGATTGCCGCGCGCGGGCTTGGCAAGGAATCTTACGGCAAAGTGATTTCCGGCTTTGAACCGGATTTGTCAAAGACTTTCAACCGCGGTTTCACTTCGTACAATATATGCGGAAACAGGGGCGGCAATTCGGCATTTTCAACGCCGAAAGCAAGGGGGGAGTTTCTGGGCGTTGTAAGCGGCGTCTTTAAATGCGGAATGATATTCAAGGGGGGCGAACTCTCCAACGGGGACGGCCTTTTGTTTGAGGCTCCCGATTCCTCGGTTAGCGGAGCCCAGGTTTCGGGTGTGGACAACGAAAAAGTGCGGCTCGGCTCCCCTCCAAAATGGTTTGTTCCGGCAAAGGGCTCAAAGATATTTCGCAATAAAGACGCGTCTTTTGGAAAACTTTTAACCGATGATTGCCGGCGGAAACTTGACATGGCCTTCAATATTTCCGAAGACGCAAACTTCTATATTTTTGAAGCCGCGCTTCTCGACGCTCGCGGAATAAAGTCTGAAATTAAGATTCCTAAATCCGATGTTGAAGCGTCAGTAAACAGGGCGGAGCAGGAGAGGCGGTTTAAGAATTCTTTTTCCAAGCTCGGCAAAACTCCGTTTGAGGCTAAATCATTCGCATTTGAGTGCGAAAAGCTGCCGCATTTATGCGCCTCTCGGATGAACTCTATAAGGCGGGACATTGTTTGCGCTTTGTCCGAAAAGCTGTCGGGGCTGCGCAGGGACGCTTCTTCGCGCGAAAATTTTCGCAAGGCAAAAATATTCGACGCTTCGAAATACCCTATGGAGCGTGACGAATTTGCAAATGTCTTAAACTCCAAAGCGATGGAATTTTACGCCAAGAGGGGCGTCAACATTTCCGGCTTCGCATGCGAGGCAAATAGCGTTGCCCGCATGCGGGGTAAAAAACTTATGACAACCCTGCATTGCATTTTGAGGGAAATAGGGTTGTGCAAGCGCGAGGGCAAATTGCCTGCGAAGTTTACCGAACCCTTTTTTTTGGAAAGCTCCGCCGCGCGTTTGCGCCTGGATTTCGACTGCCGAAGATGCGGCATGGAAATATATTTAGACGGAGATTCCGGCAATTTTGATAAATGCGGGCGATAGGGGGAAATGGGGTATATTTCCGCGGCGCATAGCGGTTGATGCATAGGCAATGGAAGCCTTCGCGCAAGAGCGCAGGCTTCCCGCCTTATGTTTTTCTTAAAACTCCTAATTTTGTATCTGCAAAATCAAATCGTTTTTGCGTCCGCTTCTTTCCATGGAGTCCAATAGCAATTTAGCCTTGTTTTCGCCTATGTCGAAAGAGTCTCCTGGATTCCTGGTTTCTCCGTTTATTTTTATGGAGCGGAAGCCCTCCTTCGGGTTCTTCTTCCCGGTGTCCTCAATAAGCATATACATGCCCTTCTTTAGTTTTCCGTTGATTTTAACTTCCAACATTATGCAGCCGGGCTCGAAATTTTTCATAGACACGCTCGGAACGTTTCCGGAGTCTTCGACAAGCGTGAATTGCAAGCGGGCGTCGTTTTTAAACATGTTGTCGAGATACACCCCCGAATCGATATTCAGCTTGCTCTTTCCTTTTAGGCGGAAATACACACCGGCTTGGTTGTCGAATGGAGCAAGATTGGAGGCGGAGTTGTACATGGCGAAGTTTATGGACTCCAAATTCAAAACTGCGTTGTCCAGTTCAAAGTTTATGCTTCCGAATTTGCTTTGGCGCTGGGTGCTTTCTCCCATGCTAAATTTTCCGAGGTCCACCGAAGTGTTTTTTAGAAACAAGATGGGTGAGTCGTGCGTGGAGGCGCGCTGCGGAAAAGTTATGACGAGGTCTTTTGTCTTAATCTTTTTCTTGTCTACTTTTACTATTGCCGCCTGGCCTATTGTGAGGGCGTTAATTTCGGTGTCCAAATCGAATATTGTGGTTCCGTTCCCGATTATTACGCCGTCGCGCCTTCCGGGTTTGCCCGACAATTTTGTGTCCCTGTTGTAAACGCTGTTGTACCATTCGCTAATTTGGGAGTATTTTCTTTCGCTTTTAGGGTCGCCGCATACGAAAGTCATGGAGAAAGCTTCCGAAATGCAAATAAGCGATATGAATGTGAGTATGCTTAGTTTTTTCATGATAATTTATATTTATTGTTGCTTGTCTAAAGGTTTTGCCGGCGGAGGTTTTATCTCCCTAAACGTGAGAGTCCTGGATGCTACGAGCACATCGTTTACAAGGAGCTGGAGTTCGTATACTCCAGGGGATTTTATTATGAGATTCCTTATCCCGAACACGATTTCCGGAGTTTCGAGCGGGTTGGCAAAATTCAGTTTTCCATTTAGCTCGAATACTTTTTCAAAGTTTGCAGCGTTTAGCAACACTTTTAATTGGGCTTCGCCGTTTCCGTTTGTCAGCGACGCAAAAATCGAAAATTGCGGTATGGCGTGGGGAAATTTTGGAGAAGCGCCGGAATTAAAAATGCCTATGAGACTTTTCTTGCCTGTATGGATATCGGTTATGACGGTATCGCAGGCCAGGAATGCAAGGCACATCGGCTGCTCAAAAGAATCTTTCATAAAAAATATTTTGGGATTTTTCGGCGTCTTTTAAAGAAAAATATTCTTGAAAAAGGCCGTTGCTTTGCACAAACTTTTTCCATTGAGCGATCGGCATTTGTATGCCGTACGCCGACAATATTCTATTGAAATAATTTACATTTTGAATCATTTAACAGGCAATTTTACATATGAGGCGCGCAAAAACAAAAGCAGTTGAAGCGGACGATATTTCTTTGCGCAGATCCAGCGTTTACAGGGAATTCCTTGCCGAGCGCGAGGAGATCTTAAAACACAAATGGCTTGAATCGGAAAAAGTCGGGCACGATATCGGCTACGACAGGGCTTTGCTCGATTGGATTATGAACCACCGCGAGAAGTGGCGCAACAGGCAAAATAAAATATAGCCGGCGCTTTCGGCTATTTCTTCCGTTTTTCCGTTATGGGAAGCATTTGCCCCTTCCGAAAGAGCGTTACTTGCCCCGTGCTTGAAGACACCACTATAGATATGCAGTCGGCCATCAGGGATATGGCGTAGGCCGCCGCATGCCTGGCTCCGAGCCCCCCGGGGAGCTGAAGCTTGAAATCGGGCGTGTGTATCAATGCCCCGGCGGCTTCGAGTATGCCGCCGCCGTCTATTATAAAGGCCCCGTCTATGAGAGAATATTCCTTTACCGTTTCGTCCATGAAAGGATTCAGCACATTTCTATCTTCGGGCTTATATCCGTAAAAAGGATTTAATATCAGCTGCTTGAGATGCGGCTTTAAGTTCTCTATGTTTCCTATTACAAATATGCACCCAACAGGCTTGCCCTCTCTGCCCTCGACCGACAATTCGGTTGCTATGTCTATAATGCGCTCTATTACCTCGGGCTTTACGCCTTCGGGGAGCATGTTTTTTTGATTTATAAAAATATCCGAGAATTCCTTGCCTATATCGAGGGCCACAATGGTGTCTATCTGGTTGCTTCCGCGCGTTCCGCCTATGCAGCATATCTTGTCCTTCGCGGAAAAAAGCCCGCGGGTCAATCCTATCATGATGGCGCTTTTTAGCTGGGAAAACCTTTCGTCGGAAAATGATCTGACATTTATGCAGCTCCATTTTTCGGGCAGCTTTAAGGAAGTCCGCTCTGTCATGACGCAAACCTTGGTGTCTCCGAAAATAGGGGCGAACTCAGACAAATCGGAAAAAGAATCCCCCTGCAGCATTATCAGCGAGCACTGCGCTACTTTGGATATTTTCAGGGCCGATCTTATTATCAGGGCGTTGATTTTATTTTCCTTTGAGGCGCTGCTATTTGATTTTTTACCGGGTTTTCCCGCTGTTGACTTCGAGTTCTCGCCGAGCACAACCGCCTCTTTGCCGCGGTCGAATGCGTCGAGCAATCCGGTTTTAAACGATGCCAGATCCGGGGCGCCTATAATTTTGCCTATGACCTGCTCGTCGGAGAAGGTCCGCGCCAAAACGGAGAGAACGTTTAAATACGTGTCCACCTTTTCGTTTGAAAGCAGAAGAAATAGCATCTTGGTTTGCTTGTAGTCTTCTGACTGTTCAAATTTCAACCCGTTCACGCATCTTCCTGCCGCGAAAATGTATTTTTGCTTGAGCCCCTTCACGCGCGCATAGGGCATGCACAATCCGTTGCCCAAATATGTGGATATTGCGCTTTCCCTGTTTATTAGGTCGGAGAGTATCTCTTTTCTCGACGTTTCTCCCAACAGGGAGTCCGGTATGGTTCCAAGCAGGTCTGTCAGAGCCTTATCGAATTCGACAGAGCTTATGTCTATTATTCTGGTTTTCGATAGAAATCTCTTGAGCTTCATTTAGGCTAATTCGACTTTGGTATGTTCCAATTTAGGGCGTCTTTTTTAATTTCGTACAAAATGCCTACGGCTAAAACAGCCATGAAAAACAAAACCGGCAACAGAACCGGCAGGTTTGACGATATGAAATCGGCGTAAACCATTGCGAACGGAAGCATAAAGACAACCTCGATGTCGAATATGACAAATAGCATTGCAACAAGATAGAAGCGCGCGCCGAATCTTGGATGCGCTTCGCCTTCGGAGATAATTCCGCATTCGTAGGCCGAATTCTTCGCGGAATTTTCGGGAGCCCGCTGCCCGAAAATATGGCTTGCCGCGATTATTGCCAGAGCCATGAAAACCGCCACAAGCACCTGTATGAACACGGGAAAATACGAACTTAATTCCATGCCGGCAAAGATTCAACATGTGCGCGCCGTTTGCAACTTTTTTTTCGGGTTTTTAGCAATAATGTTCGCTTTTTTATTGAAATCGAAGCGTTAGACGTTCTTATTTGTCCGATAAGATATCAATAATGCACACTATAAAAAAATATTTTGGTTGGTCTTTTGCCATAATGCTAATAGGCTTGTCCCTGGCTTTCTGGCGCGGCTTTGACGGGGGGATTTGGCACGGCTTAAAGTACTTTATTATGGCGGCTATAATCAGCGTTCTTGAAATAAGCCTATCTTTTGACAATGCTGTAATCAACGCTACGAAGCTGGAAAAGATGTCTCCTGCATGGCGGCACAGGTTCTTGACGTGGGGAATAATTATAGCGGTTTTTGGAATGAGATTTGTATTTCCCATAGTTATAGTTTCCATATTTTCAGGCATAGCGTGCGGAGCGGTTGTGGATTTGGCCCTCCATAATCCCGATGAATATGCGCGGCATTTGCATGAGGCTAATGTCGGCATATCATCTTTCGGAGGAGCCTTCCTATTTATGCTATTTTTTGAATTTATGTTCGACCGTTCGAAAACCCTGCATTGGATAGCTCCCGCAGAGAAGTTTTTGTGGAAAATCGGAAGGTCGAGATTGGCTCCTACTCTCATCACTTTAGTCTTGTTGTTTGCAGTCCAGCCCTTTTTAACCCCCGAGCAGCGCGGGGTGTCTGTTGCGGCCGGCGTATCGGGCATAATAATACATCTGCTAATACACGGTGTGTCATACAAACTTGAAAAGATGGCCGCCCACGAGAGCGCATTTGCAATAAAACACTCCGGTTTGGTTTCGTTTATTTATCTCGAACTAATTGACGCGTCATTCTCGCTCGACGGCGTACTGGGGGCTTTTGCCTTAACGAAAGATGTTGTTGTCATAGCCATAGGGCTTGCGGTGGGGGCATTCTTTGTGCGGTCTCTGACAATCATGCTCGTGGAAAAGAAAACCCTTGAAAAGCTTCTGTTTTTGACGCACGGCGCATATTGGGCAATAGGAGCCCTTGCTTCGGTTATGCTTGTAAACACTTTTTGGGAGATACATGAAACTATTACGGGTTTCGCCGGTATGGTTTTAATTTTAGCGGCTTTGCATTCGTCTATAAAATACAATAAAAGACATGCGCTGTAATTTTTTGCAAATCCGGTTTAGCGGCATACAAATCTCATAAATGCGTTCCGCGGGCTAAATGTTGCGCGCAGCTTATTTGCGCGCCCTTGGACGGAGGTTCTCTATTGTAATTGTTGGACGGGGCTTGTCTTGGTCGTCCTCCGACGCCTCATCGCCATTGGAAGCGTCGCGGCTTTGAACAGGGGATTTCTCCTGCGATTCCACCAAGACCGACTTGTTCCCCTTATTGTAAACTATTCGATGCCCGGAGGCCCGGGAGTTGTCTTCCCTGTTCACCACTACGGGATTGTCGTTTAGAACGGCTATCTCCTCGTCCACATAAATATCGGCGCGGCCGCATGAGACGTCTTTAAGCCCTTGGCTTAATTTCACGTTTCCGGTCATGACTATCTGCGATATTTCGCGCGGAGCTCCCCGCTTTTTTGAGCGCATTACAACCTCAACCTTGTCGCAGTCGGCTTTCATGTCGGTCCCCGATGCCTCCACTTTGCCTTCGAAAAAGTATCTATCGGCATCTTTTGAGCTGGTGAGCCACTGTTTGTCGCTCTTTATTACAGTCGGCTTTTGCGCCGACTTTTTTGCGTATGCGGTGTCCTCCAAACCGAGGTTGCCGATGGGTGGCAGAATTATGCTCGGCCGCATTCCAGGATTGTCAACCGGAGTTGTGAGCTCCACAAATCTGTGGGCCTTTTGCTCCGCGGTATTGGAAGCCTTCTGGTGTTTGCGCTCTAAGCGCGGATATATGACAGCACATTCGCTCTTGGCTTCATAGCCTTTCTGTTTAAGGACTACGCCTTCCGTTGCCACTATCTTTCTTATGGCGGCGGAGCCGTTCTTTTTCGATTCCGCCGATACGTCCATCTTTTGGCCGCGGGCGTCGGTGTCTGCGGATTTTATGCTGACATCGCGCAAAAATAGGAACTGGAGATCGTTGCCATTCCTGAAGAAATTCAGGCGCCGCGATAGGATTTTTGCGGGGCTCCTGTTCTTGTTGAGCGCGGTCCCCGATATTTCCGGCGTCTCGGATATCAACACTTTTACAAAGGATTTGCCGTCTTTTGCGTCGGATAGGGCAATGCCTCTGTTTTGAGAGCGCATTAGAATCAGGACAGGGCATTCGAGTTTTATTCCGGCGCCGCCGTTTACGAGCGATGCGTTTCCACTGAGCCATATTTCTGCTTTGTCGGGAATAATTTGCATCTCGTTGGAGCGCGCTGTTCCCGTCTCGTTTGACAGGACTACATTCCCCTCTCCCCTTATAAATTCCATTTTTGATTCGCCGCTTTGAGCGCGCTTTGCCGTGGCGTATATGAAATCGGTCGAGGCGTCAAAGTCGTCGGCTTTTACCTTGACCTTGCCTTTAAAGGTAAATTCGTTTTTTCCCTCCTTGGATAGCATCTCGATTGAGTCGGCTGATATCTTTATGTTTTGGGATTTGCCGTTTGAATCCACATGGACAAAATCCACTTCGGGGCGTTTTCCTGATGATTTTTGCCTAATGGCTTCAACCTTGTTGGCGGGGCGGTCTATCTTTATGAGGTCGGCGCTGAGTTTCGCCCGTGTGGGAATGTCGGTTATTGACGGGGAATCTTTAAGTATGGCAAGGCCCCGTTCGGGTATTATTAAAGCCGAGCCCGCCCTGGCGTCTTTGTTGTCGTGCAGCATTTTTATATTGCCGGCGGCGCGTATGGTTTCGGCTATGTCCCTGCCGCGCGAGTCTTTGCCTGCGTCTATTTCAAGTTTGTCGCACGCCAGATTCATGTCTTTGGAATCAACTTTTACGTTTTTTGCCAGCTTGAATAGGTTGTTTTTGCCGCCGTGGTTAAGGCTTGCGTAAGCGCTCGAAATCTTGGCGTCGGCCCCGCTTTCGCCGGCTTCGGGCTTTTGCGAATTGCTGAGCGTCCTTGTGCGAAGGTCTATCGCAACGTCGGAGAAAATTTCCACGAATTTTTTATTTCCGTCCCAACTCCATTTTTTTCCGTCGAGATTGAAGCCGTCGCCTTTGACGTTTATGGCGGAATTTGAAATAACTATCTTTGTTTTTGGGTTGGCGGAGGCTCTTGGGCTTGTGAGTACCGCTTTTAATGATGGATTTTTTTTCCCCTCGTATATGTCGAGCTTAAGCTTGTCTACGTCTATTTGATTGTCGGCAACATATAGGGCCTTTTCGCCGAAAAGCTCCCACTGCTTGTTTCCGCTTGTTTCGTCGAAGCTCGGGAGTTCAAAATTCTTGACCGATCCCGGAAGCATGGTTGTTCCGAGCCCGTTATCCTGCCCTATTGCCGAAGCAAGCAACGCAACGCAGGCGCAAATTGATAATATTATGTGCCTTGATACACGCATTATCAGCGCATCATTTCCGCTATCATCGCCGATATCCCGGCGTCAAGTTCGGCAGTATCGGATGCCAACATATATGCGGGGGTAGAATATACGTTGAATTTTTCGTCCTTTACAAATGACGATACCCCGCAGGGGACATGCCTTGCTCCCATATCCTCTATGGCTTTTGCGGTCGCGGAGTCGGAACCTATTGTTAATTTTACCCCATTTGATATGACGCGGGCCGCTATTACCGGGGCTATGCACATGAATCCGAGCTTTTTGCCCGCCGACAACATGCCCTTTATGGAGCGCTCCACGTCGGGATTAACGCTGCACGCCGCGCCGTCGAAGGCGAAAGTGCATAGATTTTTAGCCGCGCCAAATCCGCCCACAAAGATAATCATATCACAATCTTCGGCTTTGAACTCCGAAAGCGGGCTTATGTTTCCGCGCGCTATTCTTGCCGACTCCACAAGAACGTTTCGCCCGTCTTCGGCTGGGGTGGCGCTCAAATGGTTTATTGTTCCCGCCTGCTTAGTATCCGGAGCGAAGAAAGAGACCTTTGCTTTGCGCTTTTGAAGGTTCAAAAGCGTTACGACCGCTTCGTGTATTTCGGAGCCGTCGAAAACCCCGCAACCCGACAGCACTATTGCCGCCCTTTTGTCTGATGAATTAAGCATATAATAAATATTGTTCGGAATTTTTTAAATCCGAAAAAGCGGAGCATTTCAACCATAAACTGCACTCTCGCCTATTCGGGATTTTGCCGCAGCTCCGACAGGTCCACGCTTAGGCCGTCGTATGCTATATGACAATTCTTTGGCAACTGGGGTTCCCAAGTGTCGTAATCTATCTGGGAGGTCGTGTGGGTAAAATACGTTTTGAGTGCGCCCACGGCTTCGGCCGCCCGAAGCGCTTCGGAAACGCACATGTGTGTTGGGTGTGGCTTGGGGCGCAGGAAGTCGAGCACGAGCAAGTTTGCGCGGCGCGCCAGTTCCAATGCGCGGGGTGTTAGGCGCTTGCAGTCGGTAAAATAGGCTATTTTTTCATCTCCTTCTTCAAAAACCAGTCCCAGAGTTTCCATGTTTCCATGGGGCAAGGGGGCGGCCATTATGCGCGCGTTTTCGGATATTTCAAGGCAGTCCGGCATCTGCGATGCCGCAAAACAAGGATAACCGCTTGAGACCGGCTTGCCCATGAGGGCGTAGGGAAACATCGCCTCCACTCTCTTTAATCCGTATTCATTGGAATATACCGGCAGTTTGTTGCCGGGAATTATGTCGCAAAAGCGGCGGAGGTCGTCCATTCCGGCAATATGGTCGCTGTGCCCGTGGGTTAATATGAATATGTCAACCCAGCGTATGTCGTTTTTTAAGCATTGCAGCCGCAATTCCGGAGCGGCGTCAACAAGCACGCTTTTGCCGCCTATCTCTATGCAGGCGCTCGTGCGGGTTCGCCAATTTTTAGGATTGGAAAGGTCAAGCCCATCGTTTTTCCCCGCAATTACGGGAACCCCCTGAGATGTCCCTGTTCCTAAGAATGTAATTTTCATATTGTTACCGCTCCATTTTAACCGGCGTATTTTGTGGGGTCAGCAATTCCCGCGGCGGCGAAGGCTTCCCTGCGCTCGCGGCAAGTCCCGCATTTCCCGCAGTGCGCTTCGCCACCCTTGTAGCACGACCATGTGTTTAAAAAATCCACTCCAAGTTTACTCCCGAGAGCCACTATCTGAGCCTTATTCATTGAGGAAAAGGGTCTCAGCAGGCATATGGGATAGTAATGGCAAAGTTTAAGGGCCGACTCCATTGCGTCTGAAAATTCCGGGCGGCAATCCGGATAGACCGAATGGTCTCCCGCGTGCGCGGCATACGCAACCGAATCGTCTTTTATTGCTATTGCGCGGGCGGCCGCTATTGAAAGCATTATCATATTCCTGTTGGGAACTACGGTCGACCTCATGTTTGAATCGTCATAACGGCCGTCCGGAACGGCTATGCGTTCGTCCGTCAGGGAGTTTTCTCCGAACAGAGAGCCGATATCGTGTAAATTTACAAGCCGCCATTTCACGTTTAGAACTTCGCAATTTTTGCGGGCGCAGTCCAGCTCTTTTAGATGGCGCTGGCCGTAGTCGAAGCTCAGCGCCTCGCTAATGCGTTTTTCCGCAGCGAGTTTGTATAGCAGAACAGTGGAGTCGAGGCCTCCTGAATATATAAGCACAGACATATTTTTCGTTTTTTATTGCATTAGAAATGTATTTTTGACATGTTCAATGCCAAATTTCAATTTTATGAGTACCGTATTTCAGATACTCGGGAGTTTGGGCCTGTTTCTCTTCGGAATGAAATTGATGAGCGAGGGCCTTCAGAAACTTTCAGGAGAAAGATTGCGCTCAATAATGCGCTCTATGGCGGGAAACCGTTTCAAAGGAGTTTTTTCGGGCCTTGTGGTTACGGGCGTAATCCAGTCGTCGTCGGCAACCACCGTGATGGTGGTGAGTTTTGTCAATGCCAGCCTTTTGACTCTGCGCGAGGCTATAGGCGTTATAATGGGCGCCAATTTAGGCACAACCATCACGGCTTGGATTATAGCAATATTGGGATTTTCGTTCTCCCTATCGCACATAGCGCTTCCGGTTGTCGGCTTGGGAATGGCCTTTACATTCTGTAAGCGCCCTGGGTGGCGGAGCACGGGAGAGTTCTTTATAGGCTTCGGATTGCTCTTTATGGGCTTGGATTTTCTAAAAGAATCGGTTCCCGACATCAATTCCAATCCTGCCGCTCTCGATTGGATACGCCACTATTCCAATATGGGATTTTGGTCGGTTTTGCTCTTTTTGGTCTTTGGGGTTTTATTGACGCTCGTTGTTCAGTCGTCGTCTGTGGCAATGGCAATAACCACAACCATGGCGGCAAAGGGCTGGATTTCGTTCGATCTGGCGGCGGCAATCGTGCTCGGCGAAAACATAGGCACCACCGTAACAGCCAATATAGCCGCAATAACGGCAAACTTAAACGCAAAGAGAGCGGCCATTGCGCATCTTGTATTCAACATATTAGGCGTGATATGGATGTTGTTCATATTTTACTGGTTCATTGAATTTATCTGCTGGGTTGTGCCGGTGAATCCAAATCCCACATTGGCGAGCGTGAAAGCTATGGGCATTTCCGATTTCCAATCCCTGGGCGGGGCCGCGCGCGAAGCCGCTTTGGAGCGCATTGCTATCCCGTCGCGCCTGGCAATGTTCCACACTCTTTTCAACTTCTTCAACATTTGCATATTGATTTCTTTTGTTCCGCAAATTGAAAAGATATCGTGCTGGCTTATTAGGGGAAAACCCGACAGAAAGCACCGCACTTCCGTTCAGCGTTTGGAATTTCTGACAAGCAACCTTGCCGAAATGGGGGAACTTGCGCTGTTTGAGGGGCAGAAGGAAATGATGAAACTTGCGGAGCTATCGGGGGAAATGTTTAACGGTTTCGTGTATGTAATTCAAAATCCCGACAGAGATTTGAGCAGCGAAGTCGCAAGGTTGCGCGATTTAGAGGAGGAATCCGATAAGTTGTCGGTGGCCCTCACCAATTTCTTTGTGAAGTGTTCCTCCCATGAGTTGAGCCAGAACAGCATAAAAATGGTAACAAGAAGCATGATAATCGTCCCCGAGCTTGAGGAGCTTTGCGATTCTTGTTATAGGCTCATAACTTTGGCGAGAAAACGCTATAGGCGCCAGTTTGTCGATCAGATATTGCGTTCTCCCGCCTTTATAGAATTTTGCGCCGAAATGAATAGTTTTGTGGATTTTGCCGATAAAAGCCTGGTCAACCAATCCATATCTTCCGCAGATTTGGATAAATCCATAAAAATGCGCCAGAAGCTCGACCATGTCCGCAAAGCGCTTCGCAGAGAGGCAATATCGCAGATGGAGGTTGGCGGTGTAACAAGGGGCGGAATTCTCTTTATTGAGATTCTATCTGCATGCGAACGCGTAAATTCGCACGCTATGAACATACTTGAGGCTATGAATTTGAAGGGTTCGTATTTAAACTCTTAAAGCATAACAATGTTTCCGGCGCGCATTGCGCGGAGGTTTCGCATAAAAATTGATTTTGCGGCAAAGCGCCTTATTTGCGCGGCTCAAAACTCGATATTGAATATGCCGCCGCTACATCGCCGTTATCTCGCTTTTCGTAACTCACTCTCGTTATGCTTAAATACGGCGCATTTTCTTTTATTTTAGCCTCGAATTTGGCGAGCGTGGGCAGCGATGCCACTGGGCAATTAGCGCTTATGGAATGGATATTGAAATCTCCGGAAGGCTTTGTGGATGCCGTCGAAAGCGTAGCCGAAAGCCCCGATTGCTTCGCGCATTCCTCAACTGCGACTTGAAGCGATATTGCCCCCACGCATTTTGTAGGGTCGAATACTTTCCGCATGCGTTCGTAGCGCTTCTCTATTTCAGGAGCCTGGTTGAGGACGGCTTTTGCCGTTTCCAAGTGGGACGTTAACTCGCTTCTTTTTTCGGAAATATAGGCTGAGCTATGCCACTGGTCGAGAGCCCACATAGCAAGCAACGACGCCAATATTGTCATCAGCATTAGGCGTTCCCGCAGGTTTCTTTTTGCATACCAATGTTTAAATTTATTCATTTTATTTCAACTTGGCGGACAAAGTCAATTTTGCGCCGTTTTTCGATGTTTCGGTCTTTGCGCTTGCCGATGCAATTTTTTTATCGGATTTTAGCGCTTCAAGGTAGGAGTTTGCGGCCGATATGGACGGCGCTGTCGCTTTTATCTCAATATTTTTGCCCTCCGATACGGATACCCTTGAAAATGCCACGGAATCGGGGCGCGATGCGTTTACTGCCGCAAGCATTTCCATTGGAAGCGGCATTTTCTCGGTAAATTGCAGCATTTTTGCTATTTCCTCGCTTTTGAGTTCGGCAAGCTTTGCCTTTGGCGCTATGCTTTCATATTCTGACTCCAAAGCGCGCAGCCCGGCAAGCTCGTACCATTGCAGGCATTGAAGCGCGAGCAAAATAATAAACAATGCGGGCAATATGTAAGCCCTTGCCTGAGTTAGCGCCTTGTTCCTTCTGTCTATGCCGATTTTTTTCATCGCGCGCTTGTCCCTTATGTCTGATTCCAAGAGCTCGCGCTTTGATATTGATAGATTTAAGGCTTTGACATGAGAGGAACTTTCGCCGATTTCGCTTGGAACTCCGCGATATTGCAATAGCTCAAATTCAAGCTTGTTCGAGCGTAAACTGTGACTTGCAAGAGCAAAAAACGAAATATCGCCGATGGAATCTCCTTTTCCCGCCGCCTTCAAAAGTTTGGCAGAGCATTCCATTCTGTTCCCGCGCATAGGCATGGCCGTTAA
>CALXOC010000083.1 GCA_944389915.1 uncultured Opitutales bacterium | reverse complement strand
ACCCTCATCTCGGTTCCGGCGCCTAACCATGCAGGCCCGTTTATATAGGCGAAAGGGGGAAGCTTTACGGAGGGATGTATGAAAACCTTGCCGCTTACCGTAACTCCCGGAGGAATGTCTCTCTTTGATTCGAGTTTTGAAAAATCGACAGAATTAAGGGCGTCTCCTATATTTCTGACCCATTCCCACGGGGACATGTCGGGCTTAAAGAAATCGGAGAATATCTCCAAGGATTTTGGTAGGTCAAAAAGGTCCTCTGCTTTCATTTTAATTGCAATATTTTTTACTTATTTTGTCTAAAGGCAAGGGCATAACAACAAAAAAAGTTTGCTTGGAGCCGTTTTTAGGGAAGAAAGTTTTTTAACGCACGGGGCAAAGGGCAAATGCCCTTTGGCCAAAACTTCCATTTTTTGAGCGGTTCATAGGGCAAAAAAAATAGGCGAACAAAGCGGTTCGCCTATTTTAAAGCTTTCAAATTTACTTAATCCGCCTCGGCAAATGAGACCTGCTTTATGCCGGCTTTTGCACAGGCGTCTAAAACCGAGATAGAGGCTTGATGCGGCGAGTCGGCGTCGGGATAAATAGAGACTATCGTCATGATTCCGCTTCTGTCGGCGCTCGCTTTCAGGCGTTTAAGCGTGGAGGCTAAATCATTAAATTCAACCTTCTTTTTTGCCGATGTCGCCGGAGGAAACAGGCGCGCTCCCAAATTTTCTATTAGCGCGCCGTTTAGAAATATGCTGCCGTCGGGAGCAATTTCTATGATTTGTTCGCTTGGGAGCGCTACGTTCTTTTCCACGGGAGCATCCATTGCCGGAAGCGAAAATATCAAATCCGCCTCCTGCTGAATGGGCAGGTACATGAAGTAAATCAAGAGCAGGAATACGACATCGATCATGGAGGTCAAGTCGAACCTATCCTCCGATTCCAAAACTTCGTTTGAACGTGTTGCCATAGTGTTTAGTCTTTCAGCGTTCCAAAGAGAATATTGTAAACGCCAGCTTCGGCGCAGACCTTCATAAGATCGTTTACATATTTATGGGGAGTATGCGCGTCGGCCCTTATATACGCACCTTTGAATCCTGGAACTTGGTTGCGCATAATGAGCTGCTTTTTTATATCCTCTAAGTTCGATGAAAATGCGCCCAAAAAATATGTTCCGTTTTCAGATATGGACAGGAACTGTCTGTCTCCCACATCTTCCGGCACTTTTGCTTCCGGGGCGTTGGGCATGGCAACCTGTATTAGCTCAGCCGAAGCGTAGCTTGTAACCGTCATAAAGAATGTTATGAGGAGGAAGACGATGTCTATCATCGGCGTTAGCTCGAAGTTTCCATCGTCGTCCGAAGGTTTCCAAATTTTCATCGCGTTTGCGTGTTAATTTTTATTGTTCCTTTTTTTCTTCCGCCGCAGCTTTTACCACATCCTCAGGAGTTCCCGATGCATCAGCTTCAACAGCCGATAAATCTTGCGGGCCGTATTTTATTGAGAGCGAAAGCACATATAAAAGGTCTCCTATGATTCTGGAGGAACCGGAAATAATTGCTCCGAACTTATTCTTAAAGAAGAAGAAGAAGAACATGGCGGGAATGCCGATTATCATTCCAGCAGCCGTTGTGATAAGAGCCTCAGCAATGTTGTCGGCGAGTTTTGAGGCGCTGCCGGCACCTTCCGCTGCTATGGTATTGAATGCCTTGACCATGCCGCTAACCGTTCCGTACAGGCCCAACATAGGAGCCAGCGAAGCAATAACCGAGAGATAGTTTATAAACACATAAGGAGAGGCGTATTCTTCGGCAGAGGCCTCTTCCATTGCCGCCGACACGGTGGGGATGTCTATTCCTCTCTGGTCCGCGCGGGCGAGGCCGCAACCTATTATGTTCGTTATAGGTGAAGGGTTCTTTTCGCAATAGGAAATGGCTCCGTCAATATCGAGCTGGTTTACAAGCGCTTCAACCTTTTTTACCCCGTCGGGATTGAGAAACTTCTTTTTGCGGATTGCTATAAAATTGTAAACAATCAGCGTAGTGCCGAATATTGCAAATAGCCCGAGAGGGTACATCGTTACGCCGCCAGCGCGCCATAAGTCGGCAATTGATTTTGTTTGTACGTTGGGTTGGGCCGCTTTTGCGGCTGCGTCGGCGGCCGGAGCGTCGGCCGCTTCCTGAGCCGTTGCTATTCCGCAGAAAACGGACATCGCGCCAATTGCGAGTATTGCGAGTGCTTTTCTTTTCATTTATCTATGTTGTTAATTGTTCAATTTAAAAATCAAATACTGTCGATATATAATCGCCTTTTAAGGTAGCATGTTGCCTTAATACCGATGACTGTTCAAGCATTTAATTTATTTTTTTAGGCTCCGTTAGCAGCGCTTTGCGAGCCTTTAAGAGTTTTTCTTCGGCATTGCCGGATCCGGACATGGAGAAAATTCGCCACGGGAAGCGCATGCCGGCTTTAGCTTCGTATATGTAATCGGGTTCGTCAGAGGCGGGATTCTTTATTTTTTTGAAAGACGAAAGCAGTGTATCGCCGTTTAGAGTCAGGGTAAGCTTGGGATATCCGGCCGCAGGCGGAGTTTCCGATATCAAAAGAGTTGAATCCCCGAGGGATATTTTTGCTATGGCGGGCGATTTATCTGCGCACAGAGACGCATTTGCTCCCTTTGCGGGAACTATTTTTATTGTGTCGTCATAAATTGTGAAATCCGACTCTCCCCTTGCCGTGGTGAAGCGGCACGCAAAAATTCCGCCGTCGCAGGCGCGGAACATGAAGCGGTAGGCGGAATCTCCTATATTCAATTCAAGTTGATTGAAGTTTAAGTTTGGTGCTTCCGCCGAGTGGTCGTAACGCCTATCCAGGGAATACGCCCCGGCGTTTCGGCCAAAATACACCTTGTCTGTGGGCATTGAAAACGACGCATTTTCCACTAAAACTTTGCCGCGATATAATATTTTTACCTCTATGGCATTGCGCGCGGTCTCGACTACGGCCTCCGTATTACCGTCGGGCGATTTTACATTGAATGTCTCCGCATAGAGCGATGTTGCCATAGCAACGATTGGCAATAATATAAATGTTTTTAAGTATCCTAATTTCATATGCGAGATTTTTCCTTAACTGCCAGTGCTTAATAAGCATGGCTTTTGCGTTGTAAAGAGAATAAATTTTGCGTATATTAAAAGATATGTGCTAAAATTTTGCCGGCAAGCATTGTTCGGCATAGGCGCGTATTTTTGAGCATAGCTGGCTTAGGCCGTTTCGCCTGTTAGGCGATAAATTGGAACTTATTCCCAACTCGTCAAAAAAGGCCGGATCCACCGATAGCACCTCTTGCGGGGTCAAGCCGTCGTAGAGCGAACAGACCAGAGCTGCTACGCCCCTGGTTATGAGGGAGTCGGCGTCGCTTTTAAAGCGGCATTTGCCTTCGGAAAGACTCGGAATCAACCACAGGCTTGAAACGCAGCCTTTTACCAAAAACTCCTCGCGCTTTAATTCTTTGGGGAGAGCCGGAGCGGTTTTGTTCTTTTCAATTATGTATTCGAAAAGCTCCTGGGGATCGGGAAATATGGAATATTCCTGTCTTAGAGCGTCTTTTCTATCGTCTATTGTGCTCATATGCCAAATATTTTTATTCCAAGGTCCTGCGCGAGCTTTCGCGTCTTTTCAGGTTCCAATATTATGACTTTTCCGGCTTCTACGGCAACATTGCGTATGTTTGCTCCGTCGAGCTTGCGAATGGTGCGCTCGCCTATTACGGGGACATCGAAACGGTAGTCTTGGGCGGGTTTTACGGTTTTTGCAAAGAGGCAGTCATTTGCGCCGAATGATCCAGCACGCTCCAACATGGCGTCTGTCCCCTCGTAGGCCTCAACCGCGAGCACCGTGCCGCGCGAAGTTACGCAGCCTTGCCCTATATCGAGGCGCGCGCATTCCCGCGCTATGGACATTGCGTGCTCAAGGTCGGAATCCGATATCTTCCATGAGCGGTCTCCGGTAAAGAATCCGAGCGGAGCAAGCGATGAGTCCATAAAGCTGCGCGCATCGAGCATTTGAACTCCGACCCCTCCAAGCTCCGACGCCACCGCCCCGAAAATCGTTTCGGCGTTTTTTTTCTTTAGCGAGGCCAATATCATTATCGCCTTAAGGTCGGGTTTCATTCCCCTAAATAATTTTTTTGGCGTTATTTGCCCCGCCATAATGGCATATTTAGCTTCAAATGCCGAAACGCTCTTTAAAAGTTTTCCAAGTTGCCCCACGTTTAACATCTGGCGCTTGTCCGATGGAAAGTTTTCCCACAGCTCTTTTGAGGTTTCATCTTCAAAGGCGATTAAAACATGTTTGATGTTGCGGCGATCCAGCTCGTAGGACATCGCTTCCGGATAAACTCCTTTTCCGGCTAATAAAGCTACCGTCGCCTCTGGGTCGAAATCCGGCGGAATGAATTTTGATAGGGTTGGCATTGAAATATCGCGTCAGTTGCTTTGGGAACGCCTCATAAAAAAGTCCTTGGACAAGAGCTTTCTGGCTTTCATTGTGTTGTCTGCATCGAAAAAGAACTCTATGGATCTGAGAGCGTTCTTGCACATGGAAATCTTGTCGCTTTCCCGCTCTTCGTCCACGAGGGTGTTATCGAATATTTTTAGGGGGTATAAGCGCTTTGAATCGGATTTTAAAACGGTGCCGCTTTGTCCGCTTTGAATGAAATCGCTTTTACCGTCCGGCCCGTAAAATGTGGCGCGCCCCTGAAGCAGCATAAAGTTTACGGAGTCATTTGTTACTTTTACTATAAAAGACGTAGCGCGGGGCTCAAAAGTGCCTGACGGGGTTTTTATTCGAAGGCGGCTTGTTACTCGGGGATTGAGGCCGTATGCCGCGAGCTCGCCAGATTCCACGTACAATTCCAGCATGGAGCGCGATGCTTCTGCAGTGTCGGGCAGGAAGCTTCTAAATGGGAGCGTTTGCTTAAATTCTTTTATTAAGAGTTTTGTGTTTGGGGCAAGATAAAGAGCTATGCGGTTTGAGAGTACGAGTATGGCGCACTGTTTGCCTCCGGAATCTACGGATAGCCCTCCCGCTTTTATGAGTTGCTCCTGAGACAAATTTAAAACTGAGCCGCCTCGCGAGAATTTTGGCGAATTGCGCGCGGTGTGAATATACACCATGCCGTCCGAAAGCGTATTTACGGTATTTTTGCCTGCCGAATTCGATAGCGGAGCCGCAAGCAGCAAAAGGGCCGCATATGCGCTTCGGATTAGTAGTGCATGCGCTTTTTTCATCATTTTACCACTATGTTGACTATTTTACCCGGCACGCATATTTCCTTTACGATGGTTTTGCCGTCTATATATGGCTTTACCGAAGCGAGATTTTTTGCGGCCGCCACAATGTCGCCTTTCGGCATGTCTTGGGGCGTTTCAATTTCTCCGCGTATTTTCCCGTTAACTTGCACTCCCATTTTGAAAGTGTCCGATACAAGCTTTGACGAATCCACTTCGG
>CALXOC010000082.1 GCA_944389915.1 uncultured Opitutales bacterium | reverse complement strand
TCGAGGATTCTATGCCGAGCATGTTGGATATGACGCTGCGCGACACGTCTTTTAAGTCGCAAATGCGCTCCCTGATAAAAGAGTCGTCGATGCGTTCAAAAGCCGAAATAAACTTGGAGATTACGGTGGAATAAGAATACTCTATATTGAAATTTTCCCTTTTAAAAGTGTCGAGAGTGTCCTGCATTATGGCGACGTCTTCGAGCACCATCAAATGCGCGTCAAATATTGCGGCCTCAGCGTCCCCGACCTTTTTAGCAAGCTCGCACTTCAATTCCTGTATATCCTTGCGGGTTTTTATAATGGCGTTTTGAAAGCGCACTATTTCCGCGGGTTTATCGGAATCTTTTATTTCATAGACGGGAGTTTCAAACTCTGGCGGATACATGACGAAGGCCTCGCCATGCGCTATCCCCTTGGACACGGCCAAACCCTTCAATTCCGCAATTTTATTTTGAGGCCCCTTCATCTAAAAAGAATATCACAAATTGTTTTCGGCTTTTTCAACACTATTTTTTGCAAGCCTGCCGGAAAGTTCCGATAGGGATTTTAAATACGGGGCGTTTAAAGCCTTTGCGCTTGAGAGTTGCTCGCTGGTCAAGCGCCACGTCCAATTTCCGTCGGCTTTCCCCGGAGTGTTTGTCCGGCAGTCCGAAGCGAGTCCGAGTATGTCCTGCATTGGAAATATCGCCAAACGTGCCACGCTCATCATCACCGCGTGTATCATGTCCCAATTCGGCGAATTTCCCGGCGACCTGAAATATCTGCGCATTTGGTCTTTCGCATTTTCGGGGGCGGAGTTGTACCATCCGACCGCCGTGTCGTTATCGTGCGTTCCCGTATAGTAAACGCGGTCCGGACGCATATTGTGGGGAAAATATGGATTGTCTGAATTGTCTCCAAATGCGAATTGCAAAACAGCCATAGATGGAATTTTTAACGCGTCGCGCAATTTGAATGCCTCTTTTGATAGCAAACCCAAATCTTCCGCAACAAAGCGCTGCTTTGGGAAGTGTTCTTTTAAAAATGAAAAAAAGTCCAATCCGGGGCCCTTCCGGATCTTCCCGTTGCTGGCATTTGTCTCCCCCGCCGGTACGGACCAATAATCGGCAAATCCGCGAAAGTGGTCGAATCTGATTATATCGCAAGTCGAGGCCGTTGCGGCTATCCTGCGCTTCCAAAAAGCATATACCGCCTTTTTGTTGCCTTTCCAGTCGTACAGAGGATTTCCCCACAACTGTCCGCTGGCGGAAAAGTAATCCGGGGCCACCCCCGCCACATAGCGCGGATTTAAATTTTTATCGAGTTCAAACAAAGCCGGATTTGCCCAGACGTCGGCGCTATCGCGGGCAAGGAAAATTGGAATATCCCCGAATATCTCCACTCCCCGGGCATTCGCCCTTTTTTTAAATGAGGCATATTGTTTAAAAAAGACCCATTGCCCAAATTTCACCGCGCATTCGGCATCGATATCGAGGGCATTTAATTTATTTTTTTTTGCCCGCTCTGAATTCCGCCATTCCGGGGGCCATTCGTACCAGGGACGACCCAAAAACTTTGATTTTAATGCCGAAAATAGGGCGTAATCGTCCAACCAATATGCGTTGTCGGAACAGAAGGATTCAAACTGGCTCACGGAGCCAAAAGCCTCTCCCCTCCCTGATTTAAAGGCTTGGTATGCCGAATTTAAAATATTTGGAACAATGCGCCATAAAGAGCCGAAATCGCAACGCCCGCGCTCTAAAGCCCGCAGGGAGTCAAGCATTCGCATTTCCAATAAAGAACAATTTGCGAGCTCCTCAAAATCAATAAAGTAAATATTTCCGGCAAAAGCCGAAAATGACTGGTATGGAGAATCGCCGTATCCCGTGGGGCCCAATGGGCAAATTTGCCAACACGAGAGCCCTGCATTTTCCATGAAGTCGAGAAAAGCGTCCGCGCAGGGACCTAAATTGCCTATGCCGAAAGAATTCGGAAGGCTTGAAATGTGTAAAAACACGCCTGCGCGCCTGTCGGCGTCCCATGAAAAATCGGGCACAGAGTTCATGTCAGTAACTGCGGCCTTCTTTATTTTCGTAGTAGTTTATGTACGCCTTATTTAAAACCATATAGCCGCCGGGGGTGGGATAGTCTCCGGTAAAATACCAATCTCCCGTGCATGATGTGATGGCTTTATGCAGATCCTCTATAGTCTGAAATACAAGTTCAAGCTCTCCGTGCCAATTTACGTTTTGCGGATATACCATGCTTTCAATCTTTCGGGTAATCTGATCCGTCGTGAACTGGTCGTACAATTCCTTGACGTAATTTTTCATCTCCAACGGAGCTTTGTCTTTTTGCTCGCAGCATTTGCGGTATATTTCAGTTATAAGCTCCGAGTTCCCGGCTTCTTTCGTGAGCTTTATCGCCGCCTGAAATGCTATGAACTTGCCTATTTCGCTCATGTCTATGCCGTAACAGTCGGGATAGCGTATTTGGGGTGCCGTTGAAGCTATCACTATTTTTTTTGGATTTGTCCTGCTAAGTATTCTCAATATTTGACGCTTCAAGGTTGTTCCGCGCACTATGGAGTCGTCGAGACACACCAAAACATCTTTGTCTGTAACTATTCCGTAGGTTATGTCGTAAACGTGCGAAGCCAACTCCATTCTGTCTTTTTCCTGGGTTATGAAAGTTCGCAACTTTATGTCTTTGTGGGCAATTTTCTCGCCCCTCGGCCAGTTGTCCATGACATAGGTATCTATGTCTTTTTCGCTTAGCGCCTTTCCGGAATTTACAAGCTCCAAAAGGGCTTTTTTTACCTGCTCCCTGCGCATTACGCGCAAGCCGCTCATCATTCCGTAATAGGCGGTTTCCGCGGTATTTGGGATATAGCTAAACACGCTGTGTTTAAAGTCTTCGCCTATGCTTTTAAACAGTTTCGGACACAACAATTCGCCCAAAGCCTTGCGCTCTTTGTATATTTCCGGATCGTTGCCGCGAGAGAAATAAATGTGCTCAAAAGTGCAGGACTTGCGCTCTCCGGCAGGCCTGTAGGGGCGCTCTACACATGTGCCGTCGCACTTGATTACAAACACGTTTCCCGGTCCAACTTCCTTTACTTCGTCCTGCGAAGCCTCAAATATCGTCATGAGAGCAACGCGCTCGGAAGCGAAAGCTATAAGTTCGTCGTTTTTAATGTAAAAGCACGGGCGTATCCCGTGGGCGTCCCTCAACACAAAGGCGTCGCCATTGCCTATTGCGCCTGCTATGGTATAGCCGCCGTCCCAATCCTTTGCCGCATTGCTGACAATGCGCACGGGATTGAGCTTTTCGTTCATCATCTGTAAAATGTGTTCGCCGGCTATGCCCGTATCGCGCAGTTCCCTGTATATTTCCGCATGCTCTATGTCGAGATGGAAGGAAATCTCCTCCAAAATGGCCTGGGTGTCGGTGCTAAAAACCGGATGTACTCCGCGCTCTATGAGCTTGCGGTTGAGCTCGTCCGTATTTGTTATATTGAAATTGCCCACAAGCATCAAATTGCGCGCAGGCCAAGTGCTTTTGCGGAAAAAGGGGTGGCAGGTGTTTCTGTCGTATGAACCGCTTGTTCCGTAACGCAAATGGCCTATAAGCAATTCGGCCGCATAGTCGAAATTCGACTTTACCGTATCGGGAAATTCCGGATGTATTATCCCGCGCCTGACTTTGTCGTTGTAAATTTCAAGCTGCTCTTTAAAGATGTGCGAAAGCCCGTTCGGTTTTGCGCTGCGCTGGCGGAATATAAAGTTTTCCCCGGGCGGGACTCCTATTTTTACCGCGCCTATTCCGGCGCCGTCTTGTCCGCGGTTATGTTGCTTTTCCATTAGCAGGAAAAGCTTGTTAAATCCGTATATCGGCGTTCCATATTTCTCCCAATAATATTTGAGAGGCTTTAAAAGGCGGATTAGCGCAATGCCGCACTCATGTTTAATAGCGTCGCTCATACTAAAATAAAACTGTCGGCAATATTCTCTCTGCGCCTCGACTTTGGCAAGAATAAACACGCGACTTTTGTATGAAAAAGCCGATTACCCGCATTTTGCCGGGTATAATGCTGAAATATTTGCGGGCATTTTTAATCCTAATTATTTACACTTTCGGATCTTGTGTTTCCGCCGGCGGGAAGTTTCAAGAGATAATCCCTAAAATATTTCTCAAATGCCGCCCGAACTATGGGGCCGGCGTCCCTGCCACCCGATGCATCGCCCTCAACCTCGCCCTGTATCATAACGCTCATTGCAATTTCCGGGTTTTCAACCGGAGCGAAAGCAATCATCCAAGCGAGAGTAAGCCTTTTGCCCTCAACCGAAACCTGTGCCGTTCCGGATTTTGCCGCAATAGATACGCCCTCTACTTTTGCGCGTTTGGCGGTGCCGCGTTCTACGGCCGCCACCATGCCGCGCAATATACCTTCGTATTGGGCGTCAGTCAGATCTATTTTTTTCGCTCCGTGATATGCCATGTCAGACGGCCTTGAGGGGTCCCTCAATATTGAAGTTTTCGTCCGCGTCTGGCGCCTGGCAAAAGAGGCGGTAAAAGCCGCCATTTGAAGCGGCGTCTGGAGCATATATCCCTGACCTATAGAAGTATTGGCAGTATCGCCTCCGGTCCATGGCCCGTCATATGGGCGATATTTTTTCTTATATTCCGGATTGGCCACTATAGTTTTTCTCGAAAAGTCCTCTTTTAATTCCAGACCCGTTGAAGAATCCAAGCCAAAACTTTTTGCGGTGTCGCTTAAAATGTCTATCCCGCAGTCGAGGGCGGCCTCATAAAAATAGACGTTGCAGCTATTTGCTATTGCGCCGGCCAAGTCGAGATTTCCGTGCCCCGAGCGTTTATTGCACGGAAATATCCGCGTGCCGACCCTCATTCCCCCCGTGCATGTTTTGACGGTCTCGGGGGTT
>CALXOC010000081.1 GCA_944389915.1 uncultured Opitutales bacterium | reverse complement strand
CCAGATACTTATCTACGATTGCGATAAAGTTAACGTAATCGGAGAATTCGGCGGGGTGGGATTGGCCGTAAAAGGCAATTTATGGAAGGAAAAAGGCAATTGGAGTTACACCACAAAACAAAGCGCGGACGCCTCAAATGACAAATCGCCTTCCGAAGCGGAAAGAGCGCTTGCAATGTACAAAGAATATGCCGACATGCTTTCGGAAATGACGCAAAGGGGCATTTCAGCCGGGGTGTACACCCAAATCACAGACGTTGAGGGCGAAATAAACGGCCTGCTCACCTACGACAGGAAAGTCGTTAAATTTGACGAATCGGAAATTCGCAAAGCCAATAAAAAGGTAATAGACTCGTTAAATAAGTAGAAAAACCAATTCCGATAAAGAGGGTCTTTCAATTTCCGAAAGGCCCTCTTTTTGTGCCAAAACGGAATGCATATAGAGCCCATTGCGGCGTTTTCCCCCACTATTATGGATAAAATATTGGCGGCTTTGAACGCATACAAATAAAGGAGCGCCATGGCGGCGCTCCCGAAAAATGCAAACAAGCTTTTGCAAGCCTGCCTATTTTCTTGTTATTACTTCCATAGTCTCGGGAGCATCGATTTTCACGTCGTATTGCCCGTCGGGTTTTTTCTTGTATGAAACTTTCAAATCTCCCTGCGGAGTGGGATACGACATCTCAAAATCGTCGACGAAGAAATTAGGGCTTATCGAAACTTTCTTCCATGCCGGAGCCTCCTGCCTTATGCCGCCCAATATCTGGGGCAATAAAAATGCTGGATGCGCGCTCCATGCATGCGAATGCGACATGTTTGCATTGCGCTCGGCGTAATTTTCCCAAGTGCTTCCAAAATCGGCAAAGGGCTTCCAGTATTTCTTTATAAAGTCGTACGCTTCGCGCTGCGAGGAATCTTCAATGAGAGTCTGCAGCACATATACTACCCAATATGACGAGGGGCAAACTTTAGGAAATGCGCCGTCTCGAATAAAAGGCATTATGATATCCCTTTTCGCCTTTGCGAAATCGAGGCCCGATATGCCGCACAATTTACCCAAAACCTGGGAATGTATGCTCTTGCTTTTATTTCTGCTGCCGTCGGGAAGTATTCCGTCGGAAATCAATCCGTCTTTGTCCAACAAATTGCGCTCTATGCTCGAGCGGATTGAGGCAGCCAGATACGAATATCTATCAGCGTCGGCCGGCATGCCTGAAGACTTGCACATTTCGCTTAGCTTGTCGAGCGCGTGCAGATACCATAGATTTAAAAGAGCCGGCTGCCCGTTCTTTTGTATGCCTGTCCAGTCCAAAAAGAGCCAATAGCGCGGATCGTACTTTACAAGCCCTGTCTCGGGGTCTTTATGGGATTCAAAATACTTCAATATTCCATCTACCACATCTTTGTGCTCAGCATAGGCGTCTATGCTTCCCGTCTGCCAATAATAGTCGTAGAGCGTTAGAATCCACACCAGGGAAAAATCCGGAAGAATGCAGGTATGCGCCATTGTTGGCGCATGCCCGTAAGTGAGGCCGTTAGGAGCCCTCTGCATTGATATATTGCGTATGCCGCGCCTTAAAAGGCGGCTGTCTCCGGAAATGAAAAAAGTATTCCACGATTGCACCCGGGCGTCGCCCCACCACTGTGCTTGCTCGCGATAAGGAGTATCTACATAGGCGTCAAGAGAGCATATTCTCTGTGTTTGGCGGCACGCCTCCCATATCTTTTGAATTTCGCCGTCGGACACCTTGAATACGCCCCTGTCTCCCAGAGGATATGCCGACCACATTATCGACGGGGTAATCTTAATCTCGGAAGAATTGCCCTTTACGCGCACGAGGGCGTAGCGGAATCCCGTCAAATGGTAAAGCTGGTGGCTCTGTTTGCCCTCTTTGCATATTATGCGCGAGCCGAACGCGGGCGCCGAATGTGTATTCCATCCGTTCTGTATTTCAAAGTTTTCATCGGCAAACTCGTCGCACACAATATCTATTATTTCGCCGCCTTTTGCGCCCTCTATTTCAATTATGGGGAAGCCAACATGCATTTTCCCGTAATCAAACAGATACTCGCGGACCTTCCCCTTGTCGGTTGGAGGAACCGCCGCGCTTTTTTCTCCGGCAGCGGGCGACAGTTTCACATTTTCCATATCGGCAAGTTCGCATACGTTTCTGAAGTGTTCGGAATCGCATTTCGATATGCCGTCGCCCTTGGCGACAAGGCGCGCAGGAGACATCTTCCGCTCCTCCAACATTGGAATCATGCGCTCCTCGAAGCTATAGTATGGCATGGCATTATAGACGATAGCTCCGTATGGCCTTCCCCATTTCGAATCGTCAAAATCAATCTCCATCCACGCCGGATCTTCAATGCGAAAGTCTATGTGCTCTTGGTTGTTAGTCTGCAGGGAAGTCTGGGCGGTGTCGCGCGAGCAGCCGCTTTGGCGGCGGCAGAGAACATCTTTACCGCTGGCAAGCACTTTGCCCTCTCCCAGATCCAAGGCGTAAATAACTCCGGCCGTGCCGGCAGTCAAATACCCGAAAGTGCTTCGGCCCACATTGTAGGCCCTTATTGCCAATACGTTTTTCCCTTTGCGCAAATGCTTTGCTATGTCGATTTCGTCAAAGGGATAAGAGTGTTGATAACCGCGCGCCGGACCTGAGCATACGAATTTTCCGTTTACATACAGCCGGTAATTTTGATCCGCAGTAATATAAAGAGGCGCTTTTTTAGGAAGCTTGTCGAGATTGAAAGAACTTCTAAACAACGCGTACGAATTGCTTATATCGGCGAAAGATGCCATCGGGCCGGGCCATATCCATTTTGCCCCCTTAAGCGGCGCCGGCACATTACCAAACAAAGAATCGCCCTCAACTATTACATCGCGCTTTAAGTCTATTGCAAACAATGGCGTCAGAAGCGCAAACATTAGTGCTGCTACATATTTTTTCATTAGATATCCTCTCCTCCATTATGTTTTATTTGGAAAATAAACGGAATTTGTTGTTTTATGCAAAATATCCGCAATGCATTCAAGATAAAAAATTAAAATCAAAACAATGTTGACATTCGGAAGCGCAAAAATGAACTTGCATGCAACATGCCAAAAAATGCCGTATACTTTATTTCTGCCGACGACGATTTCATAGCGGCCAACAGAGCCCGAGAATTGTTCGATGAACTCTCTGCAAACGCTTTTGACGACATGTCTAAAGAAATAATAGAGGGAAATGCCGGGAAAGCCGACGATGCCATATCCGCATGCCGCCGCGCAATGGAAGCATGCGCAACGCTGTCGATCTTCGGCGGAAAAAAGACCGTGTGGCTTAGGGGGGTGAATTTTATAAGCGACACCCGGCAAGGCAAAAGCGAGGAACTTAGGTCGCTGCTCGACGATTTCGCCGAATTTTTAAAAAAGTTGGACCCCGAACAGGTTGCCATAATAATAAGCGCCTCCCCCGTCGACAGGAGAAAAAAGTTTATAAAAGACCTCTCCTCATTCGCTCTTTGCGAGGATTACCAAACAAAAGATCCATTGTCTGCATGCTGCGAACTTTTAAAGCGGGAAGCTAAAAAACTCGGCGTGCTTATTGGAGGCGAGGCCCTTGAAACTCTGTCGGCAACCGTTGCGGGAAATCCGCGCATGGCTGTGCAGGAACTTCAAAAGCTGGCAGCCTATGTAAATTACACCGGAGAAATTACAGAGAAAGACGTATCTGAAATGGTTCCCATTTTCGGTGAGGGGGATTTTTTTGACATATCGAACGCTTTCTATTCAGGAAAACTCGAAAATGCATTGTCGGCGCTGAGGCGCTATTTCTTCGCCAACAAAAACGCATCGGCGCGCCCTATCATATCGACTCTCCAAAAGCAAAACTCACTTTTAATACAGATACGTTCCCTCATGGATTCCGGATTGCTGCAAAAAACCCAGTCTCCGCAAGCGCGCGGCGCAATGGAATCGGCCTCCGAAAAATATTCAAAATATTTCGGCGACACGCCGCTTAAAAGCAGCTACAACTTGTTTTCCCAAAACGCATGGTACGCCGGAAACAAACTTGCTCCAATAGCCGCAAAAATGCCTCTCAGGAAACTCATAGACATACAAATGAATCTCGTAAGGGCATTCGACGAACTCATTGCGTGCCCGAACTGCGATGAATCGGTCATGCGGGATCTGTTCGTAAGAAGCCTTTAAAAAACGGGCTAAATTCCGCTTTCGGGTAAGGCGGCCCGCTCCTCAATTAGGCTATTGCCGACATTGCTCCGGCGCCCGGCAGGTTGGCCTGCAATGCCGGGTATGGGCTATGCCTCCGCCCGAACTTCAAAAATCGAAGCCAAATCCGAGCCGTTTGTGGCCAGACACGCAATGCGGACAGCCTTGACGTTTCGTTTCGGGAAGCTTATCTCCACCATTTTTTGATAATTTCCGCGCACGCGCGCCAGAGTTTTTTCCGCGCCGCTTTTGGACACCGCTATCAAGTCGAAATCTCTTAGCGTTTCGGGCTGTGCCGAAATTTTCATGCGCTTTAGTATGTCATCGGACAAGGACTGCGTAAGCAGCCTGCTGCCGCAATCCAAATTCAGCCTTATGCGCGAAATCTCCACGGGAGAAGCCCACTCCAATGTCAACACCGGCCTTTCCGATACGGGAGCCGTCCAACGGTTTTTATAAGAGCCCTTGGTGTCGTAATTTAATCCGCCAAGAACATTGCCGGCCGAAGTACCATTTGAGCACGAAGATGCGGAAGCTGTCGCCCTTAAAGACAAATCCCTTGGGTCGTTGTTTTCCACGCCAAGGATTACGCAGCCGTCGCGGAGGAGCTCCTGCTGAAGCGAAGAAAATTTTTCGGAGTCGTTTCTGCGCTCCAATGTAGTCATATTCAAACTTGCACACATTGCCGCGGCCGCTCCCGCGGCCTGCCCAGATGCCGCGCCGGTATTCATGACGCGCGTGGAGGTGAATGCGAGGTGGCTCGTATTCATAATGCGCCCGGCCATCATGAGATTTGACAGGTCTTTTGAAAACATTGCGCTGAACGGGAGGTTGTACATATCGGTGTTTCCACCGTAGATGGCTGGAGGAATATCTTTCGCGGCAAAACCTTTCGATGGCTGATCCTCCATTTTCCATCCGCCCAACGAAATCTGGTCCGGGCGCTCACGCCATCTGCCGTCTATATCATGCTGCGTAAAGGTGTCGAAGCCTTTTATTCTATACGAATCCCTGCGCCCCGGAAGCATTCCTATAAAATCGAGAGCCAGATTTTCGGTCTCGGGATACTTGCCCGAATTTTTTATGTAATCCCAAACGCCCAATAATATTGCCAAAAGATGCCTGCGTATAAGCTCCGTATCCTTTACCGGATCAAGCTCGCCTCCGTATGAGATAAACCAGTATCCGCTTTTAAAACCGTATTTTCGGGGATCCCTGAATTTTAAATCCTCGGCCCCCACCTTTAGCGCCCACGACGGCGCCTTATAGGGCGACGGATGCCCGACGTCGCGGGTGTTGAACAAAACCGAGCAGCCCAAGAACTGCCCTTTAGGGAATGTGTCGGCAAGCGCTTCGCCCCAAACTGAAGAACCCTCCCGCGAGCTCATTATCTCCGCTCCAGATTCTATGCCCAAACGGGCGTCTCCCGTGCAATCTATAAAAATTTTCGCCTCTATTTCGTAATTTTTAAGGGCGTAATCGCAACGCGCATAGGCGGAAGTTATTTTGCCGTAAGCCACGTCGGCCGCATAGAGAGTAGTATCGAGAAGCAGCGTCAGATTTTTTTCCGACACGCATTTATCGTAAAGAAGCATATCCCAAGCGTCCCACAGCATGTCGGGATTATTCACGGCATTTTCAAGCCTAAGCTCCTCTATTATTCCGCCCTCCCTAAAACCTGTTTTTTCGGGATCAACCCCCAAAGGATGCACGCGCATTTCGCTGCTTGAACATCCGCCAAGGCGCGAACGGCTCTGGACAAGCACTGTTTTCGCCCCTTTTCTTGCCGCAGACAAAGCCGCGCAAACTCCGGCCAGCCCGCCGCCGGCAACAAGCACGTCGCAAAGTATCTTTTCGTCCTCCATGCCGGGACGCCCGCGCGTTTGCGCCGCAGACCTCGCATCCGTCGAGAATATGGACTTCTTCTTGAAGCCCGGCTGATGCGCTTCTACCTTTACCAGCGACCTTTTTGACGCCACCGGCATCGCAGCAGCGTCAACCATTAGGGAGTAGCCCATAACCGCCATAGCCGAGCCGCTTAAAAATTTCCTGCGCGAACACTTGCGCGAAACTGAAGCAAGTTTTTTTCTCATGCGCGCATTTATATACTTTGATGACGTTTCAAGTCAATTGTAAAGGGAGTTAAGCCCGCATTAAAAAATCCGATTATAAGGACTTCGCATGGATAGATTATCATCATTTGGAATGCTTATTCTTAGGCTTATTGCCGGATTGACAATGATGCCCCACGGCTGGGCCAAGGCGTGCGCTCTATTTTCCGGCTCAACGCAAGATTTCAATCCCATTGGGATAGGAACATGGGCGTCGCTTGCATTGAGCTGTTTTGCGGAATTGCCGTGCGCCGCATTGGTTGCGGCGGGGTTCTATGCGAGATGGGCGGCGGCAATATTGGCATTAAATATGTGTGTTGCAGTATATTACCTAATATACATAAATTCGCCATTTTTCCCAAATACTGTTGTAGCTTTCCTGTATTTAGGCATATTTATGGCAATAGCCTTCAAGGGCGCGGGCTCATTTTCCATTGACGGCATTTTGCAAAAACAAAGAAAAATTGAATCATAAAAAAGCCGCCACAAATGCGAATTTGCTAATCCGCGGAATTTTATGCTCGCTGAGACTTTGACCTGCGCGCGCGCAAAGCTTTTATCTGGTCCCGTAGCAGCGCTGCCCGCTCAAAATCGAGCCTGTCGGCGGCCGCAAGCATATCTGCGCGCATTTGCGACAGAAGCTTCTCGAACTCCGTTTCCGATTTTTTTGCCGCGTTTTCAAACTTTGAATCCTTTTTGACAAGGGGCGCGTCAACGGGCCTTGTAACGCTGCGCGGAACTATTTTGTGCGTCAGATTAAATTGCATTTGAATGTCGCGCCTGCGCGCGCAAGTATCGAGGGCGGACTTTAGCGAGCCGGTAAGGTTGTCGGCATATAAAACCACCCTGCCCGCCGAATGGCGAGCCGCCCTGCCCGCAGTTTGAACAATGCTTGTGGCGCTTCTTAAAAAGCCCTCTTTGTCGGCGTCTAAAATGCAAACCAGCGACACCTCGGGGACGTCGAGGCCCTCTCTCAGCAGGTTTACGCCCACGAGCGCGTCGGCTTCCCCAAGCCTGAGCCTGCGCAAAATCTCAACCCTCTCTATGGCGTCTATGTCGGAATGCAGGTATTCCACGCGGACGCCCCTCTCCCTGAGATAATCGCATATCTCCTCGCTCATGCGCTTTGTTAGCGTTGTTACAAAAACCCTCTCTCCGCGTTCCGCCGCCTTCTTTATTTCGGCGCAGCAATCTTCCACCTGCCCCTTTATGGGGCGCACAATCATTTCCGGATCCAAAAGCCCTGTGGGCCTGATTATCTGCTCGGCTACGACATCGCTGACCGACAACTCAAATTGCGACGGCGTGGCGGACACAAATACGGTCTGGCCCGTGAGGGAGTCGAACTCGTCGGGGCGCAGAGGGCGGTTGTCCAAGGCGCTTGGCAGACGGAATCCGTATTCTATCAGGCGCTCCTTTCTGGAGCGGTCGCCGTGGTACATTCCGCGTATTTGCGGATAGCTCACATGGCTTTCGTCTAAAAACAATATGGTGTCTTTCGGGAAGAAATCCAACAGACACCACGGCCGGGACCCGGGTTCGCGCCCGGCAAGATGGCGCGAATAGTTCTCTATTCCCGTGCAAAATCCCGTCTCTGCAAGCAAGTCAATGTCTTGCTCGGTCCGCATTCTTATGCGCTGGGCCTCCAGCAATTTTCCCTCCCGCTCCAGTTCCGACACCCTGGCGTCCAATTCCGCCCTTATATTGGGTATGGCCGCCGCTATCTTGTCCTTAGGGGTTACAAAACCTGTGGCGGGATACAAGTCGAAGCGGTCTATTTTGCACAAAACTTCTCCGGTGAGAGGGTCGATTTTCTTTAAAGAATCTATTTCGTCTCCGAAGAATTCAACGCGCAATGCGGTGTCGAGATACGCGGGGAAAACGTCTATAACATCGCCTCTCACCCTGAACAAGCCCCTTTCAAAAGCCGCGCTATTGCGCTCGTAGGAAATATCAACCAATTTCTCGACAAGTTCGTCGCGCGACATACCGTATCCTTTGCGCAAAGGCACCATCATCTTTCTAAAATCTTCAGGAGAGCCCAAACCGTACATGCAAGACACTGTCGCAACAACCAACACATCTCTGCGCGACACGAGCGAACTCGCCGCGGATATTCTCAATTTTTCTATTTCGTCGTTTATGGACGAATCTTTTTCTATGTATGTATCGGTCTGGGGTATGTACGCCTCCGGCTGGTAATAGTCGTAATAGCTCACGAAATACTCAACTGCGTTTTCCGGAAAGAACTCCTTAAATTCGGCGTATAGTTGCGCCGCGAGAGTTTTATTGTGGGAAATAACAAGAGCCGGCCTATTCAACTCGGCTATGACATTGGCCATGGTAAATGTTTTGCCGGATCCGGTAACTCCGAGCAAGGTGGAGTATTTCGCCCCGCTTCTGAGGCTCTTGCACAGCGCAGCTATAGCCTGCGGCTGATCGCCCGCGGGAGAATACTTGTTTGCAAGCTTAAACAGTTTTTCCTCTGACATCTATGTGAAAATGCCCAAAAATTTATCTGCGCTGAATCCGATAAAATCTTCTATAACGGCATTTAGCTGCTTGGAGCTGCCGCTTAATCCGCGCTTTATCCAAAATTCCGCCGAATGCGTAGTTGCAAGCGCCACGCGCTTCATTCCCGCGGCTTCCGCGGCCTCTATGCCCGACAGCGAATCCTCGAAAACGCATGAATGCTCCGGGGACACTCCCAAACGCCCAGCCGCCTCCAAGAATACTTGCGGATCTGGCTTTCCCTTTTGCACGTCCTCCATGCCCACGCTCGCGGCAAAATATCCGCCTATTCCAAGCTTGTCAAAAATGACCCTTAAATTCTCAAGGGGAGTGGACGAGCCTACGGCGCACGGAATATTCCTCTTGGCAAGCTCCTGCAGGAAATCCAGCGCCCCGGGAACGAGTGGGACTCCCTCTGAACGGACTATGGATCGGTAGTAGCGCTCCTTTTCTTCCGACATCTCGGCTGCTTCGACGGCGCTGTCAGTCCAGCGCAGTATTTTTGTGATTATATCAATGTTTCGCATGCCGAAGGTGTCTGACAAAAAGCCTTCCGGAAGTGTCTTTCCGTGCGCCCGCGCCAGCATCTCCCAAGATTTCAAATGCTCGCGCCCGGAGTCTATTATGACGCCGTCAAAATCAAATATCGCCGCGCAATTCTTCATAAAAGTGCGAAAATTTTTTCACATTGGCGGCAAAATTAAAGCTTTTTCGATTATTGTTTAAAATATTGTTGAACGAAAGCTAAAAGAGTCTAAAAAAAGGGCGGTATAAATGAACGGTGAAACGCAAAAAAAACAGGTGGTGCTCACATGCGCCCAGCCAACCGGCAAGTTGCATTTGGGCAACTACCTCGGGGCGGTAAAAAACTGGGTCTCCCTCATGGAGGGGAGAGAATGCTATTTCGGAGTTGTGGATATGCACGCCATCACAATACCATACGTGCCGGCGGAACTCAGAAAGAACGTGTACGACTGCGCCGCACAATATATTGCATGCGGCCTCGACCCCGACAAATGCAACATATTTCTGCAAAGTTCCGTTGTCGGACACGCCGAACTTGCATGGATATTGGGCTGCATATGCCCAATCGGCAACCTGGAGCGCATGACACAATATAAGGATAAGGCGCGCAAGCACAAAGACGCTTTAAATAGCGGGCTTTTATACTATCCCGTGCTCATGGCGGCCGACATACTCATTTACGACGCCGATCTCGTTCCCGTCGGCGAGGATCAAAAACAGCACATCGAGCTCACCAGGGACCTTGCACAAAAATTCAATTTTAAATACTCTGACACATTCAAACTTCCCGAACCCTACATACCGCAGTCAGGGGCCCGCGTAATGTCTTTGCAGACACCTGCGTCAAAGATGTCGAAATCCGACCCGAACCAGTCGGGAACACTCTATATAACAGATTCCGCCGACACCTTGAGAAAAAAAATCATGTCGGCAGTAACCGACAGCGAAGGCGGTGTCAAATACGCCCCCGATTCAAAGCCGGGCGTATCGAATCTGATGGGCATATTTTCCGCAATAACGGGAAAGTCATACGCCGAAATAGAAAACGAATTTGAAGGCAAAGGCTACGGGGACTTCAAAAAGTCGGTAGCCGACGCAGTGATAAGCCATCTTGAGCCGGTGCGCTTAAGATACGAAGAAATATCCTCAGACAAAAAGTATATAGAGGAGGTTTTAAAGCGCGGAGGCGAAGCGGCCCAGCGCAGGGCAAATAGACTAATGTCTAAAGTATTTAGAAAGGTCGGATTCATGCGTTTTGAGTAAGCCCAGCCCTGCACAAGAAAGATACCGCAAAATTCGCGCTAATTAAAGCGCTGTTTTTCAAACAAGGAAGGAATGCATCTATGAAAAATAAAATACCCTCATGGCCAATTTATCTTGCCGACGCGCTTGTATTTATTGCCGTTTTGCTTGTGGCGATGCCTTATTACAATTCAAATACGCCCATGTCGGGAGGGGTTCTCGCCCTTTGCGCCATAATGCTTTTTTCTTCCATGTTGATGGCGCTGGCGCCATATTGGTTGGACTACAAAAAAGACCTCGCCACCAAAGCCGAACACACGCGCGAGGCCGCGGAAAATTTCAGGATAATTTTCGACGACCTCTCTGCCCTGCGCCTCGGCCTTGCGGAGCTTGAGGAAAAATCCGACAAACTTTCCGAAACCATGCCGGACATGGGCGAATATTCGGATTTGGAAAATCGCCTCAAGGAATTTGAAGGCGCTGTCGGAGATTTCCGCGACTCATTAAAAAAACGCCTGCGCGAAATAATGGATTCTGCCGATTCAAACGCAAAGGCCATAGGCGCGTGCGAATCGGCCGACAAAGAGATAAAAAACACAATAATAGCAATCGCATCCGACGTATCGGCCTTAAGGGAGTCTCTGCAAGCCTGCATGGAATCGTCAAATTCCGAATTTGAATCTATAAGATCAACGATAGAAAAGCTTTCAGAGCGGCATGCAAACGCATCTGTCGGGGAAGCTTCCCCTGTCGAAGCCGACAGCGCCTTATCAGGC
>CALXOC010000080.1 GCA_944389915.1 uncultured Opitutales bacterium | reverse complement strand
TATTTCACAACCTTTGGTGTTGACCCAAATATTGTCGCTTGAGCGTACTTGTAGAATGTGGGGTGAATCTATGAAAGGTAAATCTAAAAAATCAACCTCTTCCACAACCTTTGGTATTGACCCAATAAGAAATTGAAATCTGCTCAGGGTATCCTGGCAAACTATCACAATAAAAAATCCGCCGCATGTATAGCGCAGCGGATTTTCAAAGTGGCGGGATGGACGAGACTCGAACTCGCGACCTCCTGCGTGACAGGCAGGCGTTCTAACCAACTGAACTACCACCCCTTGAATTTATTATTCCGTGTAATGTACGAATTGCTCTTCCCTTGTCAACCTGTTTTATTAAAAATATATTTTATTTCAACTTTCCGCCCGCCGCGGCGCCAGTCGCAGAACATTTGACTCCCGAAATTTTATTCGACTTAATGCCCTTTTTCTTATTTGCTTGCTTTGTATATGGATAGATTTGCTCATATCTCGCGCGCTAAGTTTTATCATTATATCATAATATTTCCCATTTTCATAATAATAAGACTCTGGCAACTAAGCATCAGATTCAGGTCGGACGCGGACTCCGTTAAAGTTATGAGGTCTCCAGAACGCATGCTCGGTTTGGCGTGGCACAACAGAATATTTTTTCTGCCCATAGCAAGATACCGCTATAGAAGCGCCTACCCAATGGCCGGCCTGATTAGCTCCAGCCGCGACGGCGCGTATTTGGCGGCCCTGTTCTCATTTATGAGAATAGGCGCCATCAGGGGCTCGTCAAAGCACCGCGGAGGATTCGCCATTTTAAACCTTATCGACGCGATAAAGGGCGGTTCCGATGTTTTTATTACCCCCGATGGTCCCAAAGGTCCAAAATACAAGGCTAAATCCGGTTTTCTGACTGTCGCAAAGGAGAGCGGCGTACGCATTCTGCTATTAAACATTAAACCTAAGGCTTATTGGAGCTTCAAGTCTTGGGACGGGTTTATTGTCCCAAAGCCATTCTCAAGCGTTGACATTAAAGCTCTTAACATTGAGAATTACGACGCCCTCTTAAAAGCCGCAAAGGAAAGCAATGTTTCTGCCGAAGAATTTGTAACAAACTATATGAATTCATAGTTGCATTATTTTGAACTTTAAATTCGCAAAAAAAAACCGCGCAGCCAAACGGCGTACGCGGTTTTCTTATCGAATAAAAAGAACTAATCAAATTTAGCTTTGCGCATATCTTTTTCCCGGACGAAAGCCTCGTGAAAAGCATAAGCCTTCGCCAAAGTTTGGGGGGTATGCCCACACGATACCGCCTTGATAAAATCTCTCAGCAATTCCTTGTATTCGTCGTTGGCGCAAACGTCTATAAGCAACTGGGCGCGCTGCATAGGTGTCTTGCAGCGAAAGTCAGCTACTCCGTTCTCTGTTACTATAATATTTACGCTGTGCTCCGTATGGTCGCAATGCGAAACATTCGGGACTATGGCGCTTATCAAGCCGCCCTTGGCTACCGACGGGCAAGTATATATGGAAAGATACGCCGCGCGCGTAAAGTCTCCGCTTCCGCCAATGCCGTTCATCAGATTCTTCCCCATTATGTGCGCGCTGTTTACGTTCCCGCTCAGATCAACCTCTATTGCGGTGTTTATGGATATTACCCCTATGCGGCGCGCAACCTCCGGGCTGTTCGAAATTTCCTGCGGACGCAATGTCAGACGCTCGCGGAAGAATTTAGGATTGGAATATATCTCCTGTATTTTTTCTGGAGTTACAGTAAGGGAAGTGGCGCTCCCGTGCTTTATGCGCCCCTTTTCAATCAACTCTACAACGGAGTCTTGGAGAACTTCGGAATACATGGAAAATGCGGGTATTTCGGGATTTGAACCGAGCGCCCCAAGTACGGCGTTGGCTATATTGCCCACTCCGCTCTGTATCGGCAAAAATTCCGGAGGTATTCTTCCCGCCTTCATTTCCGCAGCAAGAAAATCCGCAACATTTTGTCCGATTTTATCGGTTATCGGATCGCTCGGCTTGAAGGGTTTTACCTCGTCGGCCTTGTTTGTTCTAACAATGCCGACTATCTTTTTGGGGTCTACTTTCACCACTTCGGCCCCCACTCTGTCGCTCGCGGAATATATTGGTATTTCGCGGCGATACGGAGGATTTGCAGTCTCATAAATATCGTGAAAACCCCGCAATTCCTTTGAGTGGTATTCGTTCAGCTCCAATATGATTTTTTCGGCAAGTTTAAGCCCGGTCGGGGCTATTCCAACCGATGTAGTCAGCAGAATTTCTCCGTTGTCGCTCACATCGGCCGCCTCAACTATCGCCCAATCGAACTTGCCCATAAAGCCGTAGTTCATGTATTGGGGGGTCATGGATAAATGCAGATCTGTAAAGTTTATGGTATTGGGATTGCTGTTTGCGCCCGCTCTAAGATCAGCATTTGATTGGTATGGCGCCCTATAGTTTATAGCTTGCGCTCTCGAAAGCACGCCGTCGCAGGAATCTCCCGTAGACGCTCCTGTAACAATATTGATTTTAAAAGGTCGCCCCGCCGCATGTTCGGCTTCGGCCTTGCGCGCTATTGCGCCGGGAATCGCTTTTGTAGCCCCAGCCGGAGTAAAGCCGCTGAAAGCGATTTGTTGACCATTTTGAATGAGGGCTGCCGCCTCATCTGCTGTAATATAATTGTAGCTCATTTTTATTTTTTATATGAAAGGGAAAAAAAGAAGGCGCATCTAAGCGTGCGCCGTCTTTTCTTTTGTATTTTAGTGTGATGCAAGCGTAGCTATAAAGAATCCAGCCACCATAGCCGTGCCTATAACACCGGCGACATTCGGCCCCATTGCGTGCATGAGGAGGAAGTTTGAGGGATCCGCCTTTTGCCCCTCCAC
>CALXOC010000079.1 GCA_944389915.1 uncultured Opitutales bacterium | reverse complement strand
GGAAGGTCCGGTTATCCATTTGGCATAGGGCGAATCTACATTGCGTTTTAGAGCCTCCGGAATGGTTTCTACAATGTCGGATTCGCGCAGAACGGCAACATGGACCCACGGAGCTATTGAGCACATGCGGTCGGCGGTATCGGAATCCTTGAGCACAATGGCGCCGTTTTCGCCTATGGCAAAAGATGCGGCGCTGATTCCGAAATCGTAGGCGTCTGGATTGTTTCTGTCGAATTCGCGCGAGATGTCGAAATATTTTTCTAAGCCGAAAGTGCCGCCTTGCAGTTTTGCGTCTACGACGCCTTTTGAACAGCCCTTTGCCTTTAAAAATTCTACAAGAGATTCCTCGCTTTCTATCACATCGCCGTGATTCGATGTAAAGTTGCGGATAAATGCCGCTTTTGCCCCGCCGCTGATTTGCGGCTTTGAAACGGTGTCGGAATCTTGGAATTCGGGGAGCTTTGCGGCCTTGCGCTCAGGGCTCTCGGCTGCTGCAACCCTCCTTATAAAATCGCTCTTATCCATTTTTTTTCATCCACTTTCTAAATTGTCCGCCCTTTAGTTTCGGAAGTGTTCGCGCTTTTAGCCATCTTCCGGCAGGCCCTATCTTCATTAGCGACTTGGGAAGAAAATTTGCTATTTTATTGAAGGGAACCGCGATTCTCCAAAGTCTTGGCGACGACGCCAGAACGGCCCAGGCCTTAAATCCGACATCGTTAGGGACTTTCAAGCGCTTTGATTTTACCATGTCGCGCATCTTTAAGACGAGATCGGGAATCGGTATCTTTGCCGGGCATACGTCGGCGCATTTGCCGCAAAGCGTGCACGCTTTTGGAAGGTCAGCATATTTTTCAATATTGTCGCCGGCGAGCAGGGGAGACAGCACTATGCCGAGCGGCCCGGGATAAACAGCCCTGTATGCATGTCCGCCCACGAGTCTAAAAACGGGGCATCTGTTCATGCACGCTCCGCATCGCATGCATTTCAATATGCCGGAAAATTCGCTTTTTAAAATGCGGCTTCTGCCGTTGTCCAAAAATATGAGATACATTTCCTTTGGACTGTTTTTTGAGCTTCCGGGTCCGGCGACAAAGTCCGTATAAACGGTGCTGTTTTGTCCGGTGGCGCTTCTGCCAAGCAAATTCAGGAAGACCGACAACTCGCGCGCCGAAGGTATTATTTTTTCAAATCCGGCTATCGCTATATGAGTCTTTGCCCCAGCCATGGAAAAGCGCGAATTGCCCTCGTTAGTGGCAAGAACTATTGCGCCCTCTTCGGCCAAAACGTAATTTGCGCCGCTTATGACAAGGTCGGCGGCAAAATACTTTTTGCGCAAATGTTTTCTGGCGTTTAAGGTGATGTGCGTGGGCTCTTCGTCGTATGGGGCTATGCCGTGTTTTTCGAAAGATGCCGCGATGTCGTCGCGGCGGCGGTGTATTGCGGGCTTAACTATGTGCGACGGGCGCTCGTTGTCTATTTGTATTATTAGTTCGCCGAGGTCGGTTTCCACGGCGTCTATGCCGTGTTTGCCAAGATAGGGGTTAAGCTCTATCTCCTCGGTGGTCATGCTCTTGATTTTTACTATATTTTTTGCGTTTTTTTGCCTGCAAATATCCAAAATCATCTTTCTGGCTTCTTCGGCATCGGAGGCAAAGAGGACTTTAACTCCGTGCGATTCGAGCGCAGCCGTAGCACGCTCAAGTTCCGCCGCAAGCCCGACAGATTTTATCCCATTGGCAAGTTCGCGAAGATTCTCGGTCTTTCCGCTTTCGGGATAGGCCGCCGCGAGGCATTTCTCCCTGGCCTCCGTGCTTCCTATGCTTGCAAGCGCCAGCGCGCTTTTTACTGTTGGATTGAGGGTTTGGCAGAATTTGTCTATGGGTTGAATTGCCATTATAGGAGTCCTCCGTTTTTCATGGCTTCATGGAAAATTTGCGCGGCGTGCCGCGGGTTGTAGGGTATTCCGGCGTGCTCGGCTATGCCTTTTTGATGCAGCAGGCAGGAAGTGTCGGCCGACACTACATAGTCGGGATTTAGCGCGCTAATGGCCTTAACTTTTGCCAGTCCGAGTTCGGCCGATATTTGCGGAAACACTACGGAAAAAGTTCCGCCGAAGCCGCAACAGTCTCCGGCGTCTTTAACAGCCTCCACTTCCAATGCGTCTATGGACGACAGAAATTTTGCGAGCGCATCGGGAGTTCCGCTTCCGCGGCTGTGGCACGAGTTGTGCACGGCAATCTTTGCTTTTAAACGGCCGCCTATGGCCTCGACTCCAAGGCCGTTTGCAAGATAGTCGCAAAATTCCCAGACCCTGCGCGCAAAGGCGTCCACCGCTTCGCGCTCGCCTTTGTCGGCGTCCCTGAATGCTATTTTTGAGGAGTGGTACAACATTGCCGCGCACGAGGCGCTCGGCACTATTATGGGGTAGTCGTTCTCCGAAAAAACCCGCATGGTGTGTCTGATTACTTTTCGCGCGCTTTCAAAGTCTCCGCTATTAAAGGCGGGCTGCCCGCAGCATGTTTGGTCTTCGGGAAAATTTACTTCGGCGAATTTTCTGAGAATTTGCACCGCGCATTTTGCGGCGTCGTCAAAAATTGCGTCGCACAGGCAGGTTGCCATAAAGTTTACTTTTTTCCCTGTTTTGCGTTCTTTTGGAGGTGTAAACATGAATTTGGATTTTTTTGAATATCTGTGGAAAAGTCGAGATTAATTTCGGGGCTTGGCGATGATTTGCGCTTCTATTGCGTTAAAAATAAAAAAACATAAAATTTTGCTTGCAATTTAAAATCTTACTATCAGTGTTCACCGGAAATGATGCATAAAGTATCGAGCTTTTATTATTATTACTTTACTTACCCAACCGTTTAGCGTTCGGCAAGAGGCTTGCTTTTGTGCAGATTTGTAAAACCCGAACGCCTTGGCGGTCGGGTTTTTTAATGCGATATTTTTAAGCCGCCAGGCAAAACAATTATACCACTACAAAAAAATGAACCAGAAACAAGTATCAACAGGATCGGCCGGAAGATGGGTCGGTTTCAGAAAAGAACTAAAGGTGCTCGACTGCACAATACGCGACGGCGGGTTGATGAACTCGAGCCGCTTTCCAGACGAGACAGTGCGTGCCGTATACGACGCTTGCGCAGACGCCGGAATAGACTACATAGAGCTCGGATACAAGAATAGCGACAAGATTTTCTCCCCCGACGCCTACGGTGCATGGCGCTTTTGCAAAGAGGACGACATCAACCGCATAATAGGGGACAATAAGCGCGACATAAAGATATCCGTCATGGCGGACGCCGAGAAGAGCGACTACAAGACAGACATTGTGCCCAAAAAGGACAGCAATATAGATCTTATAAGAATCGCCACCTACATACATCAGATTCCTCTGGCCATCGATATGATAAAAGACGCCACCGATAAGGGCTACGAGACTACCATAAACTTGATGGCCGTATCCACCGTTCGCGAGAGCGAGCTTGACGAGGGCTTGGAAATGCTGGGGCAGACTCCCGTTGAGGCGATATACCTTGTAGACAGTTTCGGCTCCCTATACAGCGAGCAGATACGCTACATGATGGCGAAATACATGCGGATAGCCCACGAATTTGGGAAAGAAATAGGAATGCACGCCCACAATAACCTGCAGTTGGCTTTTGCAAACACCATAGAGGCGATAATAGACGGCGCGAATATGGTCGACGGAACTCTTGCGGGCCTGGGCAGAGGCGCGGGGAACTGCCAGCTTGAGATGCTCATAGGTTTTCTTCACAATCCTAAATACAGAATGCGTCCGCTTTTAAATTGTGTTGAAAAACATATAGAACCCTTGCGTTCCAAATTGGGCTGGGGCTTCGACTACCCGTACATGATTACCGGTTTCCTCAACAGGCACCCGAAAAGCGCCATAGAGTTTAACGACTCCGACAGGCGCGGCCAAATAGTAAATTTCTACGACGAAATGGACAAGTAGTTTCGGAAAGAAACATCTTATGCAATCCCTTCGCGATGCGCCGCTTATTTTGCATTGCGAAGGGATTTTTTATGGGGCAAATTGTTTGCGGGCTTAAAGAAGACGTGGATTTGCGCATAGCTTAGATGTTGTGTTTGCCCATAGCCGCAATTTAGTACAATGGAAGATATTGCGCAAAGGGCGCGAGCGGCACATTGAAATTGACACATATAAACTTTGGGCATAAATTGATATTATGAAAAGAGCCTTTTGTTTTTTATGCATGTTATTGAATTGCGCATTGCTTTCAGCCGATTTGGCAATGCCGTCGATTTTTAGCAATGGCATGGTTCTGCAAGCCGATAAAGACATAAAACTTTGGGGAAAATCCGGCGCGGGCGCAAAGGTGGAAATAGATTTCGACGGGATTAAAAAGAGCGCAATTGCCGACAAATCCGGGAAATGGGTTGTGCACTTGGGGGAGTTTAAAGCCTCGCAACAACCGCGCACTCTAAGAGTTTACGAGGGCGGAAAACTTGCCAAAACAATATCCGACGTTCTTGTCGGCGAGGTTTGGATATGCGGTGGGCAGAGCAATATGGCCTACAGATTGTCTTCAATGCCCGCTGAATACGCCAAGCCCTTTATAGAAAACGCCGGCAACTTGAAAAATGTAAGGCAGTTTGTAATGCGCGATTCCGCTCTGGCCGAGAATCCCCAATTTGATTTCCCCGAAGGCGCCAAATGGCTGAATGCCGACAGTAAGAATATTCGCAGCATGTATGCCGTGCCGTATTTTTTCGGGGAGACGATAGCGCAAAAGATGGACGTGCCGGTGGGGCTCGTGTGCACGCCCATGGGGGCCACCAAAATGGCAAACTGGATTCCAGAGGAGGTGGTGGAGAAAAATCCGCACACAGTCAAACAGTGGGAAAAATTTTTGAAAGACAAGAGCAATTACGGCGAGAAAGAGTATGAAAGGGATTTGGAAAAATATAACAGGGGAATGAAAGAGTACGCCAGACAAGTGAAGGCCGCTAAGGAGAGCGGAAAACCAAAGCCGAAATTTCGTTGGACCGAACATGTTAAGCCGAATAGAATTACTCCATGGTGGGAGGTGAATACGCCCGTTTATTTTTGGAATGCGAAGATAGCTCCTTTGGCGGGTTATACCGCAAAAGGCTTTATATGGTATCAGGGCGAGAGCGACGCGTCAATAAGCAAGGAGGCTTTTTCTTCAATATTCGAGTCTTTGATATGCCAATGGCGCAAGGCTTGGAACGACGACAATATGCCATTCTATTGCGTGCAGCTGGCTTCGTTCGACACAAAGGCGAATTGGGCAAACGCGCGCAATGCGCAGTTGGAGACTTCCATGCGCTTGAATAATTGCGGAATAGTTACCGCAATAGATTGCGGGGAAAAGAGCGATATCCACCCGAGATACAAAGACATTGTGGGGCGGCGGCTTGGGATATTGGCGCTGAAGTTTGCCTACAATAACAAAATAAAAAACGCGTGCGGCCCCATCTTGAAAGACGCAAAATACAGGGGAAAGGAAGTGGACATATCGTTCTATATGGACAATTCGTCGCTGTGTTCAAAGGGGGATTTGAGGGGGATTGAAGTTCTTGAAAACGGCAAATGGATCCCTCCCCAAAAAGCATATATAAAAGGCAACACTTTAAAGGTAACGGGGAGCGGGGAAATAGGGGGTGTTCGCTATTTGTACAAGTCGTGGGCGGGTCCTGACGTATCGCTATACAATACCGACGGATTGCCCGCTTTCCCCTTTTGCAATGCAAAATAGAGGGCGTTTCCGCGGCGCCCGCAACGGAGGCGAATCATTATTTGAAAAAGTTTTAACATTTAAGCCGTATTCACAATCGGGCTTGTCTGTAAAAAACTGGAAGGCACGGTTTTGGGGCTTCGGGCATAGGGCGGGTTAAAAAGGGCAATTATGAAAAAGATTTTTAAATACGTCTTGGGCTTGCTTGTGTCTTTTTGTTTAGGCGCAATGGCGGGCGATGTTTCTCCCGCGTCTTGCGCCGCGTTTAAGGGAGGGGAATCTGCGGCATTGTCCATATCGGCAAATGCGTCGGCGGATTCCGCAGGCATGAATAAGCATGCTGTTTACTCAAAAACATTGGGAAAGCATTTCGGGCAGCTCTGCATTCCGACAGTCAGGGCTTTCGTGCTTAAATCCGACAACAGCATTTTAGACATTTCCGTAAAGTTTAGAAAGCTTGCTGAAAACACTTATAGGATCAGAATTGCAAAAGAGGACATAAAAAAAGATTGGAGACAGTTGAGAATCAGCACCCCGCTCACGCAGGCAAGAAAAGGCGAAGACGGCTACTGGTTCGGTCCGGACGGCCGTTTGGGATATTTTACCGAAGATGGGCACAGAATGCTAATGCGGGTTAATCCCATTCCGGTGTTTGGCATAAAGAAGGGCAAGCCGTTTTTGTGCAAATCCGCGGTTTGAGGCACGATTACGCCTTGCAGGTTGACGCGTTAAATGGAAAATACGAAGTCTATCCGCGCTTTTTATTCGGCGACGACTTTGTGCCCTACGAGGATTTGTCGGTTGATTACAAGATTTTTGAAGGCAGTGAAGCAAACTATTCCGCCATGGCGCGTTCCTACCGCAAAGAGCAGTTGGATTCCGGAAGGGTTTTGCCCTTAAAGTTGCGGGCAAAGGGGAATCCCGAGTTGGCGTATACAGCGGAGTCAATCTTCATAAAAATACTAATGGGTGCAAAGGGAAACGGGAAAAGGATCGAGCATCAGACGCCCGAAACCGAGCCGGAGTTGCGCGTGTTAAAAACTTTTGACGACATATCCCGCATAATGGAAAAGCTCAGGGCCGCTGGCATTGACAAGGCGCATATTTGTTTGACCGGCTGGAATACTGGCGGTCATGACGGGCGCTATCCCACGATTTTTCCTCCGGAAAAATCGATGGGCGGATATGGCGCATTGGCGCGAATGATGAAGAAAGCGAAAGAACTGGGCTATCATGTAAGCGGACATGTTTGCCACGATGACGCCTATACGGTGTCGGCAGATTTCGATATGGCGGATATATCAAAAAAGCGCGGCGGACAAGCCCGTGTTGGAGGAATCGCCTCGGGAGGATTGGCATACAAGATGTGCTACAGGCAATATTTTAGCAAATATTTGGAGAAAGAGGTTAAGGCGATGAAATCGGCAGGTTTTAACGGGGGCTATCATGTCGATGTAACCAGCGCGATTGTACCGCGCCCCTGCTTTGACAAAAATCATTTATGCACTTCCGAAGAAACAAGCTGCTACATGAATAAAATAGGCGAAAGGCTCAAAAAAGATTTCGGCATGTTTTCTTCAGAGGGCCCCATGGATAATCTCGCTTCAAATTTGGACAACGCGCTATACGTTGCAATGCCGCCTAACAATAGTTTAAATACGCCCTTGGTCCACCGCTTTGTTCCGTTCTGGCAGATTGTTTACCACGGCATAATTATTAGCAATCCCTTTTACGCCACAATAGACTATAATTACAAAAAGACAAAGCGCATGAGTTTCCCATATCCAAAGCGCTTGGGGGAAAGAGTGAGAGGCGCTTAATACTTTATGAATTCGGAGGCCGTCCAAGCTATTACAATGAATTTGACGAGAACAACTTGTCTCCGGTAAAGGAGGCTTTTGACGAGTTTCAAAAACTCAAGTATTTTCAGTACGAGTTTATTGACGAGCACAAAAAAATAGCGGAGGACGTTTACGTTACAACATATTCCGACGGCAGCAAAATAATTGCCAACCATAGCAAAAAGGATTTTAGCTATTGCGGAAAGCTCGTTAAAGCCAAGGATTACGCGCTCTTTAAAGCGGAAAATCAGGCAAATATTGCGCAGCGAGATTTGCGCCAGGAAACAGCGGCATATTGAATGGGGCCGATAGCGCCACGCAAGTGCAATTTTGCTTTATGCATTATGCGCAAGTCAGTAGGGATAAACTTTTGGGGTGATGGCGCCGCTTAATGCTTTGCTGCCGAAAGTCCGCTCGCGAAAGTTTTTTATCCTGTGAAAAGTTATAAAATTTGAATTATGTTGGCTGTCGGCCTTGCCATTTTCGTCGGGATATGCCGTGCGCAATACCATGACAAGGTCGTCTCCATCTATGGCCATGGACGGGTATTGGAATCCGGCGTGGTCTATGTCGTCGTCGTGAAGCAGCACGGTGTACGCCTCCCAGTCCGTTGAATTTTTTGAGCGGGACAAGGCAAGCGTATTGCGTGTCCGCTCGGCCTTGATAGGGTGCGGGCAGTTGCTGACTTTGCCTCTGTCGCGCTCGAGTGTCCAATTCGACGCGGCATAGTCGGTGCTGGTTTTTTCGTCGTACCTTATGTATGATTTTTTCCACGAGCCGGGGATTACAATAAACGTCTTTTTGCTATCAAGCACGGCTGTCTTGAC
>CALXOC010000078.1 GCA_944389915.1 uncultured Opitutales bacterium | reverse complement strand
CCGTAGAGGGGGACTTCTTAAAGCTCTACGCCCTTGCGGATAAAATATCGGGCCTATGCTGAGGCGCCGCTCTTAAATGGAACGGCGCTTATTGTCGATAGCGCCGCTATTGCGGCGGTATCTGTTCTTAATATTCTATCTCCGAGCGAGCACAGAATAAATCCATCATCGCGCAGGATCCGCCTTTCCGAATCGGAAAATCCGCGTTCGCCTCCGAGTATGAGGGCGGATTTTTTGCGCCTTATCCCGTTATGGGCGCTCTTAAGCACGCATTCTTGGAGCGTTGTCGTGGCTTCATAGGGATCGGGCGCCAGTTTCAATATTGGAAGTTGGGCGCAGGAGGCGCCGGTCAGGATATTAAGAGCGTCGGAAAAATTTTCCGCTATTTTGAAATCGGGTATCATTGTGCTGCACGCATGTTCGGCTCCTTTTTCCAGCCATTTGCCATATTCGCCGGAAGCGTATAATGCGCTCTTTGCATAAGAGGAATCCGATTTGTCGGAGGGATAGAAAATAAGTTTGTCCACGCCGAAGCAGGCCGCTTCAAACAAAAGGCGTTGCGCAATTTGCGGGCGGGAAAATGCCACTGCCATGTTTATTCCCGCGCATGGGGGATTGCGCAGTTCACTGATGGGCTTAAAAGAGGCGCTTCCATCGGCGTTCCATATTATATTGCAAAGATATAGCGGGCCATTTTTAACTCCGGCAAATATTTTGTCTCCGTCCTTCGCGCGCAAAACTTTTTTTATATGCTCAAGTTTTGGAGAGCTTGCGGATAGGCTTAGATTGTTGTCCAATATTATGGAATTCATGAATATTTTTGGGAAAATAGCCCCAAATTGCAAATTCGGGCAATGAAAAAAGTCAAATTTATATTGTTGAAAAGACAATAGGTTTGTGTTGCTATAGTGATATGAACCCTAATTTTACTTCAGAAGACGAAGCAGTTTTGCGCGAGAATCTCAAGCGTTGTTCCCCCGAAACGATTGAAAAAGCCGTGGAATTTAGAAAGACCGGAAACCCCGAGATAGTGGGGGACGTGGTTCTCGGCATAATTGAGCGCTTTGCTGAGCCCGACAAAAAAGAACTCTTAAAAAACGCACCAGACTCCCTAAAGATGGTTGATGACCTCGGTCTCGATTCCTTGACAATGATGGAGATAGTCCTTGCGGTGGAAGACGCCGTTGGAATGGGAATAGACAACGAGGACGTCCAGAAAATACATACGGTTGGCGACATAAAATCCTATATTAAGTTCAAAGTCTCGCAATAGGGAGTTTGCGCCGGGGCTAAAGTAAACTTGCCCATGCCGTTGAGCGGTGTGTATGGATTCCGATATTCCAAATTCAGTAATAGTTAGGCGGCTGACCAAGCGCTATGGCTCTATAACCGCCCTCAACAACGTGTCTTTTCGAATAGGGAAGGGCGAAGTAGTTGGCTTTCTCGGCCCCAACGGGGCGGGGAAAAGCACAACTATGAAGATTCTTTCGGGTCTCATGCCCGCCACGTCGGGTTCTGCAGAAATATGCGGTGTAAGCGTGGCTTCCATGCCCGATGAGGCGCGAAAGCACATAGGCTTCATGCCCGAGAACAATCCGCTTCCCGAGGATTTGCGGGTTAAGGAATACCTAAAATTCAGGGCAAAGATAAAAGACGTTCCAGGTGCTGAAATAAAGCGCCGGGTTGACGAAGCCATGGAAATATGCGAGCTCAAGAGGAAGGCGGCATACAGCATTATAGGCAATCTGTCGAAGGGTTTCAGGCAGAGGGTCGGCATAGCCGACGCCATACTTTCGCGTCCAGAGGTGGTGATAATGGACGAACCCACAATAGGTTTGGATCCGCATCAAATTCTTGCTATTCGCAAGTTGATAAACAGCTTGCGCGGCAAGATGAGCGTAATAATAAGCAGCCACATTTTGCCAGAGATAGAACTTGTTTGCGACAGGGTCATAATAATAAACCAGGGCGCGATAGTTGCAAGCGGCTCGCCCGACAGCCTGCGCAAGGATTTCATACCTTATTCGAAGTACAAAGTGTCCCTCAAGGCGGGGAGGGCTGATTTTGAGAAAATAGCGCTGTATTTGGGGCGCGGAATAGAGATAGAGTCGGGGGTGCCCGAATCCGACGGCTATTTTACATATATATTGCGCGCTCCCGAAAATTCGGGGCTTGGCGCTACAATAGTTGGGGAGTTGTCCAAAGACGCGCGTTTGGCTCTCAGGGAGGTATCCGAGCAAAAGCCGAGCCTTGAGGAGATATTTATGGTGGCCACCCGCAGGAGTTGGGAGGAGTCCCGCACTTCGAAGAAGCCGGATAGAGAGGAAGATGAAATTTAAATGAGAAGGTTCATTACACTCTGCAAATACCAGATTTGGCTAATGTGCATATCGCCGTCTACCTATATAGCGGCCTTCCTTTTCCTGTGTTTCATGGGGCTTATGTATTTGATTAGTTTGTACGATATAAGCCTGACGCCGAGCCAGCAGTCTCCAACTGAAAAATTTTTGTCGGTGTTTTGGGTCCCGGTGCTTTTTATGGTGCCTCTATTGACAATGAGAAGTCTGGCGGAGGAGCGCCGGATGGGAACGCTCGCAACCCTGATGACCACTCCGGTTACCGCGTGGCAAATAGTATTTTCAAAATTTTTGGCGAGCTACTTTTTTTATTCGCTGTTGTGGGTTTCAACCCTTCTATTCCCTGTCGTGACGCAGATGTACCTTCCAAGCGTATCTGCGGACGCTCGCCTTTTCGACGTCCACCAAATGTTTTCAGGATATGTGTTCATATTTGTAAGCGGAGCCATGTATGTTGCCATAGGCATATTTTCAAGCTCCCTCACGCGGACGACTCTTGTTGCGGGAATGTTGTCTTTTGGAATGCTCTTTATGTCGATAGTGGGGGCGGGCTTGCTTGCGAGCCTTCCGGTAACCGAGGGGTCCGGCATGGAATGGATATTGAGGCCGGCCGACTATATTCAAACATTCAGGCACCTTGAGGACTTTAGCTCGGCGTTGTTCGATACCCGGCCCTTCTTTTTATATTTCAGCACGGCAATTTTATTGTTGGCGCTAACCACACTTGTTACGGAGGCGAAAAGCGCATGAGTTCTGGAGGAAAATCCGACGATTTCAAGAGCGCATCGCGCGCTCGCAAAATCAACCTGTGGCTGCAGATAATTTTTGGAATTATTCTGTATCTTGGATTGAATTTTATGGCCGCACGGCATTACGTCAGATGGGATTTTTCCGAGAACAGGAGAAACTCCCTGTCTCCGGAGAGCGCGGCGTATGTAAAAAATTTGGCGGCCCCCGTCGAGATTTACGCCATAATTTCGCAGGGAACGAACGACAGGGAAAGCGCCTCTATAATACGCGACTTGCGCTCCGTATTTAAGCAGTACGCCTACCTTTCAAAAAAGTCGGCCCCTGTAACTTTTGAGTTTGTAAATCCGCATTTGGAAAACAAGAAGGCTGAGGAGTTGGCGGCGCGTTTCGGCTCGGATTTAGAAGACTGCGTTGTTGTTGCGTCGGGATCCCGGTACAAGAGGATTCCCATACTTGAATTTTACAACTCGTCTTCATCTGGACGCGATTTCATGGCAGAGGCTCTTTTAAGTTCCGCAATTCTTAATGTAGCCTCCGGAAAGGAGCCGCACATTTATTTTCTGAAAGGCCACGGCGAATTAAACTACAAGAGCACAAATATTTCTTACGGCCTTTCGGAATTTGCCAACGCTTTGAGTGCGCGGAACTACAAACTGTCAGAACTGGATCTTAGCGAGCTTAGGGAGGTTCCAAAAGATTGCGATTTGCTCATAATAGCCGGTTCAAAAGCAGCATTTTTGCCGCGGGAGATAGACGCAATAAGAAAATATTTATTAAATTCGAACGGAAGGGTTGCCGTATTTCTCGACATGGGGCCATTGCACGGTTTGGAGGAAATACTATTTGAATGGGGAATAATGAGCGACGACATGCTGATACTCGACTCCAGTGGCGATTACGAAAGCGGTGGCGGGGATTTAATAGCAAGGAGTTTTCCGCAGAAGCCGCACCCCATAACAAAATACCTGATAGAGACCGATATGCCCGTTCAGTTCGGCTCTGTCAGGCCGGTCCGCCCCGACATGGGTTCGCCCATAGACGATACTTTAAAACTGAGTCCGGTGATACTCAGCGGCAAGTCAAGTTGGGGCGAGAAATCGTACGCAAAAGGGGGAATGCAGCGCTACGATTCCGATGTAGATTTGCGCGGGCCCCTTCCGTTGGCCATGGTTGCGTCCCGGACAGGAGGCGGGGATCTCGGGTTAAATATTCCCGGCGGGAAGCTTTTGGTGTTCGGAGACGAAAATTTTATAGCCAATAGGTGGTTTAACAGGCTTGGAAACTCAAAAATGGCCCTGAATGCCGTGAACTGGATGCTTGAGGAGGACAATATGTTAAACATACCTCCGCGCGCTGTGCGCACATACTCAATTACCTTATCCAGAAACGAGGTGTTCTCTCTGGCCTTGAGGTTTTTCGGATTTGCGTTTGCAATACTCTTAGTGGGAATAATAGTGTCGTTTATGCGCCGGCGATGATTTGAAGGGAGAAAACAATGCGTTTCAGACTTACGATATTTTTGCTCTTAGCCAATATAGTTTTGTTTTTCTGCATATGGTCGCTGGAACGGGACAAGATTGACGAGCCGGCGCCGGCCACGTCTATAATACCTTTCACGACTCTCGAAATATCGGGAAAGGGAATAGACAAACCCCGCATCCTCAAATTGGAAAACAACAGGTGGAGGATAGTCTCCCCCATAGATTGGCGGGCGAATTTATTTGCCGTAAACAGGATAAGAAACCAGTTGGAATTTCTCGACAGGGAGACGAGTTTTTCGCTTGACGAGATATCCAAGCACGGCCACGGCTTAGCCGAGTACGGCCTCGACGACCCTATTTTCATATTCCGCTACGGCAATGGCGAGAAGATGCAGACTCTAAAAATAGGCAAGAGCGCTCCCATAGGCGACAGAGTCTATATGTTAGACGAAAATGGGCGCAGGGTGATAGTTGTCAACAAGGAGTTTGTGAACGGCCTGATAGTTGACGTGGAGCGCCTTAGGAATCAAAGCGTATTCGACATTCCACGCTTTGAGGTTTCGGCGTTTTCAATAAGATTGCCTGTTGGGGATTTAGCCACTCAGTCAAAAGCGGCGTTCAGGCGCATAGGCTTGAAGCGCGAGATGGGCAAATGGAAATTTGAAACCCCCATTGTTGCCAATGCCGATCCGCAGGAGGTGGAGGCATTCTTGAATGAAATCTGCCAGACAAGCGCCAAAGATTTTAGCGTTGACTCATCTGATAGGACCGGTTTTGACATATCCGTGCTTCCCGCGAGCATAACTCTCGAGGGCACTAACCGCAGGCAGGTTTTGTTGCTCGGTTCCCCTACAAAGGACGGAAAACGCATTTACGCGCGCCTTGAGGATAATCCTACGGTGTTTACCGTTGACGCTTCGGTATTCAAGAATCTTGGTTCCATACAAAATACCTTGAGGGAAAAATCCTTTTTAAAATTCGACATAAACAATGTCGTCGGCGTCGACATATCGAGGGGCGGCAGGGGAATAAATTTGCGAAAATTAAAAACCGGGATTTGGGACGTTATAGGAAGTTCAAAGGACGGGGGGACGCTGACCGCCTCGGCGGATGTAGGGCTTGTGAATGATCTTCTTATGAAGCTGGAGAAGGTGCGCGCGCGTCAGTTTGTTAGCGATTCTACCGGGGGGGACAAGAGCCGTTATGGTATAGGCGCCGACTCTTTAAAGATAACTTTAACCCAGTCAGACCAGACTTCCATTACTCTGAGCATAGGTTCCGTTTACAAATACGGCGGCGCGCGACTGATGTACGCCTCGATAGACGGAAGCGATGCCGTTTACGGAATATCGCGCGAGCTTTACGAGGTTGCGGATACGAATTTTTTGCATTATCGCTCGCGCATTCTTGAAATTTTGCCGGAGGCGGCCCGTATAACTTCGCTTGCAATTTCCGATATCCAAAGCGGGAAGGTGCTTTTTGACATAAAGTCTGCGGACGGCAATTTTGACAATGTCATAAGAAAATTGCCCATGCGAAGCGCTATAGCCGCGAGGCATTTATTGAGGGAAGTCCGCCTGTTCACGGTAAAAAATTATTTGGATGCGCCTTTTGCAGACAAGGGTTTCAATTTGCCCGGAGAGGGGGAGCAGCAGTGGCTGTACGCCATGGATTTGTCTTTTGAGCTCTTGGGGACCGGATCTACTGTGGCGGAACAGCGCAGATGGTATTTTACCAAGCGCATTGGAGGCACAACCCAGTATGGGGGCACGAAGAAACCGGATGCAGTGTTCGAGTTGACCCAGCAAAACATAGAGGCTATTTTTGAACTTACTCAAGATGCTTCAATCTCGAGGGATATAAGCAGGCCTGCACCTTCCGCGCCGGGAAATTTGTAGGCCGCGCGCTTGGCGGGAAGGGCTGAATTTCATTATTGCAAACGCGGGTGCGCGCAATGCCGCGCTCCCGCAAAAGGCGCGAAAGGGGGGGGCTTTTCCCCAAAAGAAAGTTGACGGTAAAAGGACTAAAGTTTTTCACATTTTTGCTCAACGCGTTTTGGCGCGCTCTTTGGGTTCTCAACCTATTTCTAATGGCCTTTGCCGCTATCATGGCATTTGCGCTTTTTCTCTTGTGCAACTATGGCGGAATACCATTGCCGGATTTTGTCGACGAAAGGCTGAAGTCTGCGCTGGAAGAAGAAGGCTACGCGGTGGAATACGATACCATGAGGCTCGGCTTGTCCGGAAATCTCGACATCAATTCCGTGGCGGTTCGGTTTGTAGGGACTCCGGAAAACTTTTTTAAGGCCTCAAGATTGAGGGTCTCTTTTTGGACTATGCCTCTATTAAGGGGGGAGTTCCGCATAAAGCGCATAGGAATAACAAACGGCAGGCTTGGACCTACATACACAAGGCTTGATTCCAATCCAATCTTGCGCGACATATCGGCTTCCATGTACAATATAGGTTCATGGTGGAATCTCGAGAACCTGACCTTTAGAATAGGCAAGACTCTCATCAGCGCAAACGGCACTATTAACGATAACTTTAATTTCAACGAATTCGCGTCGGCTCTGGCTCCGCGCGGAATCAGGCTATCGGGAGAAAGCTCAAAATCCGGAACCGTAGGCAAATCCGGCGTGGGGTCAGTGGCATCCTATGCCAACAAGCTCGATTCAATTCTGGCATTTGCGCCCGAATTTACAAAATACTCCGAGATATTTAGCGACCCAGTTTTAGACTTGTCATTCATGTTTAGCCCCGATGGGGACAATCGGATTCGCGCGGAGCTAAAGTCCGGGGCGTTGGTATTTTCGGCTTACGACAGGGAAGTTCGGGCAAAAGACATGTCGATAAAGTTTATCTGCAAGTCTGTCGGAATGGGAAATGAAAAAATTACGGCATTTTTTTCCGCAACAGAGCTAAGTTCAGACGGCATAGCCAAACTTGAGAATATAAACGCTACGGCGGAAGTCATTGCGGATCCGGGAAATTACGCTCTTGAAGCTCTGGATTTGTGGGCGAAAAAAATCGAGTTTGAAGGGGCGGTTATAGACAATGTATCCATTCGGAAAGACTATATAGACGCATATGTATGGGGGGAAGACTGGAAGCTATTTGTGGCAATGGACTTTCAACGCTTTGACGCGAAGATTAACCTATTAGAGGATTTCAGATCTTTTATCGTAAAAGCCGATTTCGCTGGCAACATAGATCCGTCGGTTGTATTTCGGCGAAGCGAGTTCTCAAATATAAAAGAGCTTGATAAGTTTTCTTTTCCCGACGGCTTGGGGCTTTCGGGGACGCTAAGTTACAATACGGGATCTAAGACTATTTGCATGTCATCAAATATAGAGGCTTCAAACCTTACAATAATGGACATACCTGTTGAATTTTGTTCCGCCCATGCCGATTTTGACGGAAATATATTTAGGGCGTCAAATATTATTGTAGAAACTCGCGAAGGATGGCAGGTGAATGGCTCATTTACCCAGAATGTAAAAAACAACGAATATTTTATCAGGATTAAGGGAAATCTGAGGCCTATGGCGATATCGAGTTTTATGGCACCTTGGTGGGGAAAGTTGATGTCGTCGTTTTCCTTTGAAGGCGCAAAAAATTTTCCGTACGGGGACGTTTGCGTGGAAGGCACTTGGGGTAAGCCCGAATTTATCTGGTGCTATGCCAACGTCAAGGGCGAGAATGCAGCTTATAGGGGGGTAAATTTTTCCGGCTTTCATGTTGACGTGTGGGTTACTCCGCAGCGCATAAGCCTCTACGATCTTGCTATCAGGGCAAAAAGCAGAAACGCTCACGGCATTATCGAATGGCTGTACGGAGAAGACGGCATAACAACCTTTAAAAAGCAGAGAATTTTTCTCGAGTCCGATTTGAATTGCGACGAACTTAGCGCTTTGGGCGGCGACGATGCCCGCGAAGTTTTTGACATAGTTAAATTTTCGGAGGCTCCGCGAATAACCCTAAACGCGGAGCTTTTCAATAGCCGCACCGATCCCGACATGCGGGACGTGTTTAATGTGTCCGCTTTTGGCCCAGGCTCCACAAACATAGAGGGAATAGTCTTGGAGAATCTAAGTTTCAACGCGAAGAGCGACAAGATAAACACTCAAATAGAAGATGCCGCTTTTGGGTTTTGCAATGGAAATGGAGGCGGAAACGTATCCTTGCGCAAACGGTCCGGCGGGGGAATGGACTTTAAGGCGAATCTCAATGCCGACAACATGAATCAGGCTGATTTTATTTCCTTTCTGGTCTCTCTCGGAGACAAATCCGGCACGGGGAAGAAGGAGGGGAATTCCAACGGCTCTCCGGATTCCTCGGATTCGCGCATAGCCTCGGACGGAGAAAATGGCCTTGTAAGCGTGGGCATATCTTTGTCCGGGGATTTGGGCGATATTGGCAGGGCTGTAGGGGGCGGATATGTGAAAGTGGAAAACAAAGAGCTTAGCAAACTCCATTTGTTTGGGATGCTGTCCAGGGCCCTTTCCGCGCTCAGGCTTCCTCTTGGAAGTTTTGATATAACATACGCCAACAGCCCGTTTTGCATGGCAGATGGGGAAGTTGAATTCACCCGCCTGGAACTTGGAGGCCCGGTAATGCAGATAAAGGGGGCTGCTTCCTACAACTTTCTTGAAGACGACATACGCGCTACTTTGGTGCTGACTCCCTTTGGAGGGCTTTCCGTCCCAATTGTGAGCGATGTTATATCGCTGATAAACCCGATAACGAACACCGTTCAGATAAAAGTGGACGGCTCTATAGAAAATCCGTCTTTCGGCGTTAGGCTGAATCCTATAAACGCGCTTAAAAGCGACGAGAAAATCATAGAAAAGATAAGGGACTCTCTCTGATATTTTCTTGTAATGCCCGGAGGCTTTTGCAATTCTTTACAATCATGAGCAATCAGGGAAAGCTAAAATGCGGTGTTGTGGGAGTGGGATATCTCGGGCAGCATCACGCAAGAATATATTCCGAACTCGACAGGGCCGAACTCGTGGGAATTTTCGACAACAATCCGGAACGGGCTTGTGAAATAGCCTCGAGGCACGGCTGCAAAGTATTTCCGTCCATAGAGGAGCTCGGAAGGGAGTGCGAGGCCGTTAGCGTGGCGGTTCCAACGGATAGGCATACTCAGGTTGCCCTTCCCCTGTTGGATCAGGGGTGCGATCTTCTTATAGAAAAGCCAATATGCACATCGGTTGAAGACGCGGAGCTCATAGTGTCGAAGGCCCGCGAGAAGGGCTTGATAGTGCAGGTTGGCCATATAGAGCATTTCAATCCGGTAATGGAATTTATGGAGACTCGCGTAAAGCAGCCTCGCTTCATTACCGCTGACAGGCTTGCTCCGTTTAATCCGCGAGGCACGGAGGTAGGCGTTGTCCTCGATTTGATGATTCACGATATAGGAGTGGTGCTAAAACTTGCCAATTCCGCGGTGGATAAAATAGAGGCCGTTGGCGTGAGCGTTCTTAGCAAGAGCGAGGACATTGCAAATGCGCGCATACAATTTGCCAATAAGTGCGTGGCAAACTTGAATGTGAGCAGGGTAAGCCTTAAAAAATTGCGCGAGATAAGAATATTTCAAAAGGGGGTATATATGTCTCTCGACTATATGAACCAAAAGGGGCATGTGGTCCGCATAAACGGAGGATCGGAAATCGTTCCCGAAGATGTTCCCATTGAAAAACACGAGCCCCTGAAAACCGAATTGGCGAGCTTTGTGGACTGCGTCATTGAGAAGAAGAATCCGAAAGTCGACGCTAAGCTTGGCTTGGGCGCTCTCGAAGTGGCGCTTGAAATAACACGGCAAATCCGTTCCCAGATGGCGGAGGACGCTCTTTAATGGGGGATCTTGTAAAGTCCTTTAATTTTGCCGCCCCGCGGGATTGCGGTTGCGATCTTTTAATAATAGCCGGCGAGCATTCCGGAGACGAACAGGCCGCCAGAATGTTGTCGGATTTTCTCCTTTTGCGCCCCGGGGCAAAGGTTTGCGCGTTCGGCGGCGGCGCGTTGAAGGCAGCCGGAGCCCAGCTGCTGTTTGACATGACTTCTTTTTCCGTTGTTGGATTGTTTGAAGTCTTGAAAAACTACGGCTTTTTTAAGTCTCTGCTCGGCGCCGTTGCTGATTGGATTTGCAAATACAAGCCAAAGGCGGTTTGCTTTGTGGATTATCCCGGATTTAATATTCATCTGGCAGCCATGCTAAAAAAGAGGGGTGCAAGCATCAAGGGAGGCGGAGCCGTAAAACTGCTATATTACATAAGCCCGCAAATATGGGCGTGGAAGGCGGGACGGAGATTTAAAATGGCAAAATTGCTCGATGCGCTCGCCGTGATATTTCCGTTTGAAAAAAAATGCTATGCCGACACGACGCTTCCGGTCTGCTTTGTGGGGCACCCCTTTATGGGGGAGGGCTATGAGGCTCCCGTAAAATACGACCCCAAGGGCGACATACTTCTCTTGGCTGGAAGCAGGGGCGCGGCGGTTTATAGAATATTTCCCGCTATGGTGGGGGCAATGCGCAATTTGCCGTCGGAGCGGGCGTTGGCAATATATCCGACCGACGAGATAAAGGCGCTTCTTGAAAGGGTGTTGGAGCGCAACAAAGATGTAGCTTGCAGAATACGCCTTGTTCCGAGAACGCGGGAAGCTGTAGGCGCGAAGGCTGTCATGACAAGCTCCGGAACCATGTCTTTGGCTTGCGCGCTCGAGGGAATTCCCGGTGTTATTGTTTACAAAGCCAATGTGTTTACATACATTGTTGGAAGAGCCCTCGTTAATATAAAGTACTTGGGAATTGCCAACATCATCTTAAACAGGCCGGCTTGGCGGGAGTTTATACAGTTCGACGCCGTTCCGAGCAAGATATCAAATTACTTTGCCTCCGGGCTTTTGAATCCGTCTGCGCGCGAAAAATTTTCAGCCTATGCCGAAGAGCTGAAAGCGGCATTGCATTCTCCGCCAAAGTCTTCCGCTGCCGAGTGGCTTGACGCCAATATATCTTAGCCCGTTAGTTTAAAATTGCGCTTTCCGTATTTTAGAGCCTCAGGGCAAAAAGCACCCTAAAGGCCGCGCCCATTTGGGCCGGACTCAAAAGTTGGCAGAGCTCGCGCTTTCGGGGGGCGAATGCGCCTGGAAGGGATATAATGTCCCTTATTTTTTCGCTGGAGTATTTCACAAAAAAAGCTTCGTGGGTAAGGGTTCCGATATTTGCAAAGGCGTGTTTGCGCGCGATATCTTCAAATATGTCGGAGCATGGGGAATATGTGATGTCGCATTCTCCCGGCGACAATGTGAAGTCTCCTCCCTCCCTGTGCGAAGAATATGTGCGCGCGGTTCCTGACGGAAGTTCGGAGATTTCCGCCGCATGCCTAAAATAGTCCGCGAATATCAATAAACCGCGCCAATCAAGCGAGCATATGTGTTCAAATAATGCCATGGCGTCGCGGGATATTTCAAGCTTGAATCCCTCAACAGAAGCTCGCGGAAAATATTTTTGAATCAGAGCTTCGTCGTTGCGAGAGGCCGGACAAAGGCATTCGTCAAGCAATATTTGCTTATTAGACTCCTCCACATTGACGTATACTTCATTCCATTTTCCGCATTTAAATTCAAAGCGCGAGAATGGCCGGGCGTCGAGAAGTTCGTTTGATATGAGTATGCAGTTGGAAGGAAGTGAAATGGCGTCTCCGTACCTTAACGCGAAGGTTTCCGGAATCATAAGGTTGTCGCCTTCGGCTCCTATTTCAACAAATTCAAATTCATTAGGATCTGCGCCTTCCGATTTTAAGATGGATTTCGCCGCGGCTTCCACAAGTTCGCCGAAAACCTTGTGCTTGAGCGATACGGAAGTGAAGAAATCTCCATCGCTTCCAATGCGCTTTCTGCATGAGCGGTAATATCCGCCGCTGCCGTATAGGCAGATGTTTGCGTAGTCGGAAAACGGAATGCTTCCGCCATGCTCCTTGGCCGCCGCCACAAGCTCTTTCATTATAGCATTCATACGGGCGTCTGAAAAGTGCCGGCCTTTGCTGTTATGTTTTGCCACGGAGCTCTTGAACCGCAGTCGGGGGGCGGAAGGGTAGAGCTTGCAATTACTTGGGCGTTCGGGGAAACGCATTCCCAAAACGCGGCGCGGCGGGAGGAATCCAATTCCCCAAGAATGTCGTCGCATAATATTGCCGGTTCAACTCCGCTCTCGGATTTTTGCATCTCAAATTCGCCGAGTTTTATTGCCAGAACCGCCGAACGCTGCTGCCCTTCAGAGGCGTAAAGTTTTGCGTCTTTTCCGCCTATTTCTATTTTGAAGTCGTCCCTATGCGGCCCCTTGCGAGTTGAGCCGAAGCTCATGTCGCATGAGCGTTCCCTTGCAAACATTTCGGCAAATGCGTCGGGGGAATCCAATTGGCAGGAACATTTCATTTTTAATTCGGCCGACTCTCCATTTTCTCCAGCGAGAATCTTGTATTTTTGCGTTGCGAGTTCGCCGAGTTTTGGCAGCCAAAAAGCGCGCATTTTGGTTATTGAATTTGCGGCGATAGCCATTTCCCTCTCAAAAGCCGAAAATACTCCGGGATCGGAGTCCGATGACTTCAATAGGGCATTTCGCCCCGACATGGCAAAGTGGTAGCGCTTTAAGGAATCGAGATAAGTCCTGTCTAATGACGATAGAAGCATGTCGATATCGCGGCGTCTGGCTTCGGGCGCCCCGCGCAATATTCTGATGTCTTCGGAGCATATTGCCAATACGGGAAACTTTCCTATGTATTCAGAATATTTGCATTCAGAACCGTCGACATAGACTTTGCGCTTATCCGATATTTCTATCAGGACCTCGCTCTTTCCGAGTTTTTCGTGGTCTATGCCCGCCAATATTCGCGCGCTTTTCTTTTCGTGCGCTATTAGGGCCTTCATGTCGTAGGTCCTGAAAGAGCGCAGAGCCCCCATTGTACCGAGCGCTTCAAGCAGGTTTGTTTTCCCCTGGGCATTGTCTCCAAATATCCATGCCGATTTGGAATCGAAAAGCACTTCCGCAAATTCGATGTTTCTAAAATCCTGCAGCCTGACAAAATTTATCTTCACAAAATTTCAAATGAGTGTAGGTTTGTATCAAATGGCGCTATTGTAAAGATTTTTTATGGAACACGGTACCGATTACATACAAAATGCCCTCGCCAAGAAGGACGACGAACTCGACGTATCCCTCAGGCCCAAAGGTTTCGAATCATTTACGGGACAAAATAAGACCGTCGAGCGCTTGAAGGTCATGGTGGGGGCGGCAAGGCGGCGTTCCGACACTTTGGACCATATTTTATTGCACGGCCCTCCGGGATTGGGGAAGACAACTCTCGCTTTTATTTTGGCGAACGAAATGCACACTCAAGTGCGCGTAACTTCCGGTCCAGTGATAGAGAAGGCTTCGGATCTCGCGGGCCTGCTTACAAATTTGCAGACGGGGGATATTTTATTTATAGACGAAATCCACAGAATATCGCGGGCGGTTGAGGAGTTTCTTTATTCCGCCATGGAGGATTTTCGCATAGACATAATGATAGACCAGGGGCCGAATGCCAGGAGCGTCCGCCTTAATATACCTAAGTTTACCCTCATAGGCGCAACCACAAGGACGGGGCTGCTGACCTCCCCGCTGCGCAGCAGGTTTACGCTTCAAACAAGGCTCGATTATTATTCGCGTGCGGATTTGATATCAATAGTAAAGCGCAACTGCCAGCTCCTGGGAGTTGAGGTCGACAGGTTCGGAGCCGACGAGATAGCGCGGCGCGCCCGCGGTACTCCGCGAATAGTAAACAACCTCATACGCTTTGTGCGCGATTACGCAGAGGAAAGGGCCGACGGTAAAATAACCCGCGATGTAGCGGTGTCCGCGCTCGAGCTTCTTGAGATAGACGAAAACGGGCTTGACGAGATGGACAAGCGTATGCTTGGAGTGATGGCGCGCAATTACAAGGGAGGGCCTGTAGGAATGGGAACCATAGCGGTTGCCGTAAACGAGGAGGTCGACACTCTTGAGGAGGTCCACGAGCCCTATCTCATACAGGAAGGCTTCCTTCGCAGAACGCCTCAGGGAAGGGTGCTTACGGACAAAGCATGGGAAGTTCTGGGAATGGAACGCGGCGCCGATTCGTCCCAGGGGCTTCTGTTCTAAAATGCGCGAATTGGATTATATTATTGTAGGCGGCGGAATAGCCGGTTGCTGTCTCGCCTTCCAGCTTGCCATGCGCGGGAGAAAGCTGTTGATGTTCGACGTTCATACCGAAGCGGCCGCATCGTCGGTTGCGGCCGGCGTGGTGAATCCAATAACGGGGAAGAGATTGGCCAAGAGCTGGAGAAGCGATGTCGCGCACGAGTTCGCCAAGAGATTTTATTCTGCCTTGGAGGCGGAACTCAGGGTGAGTTTTTATCATCCGCGCAAAATACTCCAGCTGTACAAATCCGGGGAGGAGCGCGAGCTTTGGGAGAGCCGTTCGCGAGATTCATCGTATGCGCCTATGATAGGCGAATCATTTGAGCCTAATACCTTTTGCGGGCTGAACGATGCTTTGGGCTCGAGGATTATAGAGCGGTCGGCCTGGGTGGAGCCCCCAGTGTTAATGTCGGCATTCTCTTCGTATTTTCTCGGCAGAGGCATGCTTGTCCGGGAGTTTTTCGACGTGTCCAAGCTTCGCATAACTGAGAGCTCGTTGCGTTACGGGGAACTTAACTCGAAGAGAATCGTATTTTGCGAGGGCTGGAGGGCCGTTTATAATCCGTATTTTTCATGGCTGCCTTATAGGCCTGCGAAGGGGGAAATACTTACGATTGAAGGGTCATTTGAGCTTCCAGAACACATAATACACAGGGGAAATTGGCTGATGAAGTGTTCAAAGAACCTCTTTAGAACCGGATCGACATGGGATAGGGAAAGGCTTGACGGCAGTCCGACGGAATCGGCAAGGGAGGCTTTGCTTGCATCTCTTTCTAACTTTTTCGATTGCCGCCGCGAGTTCTCTGTGCGTTCCCATGAGGCAGGAGTGCGTCCCTGCACGGCTACGACGCGTCCGCATCTGGGAGCACATCCCGCCGACGCCAGAATTTTGTCTTTCAACGGGTTCGGCTCCAAGGGTTTTGCTCTTTCTCCGTATTTTGCGCGGGCCTTTGTTTGGCACATTGAAGATTCAAAAGCCTTAGACGCCGAGGCGGACTTAAATCGGCATACCAAAAAATTTTACAGGCAAAAACTGCCGGCATTCAAAGACGGCATGGCATTATAAAAATCAATCATGCCAATATCTTTATGGCGTGTTCGAGCTTTTCGGCAAAAAAGTCCACTTCTTCTTCGGTATTGTAAAATGCCATGGACGCCCTGCACGTTCCCATAACCCCAAGCAGGCACATGAGCGGTTCGGCGCAGTGGTGCCCCGTGCGGATAGCTATTCCGGAGGCGTTCAGCAGCACGGAGATGTCGTTGGGGTGAACACCATCTACAAAAAACGATGCAAGGCTGACTTTTTCCTTGGATTTCCCAAATATCTTTATTTTTGGAATTGCATCGAGCGCCGCTGTCATTCTTTCAAGCAGTTTGTGCTCATGCTCCTTCGCGCCATGCAAATCTATCGAATTGAGATAGTCTATTGCCGCCGCAAACCCGACCGCCCCGGCTATATTGGGAGTTCCCGCCTCAAAGCGTTCGGGAGAGGGGCGGAAGGTCGTCTTTTGCCAGCTGACATTTTCAATCATGTCGCCGCCCCCTTGGTAGGGCGGCATAGAATCGAGAATTTCCCGCTTTGCAATGAGCGCGCCTATCCCGGTTGGGCCGTAGCATTTGTGCGCGGAAATTGAAAGAAAGTCGCAGTCAACTTTGGAGATGTCGTCCAACAAGTGCGGTGCCGATTGCGCCGCATCTATGGAAAACGCGGCCCCAGCGCTGCGGGCGATTTTCGATATGGCGTTGATGTCGTTTATGCTTCCCAGCACGTTTGAGGCGTGGGTTATTGATATTATTTTTGTTTTTCCGGAAACCTTTGACAAGAGGTCGTCCATATCGAGCGAACCGTCTTCGCGGATTTTTGCCGCCAAAATCTTTGCTTGCGCGCGTTCGGCAAGCATTTGCCACGGAACTATGTTCGCGTGGTGTTCCATTTCGCTTAAAAGTATTTCGTCTCCGCGCTTTATATTGGCCGATCCCCATGATTGAGCAACCAAGTTTAGCGATTCCGTAGCTCCGCGGGTGAAAATTGTGCAGAAATTTTCCGGCGCCCCGAAAAATTTTCCAACTCTATTTCTGGCTTCCTCGTATGCCATTGTAGCGCGCTCGCTCAATTCGTGCGCGCTTCTGTGTATGTTGGCGTTGAAATTTCTGTAAAAATCCGAAGTGGCGTCTATTACTTTGATTGGTTTCTGGGAGGTGGCGGCGTTGTCGAAATAAACTATGTTTTTGCCGCTTCTTGTCTTTTGCGCCAGCACGGGGAAATCTTTTCTTATCTGGTTTACGTCAAATTTCATTTTAGCGGAAGTTTGGTGTTTTTTGCGGTGAACTCAAACCTTTTATAATATCTTTGCAAAGGTCGTTTTGCAAAAATCGTATTTAATTGTGGACATGGATTTTTGCTTTATTGCGCGCAGCGTGGAGTTTTCACAAAGGAATATATTAAAGCATGACATTAAATGGCGTTCCCTATAAAACAGACATCCCCTTGAAGGGAAACTCCAAGGGGATGCTATCTATATATGTTGGGGGGAGGAAATTCTTAATTTTCTATATAATCCTATATCGGAATTATTTTTTCAAGTAAAATTTTAATTTTTATTTTTTTGATTATCAAAATGATATTTTATTTATAGTCTTAGGATTTGATTATTGACGCCAAACTTTGGGCGCATATTTCCCCCATTGTCCACGCCGCTTGGAGATTAAAGCCGCCAGTTATGGCATCTACGTCAATGCATTCTCCGGCGAAAAACAAATTTGGAACTATCTTGCTTTGCATGGTTGAAAAGTCTATCTCTGCGGTTTTTATTCCGCCACATACCACAAGCTCCGCTTTGTGGGACGATTTCCCGCTAATATTCACGCGGAATTCCGAAAGCAGCCTGCACAGATTCCTCTCTTCGCCCTTGGACAAATTTGAATATGTGCGTTCACATGGTATTCCGGACTTAAGCGCAAATAGCGACCATAACTTTTGAGGGAGACCCATTAGAGGAAAGTTCGCCACGCGTTTTTTGGAAAACTTTGCCCGCGCCGACAAAAAGCTTTCCCTTTGCTTGTTTTGGTCAAACTCGGGTATGAGATTTAACAAGGCAGGGAAGCGGTATTTTCTTGCCGCAAGCTCCCTTGCCCCAAAGCCTGTAAAGTTTAGCACAGCGGGGCCGCTAAATCCGAAATGGGTAAATAGCAGTTGCGCCCGCGCCGATATTTTTGCGCTTGGATCGTCGAGTTTTATTTCGGCGTCTTTTAGCGATATTCCCGAAAGCGGAGCGGTTTCTGATTCCGCCGCTTCTGCATTCAAAGAGTACAGAGACGGCAATGGAGCCTCAAACGAGTGCCCAAGCCTTATTAGGCTATCCTTTAATGAATCGCTCCATTCCCCTCCGGTACTCAAGAGTACAAAATCGCTTTCAAATTTTGCCTTTTGGGAGTCTTTCAAATATGTGGTGAGGAATTTTCCGGAATCTTTTGAGAGCTCTATTTTTTCGACTTCCGCCCCGCAATAAATCCTGGCTCCTGCATTTTTTGAGGCGCGCAACAAGGCGTTTGCAATATCGCGCGAGTCTCCACTTGCGGGAAACATTCTGAAATTGTCCTCCATCCTGCACTCAACCCCAAGCGATTCAAAAAATTCAACGGCAGATTTCGCCCCGAAGCGCTTTAAAGGCTTGCGCAAATTTTTTGCGCCGCGCGGGTAGAAATATTCGGGCGTTGCGGAGTCCACGCGCATGTTGGTGAAGTTGCATCTGCCGCCTCCCGTGAGCAGGAGCTTTTTCATCGGATGCGCATTTTTCTCGAATATGTGCACGCTTAAACCGCCCCCGATTCTTGAGGCGAAAAACATGCCGGCGGCACCGGCTCCTATGACGGCGATGCTTTTCAATCCTCCCCCCCCGAGAGCGTTTCCCCTATTTTGTTGAGGGCGTAAAGCGCCGACACAAAAAACAGCGACGGAAAAATCAGAAGCCAAGGCGCGTCCTCCATGTATTCGGCCCCGTCTTTGACAAGCGAACCCCATGAGGGCAGGGGAGCTTGCACTCCCAAACCTAAGAAGCTGAGGAAGGCCTCTAAAAGCATCACGCTTGGCATGGTGAGTGTTGCGCATACAAGTACGGATTCCATCACGTTTGGAAGTATATGCAGCCTCATAATTCCAAATTTGCTCTGCCCGAGCGATATTGACGCGTCCACAAATTGGCGCGATTTCACGTCTAAAGTCATAGCCCGCGTTATTCTTGCCATTGTCAGCCACTCCACGGCGCCTATTGCAACAAATATCAGCCATAGCGATCTTCCGAACGCAACCATCAATAATATTACAAATATTGTAAAAGGCATTGAGTACAATATGTCGACAATGCGCATCATTGCCGAGTCTGTCTTTCCTCCCGCCATGCCGGAAATCATGCCGTAACACGCGCCTATTGCTATTGCGACGAGTGTCGCCATTATGCCCACCGCAAAGGATATTCTGCCGCCGTAAAGAATGCGGCTTAAAATGTCCCGCCCCAGCTGGTCCGTTCCCAACCAGTGGGATGTAGATGGGGGGCTTGCAGATAATGCCAGATCTTGAGCGTCGTAGGAATATGGCGCCGCTATGGGCGCGAGAAAACACAGGGCGGCCATTGCGCTTATAAATATCAGGCAAGCGAATGCGAATGGGTCTGCGCGCAGTTTTCTCCAAGCCCCGCCCAGAGCCGACGGATTTGCAATTTCTGAAATCTCTTGGCTCATTTCTTCGTCATCTCTTTTGCTATTTTCGGGTTTATCGCCGCAAGGACAATGTCTGAGATAAGATTAAAAAATATTATGAATGCGGCGTATAACATAACACACCCCATTATCATAGTGTAATCGTTGTCGAGAGCGCTCGATATGAAGAATTTTCCCAATCCCGGGACTTGAAATATTGTCTCAACCACAAATGAGCCGGTTAGAAGCCCCGCCGCCGCAGGGCCGAGATAGGATATTACGGGTTCGAGTCCGTTCCGCAATATGTGGACAAGATAAACCCTTGCCGGGCTTAGCCCCTTTGCGTATGCCGTCTTAACGTAAGGGCGGAGCTTTTCGCGCATAATGCCGCCGCGCGCCAATCTTGCTATCCAGGCCGAGTAAAATAGAGCCAGTGTAATCGACGGCAAAATTATATCGCCCGGAGAGTTCCAGCCCATGGCGTTGAAGCAGCCGAGTTTTATCGAAAATAGGAGAATTAACAGAGGCCCCAAAACAAATGACGGCAAGCATACTCCGAGTATCGAAAAAAACGACAGAATTGCGCCCAGCTTCCCCTTTGGGAACGCGGCTGCGGCCACTCCCGCCGACATTCCCGCAATCAGCGCAATGGCCAGGGCCGCCGCCCCGAGCTGAAGCGATACCGCCGCCTTTTCCTTTAGTATTTCTCCGACGTTCCAGCCGGGATATTTGTACGAAGGCCCAAGTTCGCCCTTTGCCAGATTTTTTAAGAAGGCGAAGTATTGCTCATATAGGGGCTTATCAAGCCCGTAGTACGCGTTAACGCGTTCGAGAGTTTCCTTTGATACCGTTCTTTCCTTGTCAAAGGGGCCTCCGGGAACAAAGCGCACCATGAAAAACACCGCGCTTACAATTATCAAAAACACGGGGATTGTTTCGGCTATCCTCTTTAAGATATACAATCTCATTTTGCGTTTTGCCCCTGTTCAAGGAAGATCTCTGCAAAGTTTCTATAGTCCAATAAATTTGCGTTCCAATTCTTAACATGCTCCGATAGCAGATATACCTTTGAATAAAAATATATTGGAATTATGGGAGATGAATCCATGAGAATCTTTTCGGCACCGGCCAATAGGCGCAAGCGGGCTTCCTTGTCTTTGGATTCTTCCGAGCGCGCCAGAAGGGAATCGAACATGGCGCTCGAGAATCCCGTATGGTTCAATCCGCTCGACGACTCGAATATTCCAAGGAAAGCCTCCGGCGCTGCAAAGTCCCCTATCCAGCTTGCGCGCATAACTTCAAAATCCCCGCTTCTTCTGGCGCCGAGATATGCAGGCCAAGACATATTGTACAGTTGCGCGCTTATCCCCAGATTGTCCCTCCACATTTGTTGTATTGCCTCGGCGATTGGCTTGTGCTGTTCTGAGGTGTTGTAAACTATGCGGAATTCGGGGAATCCTTTGCCCTCGGGATATCCCGCTTCGGCGAGGAGTTTTCTTGCGGAATCTATGTCCTCTTTTATCAAACTTTCGGGAATGGGCTTGTAAGAGTCGCAGTTTGAAGGAACAAAATTTAGCGCTGGCTTTTGTCCAGCCTTTAAAAAGGCGTCTATTATGGCCTTTCTGTCTATCGCCATGGATAGGGCGCGGCGCACCTTCGGATTGTCGAAAGGGGGGACGCGCGTATTGAAGGCGTAATAATATAATCCGAACCATTCGTCGCGGCGGAGGGCCCCGGGCATGTCGCGTTTTATCGATTCGATTCTTATGGGCGATATTGACTCTGTTACATGGAGCTGCCCGGCGCGAAAGGCTCTGTCTTCGGTGTTGATGTTCGATATGGGAAAAAACTCTATGCCGTTGAGGTGAACATTTTTTGCGTCCCTAAAATTCGGGTTCTTTCTGACGCCGACTTTGTCGTTTATTTTCCACTCCGATAGCATGAACGGGCCGTTGGATACGAGATTCCCCGGGCGGCACCAGAGACCTTCGCGCATTCTGCGCGCGCCGAACTTCTCAACAAGTTCGCGCTTTATCGGAAAATACGCCGGGTGGTAGAGAAGCGATGCGAAATACGGCAGGGGCCTTTCGAGCTCGACCCTCAGAACGGAATCCGAAAGGGCTTTCGCCCCGAGCATAGAGAAGTCCGACAATTCTCCGGAATTGATTTTCCTCGCATTTTTTAATGGGAAAAGCATTGACGCATATTCCGCCCCGAGAGCAGGGTCTAATATGCGTTGCCAAGCATAGACAAAGTCCGATGCCGACACCTTTGAGCCGTCGGACCACTTCGCAAGTTCGTCTATTTTAAAGGTGTAAATTTTACCGTCGCCTGAAACGCTCCATGACTTTGCGGCGGCGGGCAGGGGCTCCAATGTCTTAGTGTCAGCGCGCAGCAGGCCTTCGTATAGGGCGCTCAATATTCTGTATTCGGGAAATCCCGTGGCCAGAGCCGGATCAAGAGTGGCGGGGTCCGACGCGTTTCCCACAAGAAGAATTTTATCTTTGCACGCCCTGTCAGCGGGCCTCTCCCTTGAGCACGCCGAAAGAAAAACTATGCACGCCGAAAGTGAAAAAGCCGCAAGCGCGCGCGCTGCGGATTTCAATGTTTCTAAGGGCGGGAGCTTCGGCATTTTCGTGAGTTCAGAATTTTGGAACCGCTGCTATCAACTTTTTTGTGTAGGCGTCCCGCGGATTGGAACACACTTGCGCGGCGTCTCCCTGCTCGACTATCTTTCCCTTTGTCATTACAAGTATTCTATCGCTCAAATATTCCACAACCGCTATATCGTGGGCTATGAACAGAAATGTCAGTCCGAGCTTTATTCTTAAATCTTCAAGCAGATTTATTATTTGGGCTTGCACGGATACGTCGAGGGCGCTTACGGGCTCGTCGCAAATTATGAATTCCGGATCCACCGCGAGAGCCCTGGCAATGCCTATTCGTTGGCGCTGGCCGCCGGAAAACTCATGGGGGTACCTCAACATGTGCTTAGGTTCAAGCCCGACAGTCTCTAAGAGTTCGGCCGTGCGATCCCTTTTTTGCATGCGCGTCATTTTCGGAAAGTGTATGTCCAAGGGCTCGGATATAATCTGCAAAATGCTCATACGCGGATTGAGCGAATTGTAGGGGTCTTGAAATATCATCTGGATCTTCTTCCTATACGGCATGAAATCTCCTTCCGGCATGGATGATATTTCCCTGCCTTCGTAAAATATGCTTCCTCCCGATACGGGGGCGAGCTTTATGATAGCGCGGCCCGTGGTGGTTTTCCCCGAGCCGCTTTCACCCACAAGCCCAACAATTTCGCCCCTTTTTACCGAAAAGCTTACACCGTCAACGGCGTTGAAGAATTTCCTCTTGGAGGCAAATAGGCCCCCCGACAGGGGATAGGAAACTCTCAAATCTTTTACGCTTAGGAGTTCTTCAGATTTCTCCAAGTTTTTCATAGTCTATTGGTGTTAATTTTTTGCCGCGGTTTCCAAGCCTCGGTATGCAGTCTATTAGCGCTTTTGTATATGGATGTTTTGGATTTTTTAACACCTCAAGTGCTGGACCCTCCTCCACGATTTTCCCACTGAACATAACAATCACGCGCTTGCACAGCTCGGAGATTATTCCAAAGTTGTGGGTAATTAGCAAAAGAGACATTCCGCGCTTTTTCCGCACTTCGTTTAGCAGCTCTATAATTTGTTTTTGAATGGTGACATCGAGCGCGGTTGTTGGCTCGTCGGCCACAAGCAGGCGCGGGGCGCAGGCGAGCGCCATTGCTATCATGGCCCTCTGCTGCATTCCGCCCGACAGCTCGTGCGGATAGGACTTTGCCCGCTCCTCGGGATTGCGTATCCCGACATCGCGCAAACTTTCGACAACGCGTTCGCGCACGTTTTTTTCCTCCGGAAAGTGCAGGCGTATTGCTTCGGATATTTGGAATCCTATCGTAAATACGGGATTCAGGGATGTCGACGGCTCTTGAAAAATATATGCTATTTCCCGGCCCCTTATTTTTCTGAGATCAGCCTCGCCCATTTTTGTGACGTCCAAGCCTTTGTAGAGAATTTTTCCCGATACCATGCATGCGGGAGGGGGGGGCAGCAGGCGCGTCAGACTCATGGCGCTGACGGTCTTTCCGGAGCCGCTCTCTCCGACTATCGCCACAGATTCGTCGCTATCCAGTGAAAAGTCTATTCCCTTTACGGCTTCCGTCACTCCGCGCCGGGAATGAAAGCTTATTCTTAAATCTTTGACTTCAAGCAAACTCATGTCGCGCTTCCTATTTGTCCAATATCTTTACCATAGACAAAACATTGCGCCCCTTTGCGCGCTTGTATGACACTTCATCCATGCTCTTTTTCAGAAAAAATACACCCAAGCCGCCGACCGTCCTCTTGTCGATGTTCGACTTCAAGTCGGGGCCGTCAACTTCCTCCAGCGGATTGAATGCCCTGGCGCTGTCCGACACCTCTATGCTTATAGCTGACTTTCCCCGCAGGCGGGTCCTTTCAAATTTAAACTCCACGGTTTTTTCAGGGTTTTCCCCGTAGCCGTAGTTTACAATGTTTGTAAAGATTTCATCAACGGCCAGGTTCGCCGCGTAAATTTGGTCCGAGGCCGCCCCGCATGCCGAGAAAAATGCCGATGTGTCACCAAGTATGGCATCAAGATTTTTAAGTTCCGCTGTGTATGTTTTTTTCATCGGTTAAAGCGCCACTTCAAGCAGGGAGAAATCGTCTTCAAAGTTGTCCCCGTTTTGAGCGTCGCACGAAAATTTCATCATGCTTTCAACTTTGCTCATTCCTTTGATGGGCGGGGAGGCTAACTCGCAGGCGAAGTCGTCGAGTTTCATCATCTGGCCATTGTCGGCGCGCGTAAGTTCGTAGACGCCGTCGCTGAAAATGTACAGTTTTGAAGCATTTGGCACGTGTATTGTCGCGCTTGGAAATTTCGAGTTCGCCATTCCGCCTATGACAAGGCCGTTTGTAGTTAACTTCTTGTAGCTTCCATCCGATACGAGTATTGCGGGAGGATGCCCCCCGGAGGCGTATGAAAGTTCGCGCGTTTTGGAATTGTAGACGCCGTACCATAAAGTGAAGTACATTTGGTTCTGGGAGTCCATGTCAAATGCGTTGTTTAGCCCGTACAGAACTTCGTCGGGTTTTCTGAAGTCCACTTCGGCCAGGCTTTGCGATCTGAGAACGTTCATTGCCGAGACCGAGAGAAGCGCAGCTCCAACGCCGTGCCCGCAAACATCTATGAGGTATGCGGCAAAGTTTTCGCCGTCAATCCAGCCGTATCCGAAACAGTCGCCGCCAAGTTCCGTGGAGCTCTTAAATACCCAGTCGGTGGATATTCCGCGCTCGCCGAGTTTTGGCGGCAGCAGGCTCTTTACATAGTGCTCGGCTTCTTCAAGTTCGCGCTTTAGTGCGATTTGGCTCTCCTGGAGGCGTTTTAGCGCCGAATTGAGCTCGCACATTGTGGTGTACGCCCTTGAGTGGTATCTTATGCGCGCTACAACTTCGAGCTTGTCGGGAAACTTAACCATGTAGTCGTTGGCTCCGTTTTCAAAGGCCTTGTATTTTATTCCTGCATCTTCCTTTGAAGACAGCACAACCAGGGGTACGTTTCGAGTTTCCGGTTTTGCCCTGAAGAATTTTACCAGAGTCAATCCGTCGACGTTCGGCATTACGAGATCTTGGAGTATCACCGTCGGGCGGGTTTTGGCAGCGAAGTCCAGCGCTTTTGTGGGGTTGTCGCAATAGTTAAATTCAATGTCGGGCTGATCCGCGAGCATCTTGCGCACTGCTTCGGCTATTATGGGCTGGTCGTCAACCAATAACAGCGATATTTTTTTTTCGCATTTGGACATGAATCGAAATTCTTTTCATTTGCGCTAAAACGCAACAATAATTTGCAGAGGGCATCATAAAAAACGCCGGGCCCTATTTTTGGCCTTTGCTCTTTTCCTTGCCCTTAATTTTCTCGAGTTGGTCGTCAATATTGTCTAATGTCGCAGACAGTGTGTTGTCTTTTGAACTTTTCAACACCTGTCGGGTAATCTTCATGATTTCTGCCGTTTCATCAAATTTTTTATTGCGCAAAAGGGCGTTGAGGGTGGGGACAGTGAGATTGTTGCAGCATATGGCGGCGTCGGATTTGAATATATTTAATAGCCTTTTGTAGAATTGCATCAGTTTTTCGACGTTTGAGGATTTTATATACTCCTCAAGCTCCGATATGGCGAAACTCATTGCAATATCCGGCCTCGACGATTTTGTCTTGAGTATTATGGAACTCGTCAGTTTGCGGGCGTCGTCCTCCCTGCCTTTGGACTTGTAGTATGCTATCAGTTCCCGGCGGAATTTTGAGTCTATATCCGAATATTTGAAAAAGCTTTTCATTGCCTTCTCGCGCATCGAGATTATTTCCGATTCTTCGGCTCCGCGTCCCTCGGCGGCTTTTAAAAGTATTTCCCAAGACTCGATGTTGCGCTGGTCCTGGCCGATTGCCGCTTTTGCGGCGCTTTCAGCCTTTTCAAAATCCTTAGATTCCAGAAAGTGGCGCGCAAATAGAGTGTGTATTTCGTTGTTGCGGTATTTTTTGCCGCTCCTAAAACCTTCGCGCATGCTGTTTAGGGAGTGGTCGGAAGCGAAATCCCAGGTTTGGGGGTCGAGCGTTCTGCCCGTTACAAAACGGGCCCCCTCGTAGCGCCCAACGTCGAAATTCCATGCGCCGGGCTTTTGCATGTATGCGGCCCATGCGTGGAATCCGTCGGCTCCGGCTCCGGAAAATATAAAAGCCGGCACCCCGCGGCATTTCGCCACTTCCACAGTGTAATATGCCTGGTCAACACATATGCCGCCCTTGTCTTTGATTGTTTTAAGGCGGTAATCCCCGCGCTCCCAATCAAAGGCTTTTCTTTTTACGCGCGAGTGTTCGTATTTTATCGACGAGTAGAGCTTGTCCATGTTTGACAGGTTTACCGACACGCTTTTTTGCACCCATTCTCTGTCTTCATCGCTTGCCAAAGTTGCGACCATGTATTTGAGCTCGTCTATGGCCAGGCGCTCGGGCTGCAGCAGCATTCTTCCGCGTTCCCTCAAAGACTTCCATGTAGCAAATGCCTTTTCGGGCTTGGGGAATTTTCGGGGAAGCAGCTTTTCGGATACTTGGGCGTGCGGAAAATTCTTGGGGACGGGGGAGTCGAAGACTATGGATATTGCCATGGCCAGGCGCGTGTATTTTATAAAGGCGTCGGGGTCGGAAGCGTAGAGTTTGGATAGTATATCAAAAACTTTTTCCTTGTCGTCTTTTGGAGACAGTATTGAAAAGAAATCTTCTAAGAGCTCGGAGTCTGCCAATAGATATTCCCTCATCTTTATAGGGAAATTTTTCCCGTACTTGTCCAAGTGCGATAGATATTCCGACAGGAAATGCGCGGCTCCGGCATTCTGCAAATCTCCGGCGGCGTAAAATTTTAGTGAATAAGCGGCATACTTGTCCGCTTCCGATTTGAGATCAGGGTTTGATGCGAAAAATTTCGAGGCGCCCTCCTTCTCGAAAAAAGGAGACGGAATTTTGTCTTGGGCGCATAGGTTTATTGCGCCTAACATGATGGAAACTGAAAAAACAAGCCTTTGCAAATTCGCGATAGAACTCATAATCAGCATAATTATGCAAGATAAACGCCGTGTAAAGGCTTTTTAAGAGGCGCAATCTCCTTGACAGGGGCGCGTTTGAGAACTTAGAAAAACAAACTGAGCATAGCATTGCGCGCGCACGGCTTTTTTATATGAGCAATCCACCAGACAAAGAATACCAGGTAATAATACCAAACTTGAACCGCAGATTCTCGGGCATAACATCGACAGTGCTTGCGGTCGTACCCGAACAGATGAAGGAGTTATCGTTTTGCTCAGTTGGATATCCTTTAGACTCCCGAATTCCGAGATTGTCCTGGATCGGGCTTTTAAAGCTCACGCGCAAGCCCCTCCCAAACGGAGCCAATAGGATATTTCATTGCCGCAGGAATATAGAGATGTGCGCGGCTCTCATATTGAAGCATGTATTCCGGGCTAAGATATGCCCCATTTTTACGTCGACCGCCCAGCGCAGGCATACTCGCTTTACAAAATTTCTCTACTCTAAGATGGAGGCTGTGCTCACAACCTCCAATAGGGCGGGTTCGTATCTTATAAGAAAGCCGGACGCCATAATCGCCCACGGGGTGAATCCCGACATATATTTTCCGGCCCAAGACCGCCAGGCTTTGAGGCGCGAATTGGGCCTTAAAAATACCCGAAGCATAGGAATTTTCGGGCGCGTAAGGCCGCAAAAGGGCATAGGCGAGTTTGTCGGGGGATTGTGCAGAACTTTGGAAAAATATCCCGATTTCAACGCGGTGATAGTGGGTGAAACGACTCCCAAGTTTTTATCTTTTCAAGAGCGCATGAAATCCGAAATTGCCAGGCGCGGTTTGGAGGGGCGCTTCCAATGGCTCGGCAAGGTGGAGTTTTCACAAATACCAAAGCTGTTCAGATGCATGAGCCTTGTTGCGTGCCTTTCGCACAACGAGGGTTTCGGATTGACATGCCTTGAGGCCATGGCAAGCGGCGTTCCGGTCATTGCCACGCAGACGGGCGGATTTGAGCTCGTCGTGAGGCCGGGTGTTGACGGCGAGATAATTCCGTGCGCCGACGAGGACGCCTTTGTAGAAAAGTTGAACCTTATGCTGTCTGACACCAAAAAATTGGATTCCATGGGCGCGCGCGCAAGGGAGCGCATATTGGACTCTTTTACCATACAGCGCGAGGCTTCGGCTATAAATGCAGTTTACAAGCGCCTCTTGGGAATGCAGTAGGGCAAAAAAATGCGCCGCTTGCTGAAGCGGCGCGCGCGTCCGCATTCTTCAAGCAGGAAGCTTTTTCTACTCGGTCAGTTCAGCGAACTGCCTCTCGAGATCGCTCAAGAGGGCGTCAATGCCCTTTCTTGCGCGCACTTTGGCTTCAGCGAGTTCCTCGCGGTTTGAGGCCTTTTCGCTTGCGAAGGCGTAGAACTTTATCTTCGGCTCCGTGCCGCTTGCGCGTATGGCAAAGCTGTAGTTGTTTTCGAGCGTGTAAAAGAAGAATTTCTCCTTTGGTATTTCCACGCCGTCGGCGTCTTTTATTGTGTCGCGGGCAAAGTTTATTGATTTGGAAACTTTGGAGTTTCCGGCAAATTCAAGCGGAGCGGAGTCGAGCTTCGATAGGAAGGATTGTATTTTAGCAGCTCCGGCTGCGCCCTCCCTGTATATGCTCTTTAGGTCTTCAAGATAATATCCGCATCTTATGTATATTTCGTCCAGATACTCGTCGACGGTCTTATCCTGAGACTTTAGATAGGCCAACATCTCGCAGAACATTATAACCGCCGCGTTTGCGTCCTTGTCGCGGACAGAGTCGGTTCCGAGGTATCCGTAGCTTTCCTCCCCGCCGAATATAAAAAATGTGCTGTATTCCTGCATGAGCCTTGCGCGCTCTAAATAGGATAGCGCATCTGTTGGCTTTCCGAGAGCTTTTGAGAGGATATTCTCGTACATCGTGAGCCTTCCCCCTATCCATTTGAACCCGGTGAGCGTGTTGATGCACTTTACCGAGTGCGACTTTGCTATGGCGTCTTGCAGGGGGCTCGTTACGAAGGTTTTTATCAGTGAGCATTTTTCCGGCCGTGTTACTATGCCCTTCCGCTTCATTTGTGAAATTCTGTAATCCGCGAGCAAAGAGCCTATCATATTGCCGGTAAGCAGTTTGATTTCTCCGTCTTTTGTGCGTATGGCAACTCCCATGCGGTCGCTGTCGGGATCCGTTGCCATTAGGCACTCGGCTTTGCTTTGCCTCATTTTTTCAAGTCCCATCTCAAGAGTTGCGGCGTATTCGGGATTCGGCTGTTTTACGGTTGGGAAGCGCGGATCCATCAGCATTTGCTCCTCCACCAATATCGGATCCAATCCAAAATGGCGCATGACGCTCGGGCACAGCACGGCGCCGGTACCGTGGACAGGCGTAAATACGATGCGCGGCGTGTTTTTCGCAATCACATCTTTGTCGATAACACAGTTTTCTATCGATTCTATATATGCCTGTTCCGCTTGGGGGGAAACTGTTTCCACTCCATCCATAGCGGGATTCAAAAAATCTTTGACTTCTGACCATGGAACCTCGGAAACCTCTTTAACTATTCCCTCGGCATGCGGGTTTATAACTTGGGCGCCGTCTCCAAAATACACCTTGTAGCCGTTGTCGTGGGCCGGATTGTGGCTTGCGGTTATAACGATTCCTGCGGTGCATTTTAAGTATCTCACCGTGAATGAAAGCTGGGGCGTGCTTCTTGCGCCGTCGAATACAAATACTTCTCCGCCCAATTTTTTCCAAAGAGACGCCGCAAGAATGCTGAAACGCTTTGAAAAATGGCGGACATCGTGTGCTATCGCCAGTTTCGGAGTTCCGCCTCCGCATGAGCTTAGCCATTTCTTGCAGTAGTTGAACAGACCTATTGTGGCGCGGATTACGGTAAAATCGTTCATGTTGTTCGCCCCCACCGCCGCGTGTTCCGGAGTTCCCTGGGGCGATACCGCGCCAAGCTCCGACGGAGCCGAAACCTTGCCTATTGTCCTGCCGCGCATTCCGCCGGTTCCGAATGCGAGCGGCCGGAAAAATCTGTCGTTTAACTCCTCGAAGTCGCCGTTGGAAAATAATTCTGACAATGAATTTATCGCCCATTCGGGCAAAAAGTTTGCGTCGAGCCACAGCTTTAGGTTGTCAGCGGAGCTCTTTAGCAATTTGGACTCGGATTCTGCCGAATTTAGCAGTCTCTTTAATTCTTCTATTTTTTTGTTCATGGCATTTTATTGTAAAAAAAGCGGCGCCGGGAAAATTTTAGTCCCGCGCCGCAAAATTGGCGATAGGCGGAAGGGACTCAGTATGGAAGCGGGTATTTCTTGCAAAGGCCTTCGGCGATAGCTTTTGCCTTTGCTATTGCGGAATCGTCGTTGGGATTCGCAAGAACTATTGAAATTGCCTCTGCTATTAAATCCATATCGGGCTCAGCCATTCCACGGCTGCTTACCGCGGGCGTGCCCAATCTAATGCCGCTGGCTTTGAATGGCGAGCGAGTTTCGCCCGGTACAGTGTTTTTGTTCGTGGTAATATTGGCTTTGTCGAGAGCGGTCTGGGCGTCCTTGCCGGTCAGATCCGGATGGCTCTTGCGCAAATCCAAAAGAATTAGGTGGTTGTCCGTCCCTCCCGATACCAGTCCAAAACCGCGCTCCGACAGCCCCTTTGCCAAGGCTGCGGCGTTCTTTTTTATCTGCATTTGATATTCCTTGAATTCAGGCTTTAAGGCCTGTCCAAAACATACGGCCTTGCCGGCAATGACATGCATTAGCGGGCCTCCCTGAATGCCGGGGAAAATTGCGCTGTCTATGGCCTTGGCAAACTCCTGGCGGCACATTATTATGCCTCCGCGGGGCCCCCTGAGGGTTTTGTGCGTTGTGGTGGTTACAAAGTCGCAATGGGCCACGGGAGATGGATGTATTCCCGCGGCAACCAATCCCGCGATGTGCGCTATGTCGGCCATTAAAAGGGCTCCGGTTTTTTTTGCGATTTTTCCCATGCGCTCAAAGTCTATTTCGCGCGGATACGCGGAAGCCCCAACAGTTATTAGCTTGGGCCTTTCGGCAATGGCAATTTCCTCAAGCTTTGCGTAGTCAATTCTTCCGCTGTTTTCGTCCACGCCGTAATTTACCACCTTATAGAGCATGCCGGAAACATTCTTGGGATGCCCGTGGGTCAGATGGCCGCCGTGCTCGAGCGACATCGTTAAAATCTTGTCCCCGGGTTGGAGTACCGCCGTATATACGGCTATGTTGGCCTGCGACCCCGAGTGTGGCTGCACGTTCACATGGTCCGCGCCAAATAATTCCTTTGCCCTGTCTATGGCTAATTGTTCCACAACGTCCACAAATTCGCAGCCGCCGTAATAGCGCTTGCCCGGATAACCTTCGGCATATTTGTTTGTCAGGGTAGAGCCCATTGCCTCCATTACCGCCGGAATTACAAAATTCTCGGAGGCTATAAGTTCTATGTGCGTCTGCTGGCGGTTGGTTTCCGCTTGTATGGCGTTAAAAACTGCGGAATCTACATCTTTTAAGGAGCCTGCTTTTATAGCTGTATTCATTTTGTGCCTTTATGTGTGGTGTATTGAAATTAGACGTCTTCCCGCATATATCACGGGATAGGCTAAGGATTCGTTTAAAGCATAAACAAGCTTTGTATTTTGCAACAAAATTTGAAGACCCATCAACAATTTTCAAATGACATGAATTTGTTGACGCGCCTTTCATGCCTGCCACCCTCAAATTCGGTTGAGGCAAATATCTCCAGTATTTTCGCCGCATCGGAGGGTTCTAAATATTTGGCCCCAAAACATATTACGTTTGCGTTATTGTGGAGCCTTGAAAATTTTCCGGCGTCTTCGGAAAGGCAGAGAGCGGCGCGTATTCCCCGAACTTTGTTCGCAGCGATAGACATTCCTATGCCGGAAGTGCATATCAATACGCCGAGATCGCATTTTTTTTCGTTTACATCTCTGCAAACCTTGGCTGCGTAGTCGGGATAATCTACGCTCGATTTATCCGAGGGGCCCTCGTCTATAAATTCGAATTTTGGCGACAGGGTTTTTATAAGTTCGCATTTGAGGTCGAAGCCGCCGTGGTCGCTTGCTATGCTAAGAATTTTTTTTGAGTTCATTTTCCAGGTATTTTATTATGTGTGGTATTGCTCCTATTATATCGTCGCGAACTTCGAGATATTCAATCATATCGCACCCGTACGGGTCGGGAATGTCTATTTCGTGCGAATGCGGAATGCATTGCAAGACAGTCATTGAGCGCTTGGGATAGTTTTTATAATAACTTTTGACCGCCTGAAGATGCCCTTTTTCCATGGCAAATAGGGCAAAGCAGTCGTCAATCAACTCCTGCGTAAGGGCGGAGGAGCGGTGCGACGATATGTCTATGCCGACCTTTTCGAGAGCTTTTACCGAATTCGGGCTTGGAGGCATGCCGTCGATTGCCGATGTGCCGGCTGATACTATTTCCAAATTCCTGAGGGGATTGTCTTTTGGAAGTCCTCCAATTGCATGCTTAAGCAGAGCCTCTCCCATGGGAGAGCGGCATATATTGCCCGTGCACAAAAAAATTACCTTCTTCGGATTTTTCACCCGAACAAAAGTGGCATAATATAAGCGCAAGTCGAGAAAAATCTCAACTTTTCAAAAATGAGTATCTTAGAGAGAGCCTTTTGTGCTTGGGAGTTTGCTGCCAAGGCGCGGATTGCGTTCTACCGCCATGCATAGAGCCTTTGCAAAACATTTGAAGGCCGCCTCCGCAACATGGTGTGGCTCGTTTCCGCACAGCAAGCTTATGTGCAAATTTGCCCCGGCTTCGTTTGCGAAGGCTTGAAAGAACTCTTTTAGCAGCGACACATTAAAATCGCGCACGCGGGAATCGAGCGAGCCAAGTTCACATAGCAACATCGGGCGCTTGCACAAGTCGAGTGCCGCCCGCACAAGAGTTTCGTCCATTGGCAGCAAAAAGAATCCGTAGCGGTTAATGCCGGCCTTATCTCCAAGGGCTTTTTTTAGGGCTTGCCCGAGCACTATCCCCACGTCTTCAACTGTATGGTGGTAGTCTATGTCTATGTCTCCTTTGGCCCGTATTCGCAAATCGAATAAGCCGTGGCGCGCAAACAGTTCGAGCATGTGGTTGAAAAAGGGGATTCCGGTGTCAACGTCGTACTCGCCGGAGCCGTCGATGTTTATTTCGAGCTCTATTTGCGTTTCCTTGTTGTTGTGAGTTATTTTTGCGGTTCTATTTTTCATAATATCTTTTTTCCTTTAACCATGTCTTTGTTGCTTTCTTGTTCTTTTCCTTCTGCACTTGTGTTTCAAT
>CALXOC010000077.1 GCA_944389915.1 uncultured Opitutales bacterium | reverse complement strand
GCTTTCACTCCGCCTGCCATTAGGGGGCTCGGCATTACTGGCGGAATATCCTTTTGCCTCACGGCTTCCGGCGAGGTCTCTCCGCGGGAGCTCATGGAAAATGCAAAAAAAATGGCCGCCCAAATATCCACCATGCCCGGGGTAACTGCCGCAATGAGCTCAAATTCGGGCGAAATACCGCAATTTACGGTGGAGATAGACAGGGAGAAGGCGGAATCGCTCGGAATACCCGTAAGTTCGATATTTTCCACCCTGCAAAGCAATATTGCCTCATATTACATAAACGACTTCAACATACTTGGCGATGTCTTTGAAGTTAATATGCAAGCCGAAAAAAATATCCGTTCAAATTTAAAGGATATGATGGAACTGCAAATTCAGACTGCCGACGGAGAAATGACTCCATTGGCAACGGTTGCAAGCGCAAAGTACGCCTCGTCTCCAAAGCAAATAAACATGTACAACAAGCTGCTCTCAACCGACGTCAACGTCATGACGGACTCCAGCGTTTCCAGCGGAGAGATAATGGACAAGATTGAAAATATGAAACTGCCTTTCGGCTACGGCATATCGTGGACCGACATGAGTTACCAGGAAAAGCAAAACGAGAACAAAATCGTCTCCCTCATGGCCCTTGCAATACTTTTTGCGTATTTGTTTTTGGTTGCGCAATACGAGAGCTGGACCATCCCCATTCCCATAATGATGACCGTTGCCACGCCTATTCTTGGCGCTATCGTTGGGCTTTTGCTGTGCGGAGAATCCTTCAGCATTTATGCGCAACTTGGCATGGTAATGCTTGTCGGCCTAACCGCGAAAAACGCAATACTAATGGTGGAATTTTCCAAGCAGGAGCGCGAGAGGGGCGTTTCTATCTACCAGTCGGCAATAAACGGCGCCTCGCAGAGATTCAGGGCGGTCATGATGACGGCGCTCTCATTTGTCTTCGGCGTGCTGCCGCTGGTTGTTGCAAGCGGCGCGGGGGCTGCCAGCAGGAGGGCCATAGGCATTACGACGTTTTCCGGAATGCTTATGGCAACATGTCTCGGAATAATAATGACGCCGTGCCTATACGCGCTCGTGCAAACAATTCGGGAATTTTTTAACCAAAAAACGGGGATAAAGGCGCGATGAAAAACTTTTCTTTGTATTTGTTTATATTGTGTTCGCTCCTATGCGTGTCGTGCCAGACTGTGGAAGACGCCCGCGAAGCTCAAAAAGACACATCGCTTTTGCCCGGCGAGCGCACGGTTACACCCGAAGAAATCGGGCTTAAAGCCGGGGCTACCTACAGTCTTGAAGACCTTGAGGGCCTGGCTTTATCCGCAAGCCCGTCGGTATTTAGGGCCCGCCAGAACCTAATTAGCGAGCAGCTACAATTAAAAATAATAAAGGCGGACTACCTTCCTTCTTTGGACGCGGAAATCGGATTTGAGGAATCCACCTACAACGAGATGAAGCGGCCGCAAAGCGCCAAAATGCGCGGCAACGGATACGGCGGCATAGAATTCGAGCTCCTCATATACGATTTCGGCAAGACCGACGCGAAAGTAGCGCAGCAAATGCAAAATGTCGTTGCGGCGGAAAAAGAGCTCATTCTGTCTGAAATAGAGGCATTGTACAAGTTGAGGCAGGCATTCTTCGAGCTTAAGCGCTCCATAGAATTGAATGTCGTTGCCGAACAGGCAGTAAGCCAATATAAAGAGCATTTAGACCACATGCTTGCGAAATACGAACACGGCAAAGGCACAAAGTACGACTGTTCGAAAGCCCGGGTGGACTACGACGCTTCCGTTTTAGAGCAAATCACAACCTCGAATAACGTGCGCATAGCAAAAGCCAATCTTGTAAAAGCGCTCGGATTGGACAAGAGCGTGGATTTCATAGCAGGCGAAGGAATAATGCCCGACACCAAACTGAGCGTAGATGATTTGATGGCGCTGCTGAGAAAAAACGACCCCGCATTGGGTGTCTTATACGCGAGCGCCAAAGGCGCGAGCTCATATATCGACGAGCAGATTGCAAATTTATTTCCCACAATCAGCCTAAACGCCGAGGCTCTCGCTTCCGGAGTTTCCTCGGGCTGGCCGGCAATATGGAATTTATCGGGGGCTGCCGGCATAACTCAAAACATATTTAACGCCGACCGCAACATGAATGCAATAGAGCAGGCCGTGGCTCTCTTGAGAAGTTCCAGAAGCCAAATATCGGAATATGAGCAGAAGGCATATGCCGAGCTTACAACCGCCCGTTTAAACTTAGAAAAATCTAAAAAACGCTATGAAGTGGCGCTGGCTTCGGCAAAAGTGGCAAAGGAAAACCTCGACCTGGTAACGGAGCGCTTTAATGTCGGCAAGGCTTCGTCCTTAGAGCGTACCGACGCCCAAGTTTCATATACTTCGGCCCAAGCCGATGCGGTATCAGCCAAATACGACTGGCAAGACGCCTTGGCTACAATCTCCTATCTAACGGGCGGCATGCCCCGAAACAACATGTAAATATAACCCTTATCCGGCAAAATCCCCGACGCAAAACTTTAAGCGGCCGGGATTTTAGCCGTCATGGATTTGGATTTTTAAGCCATAAGCTTTAATTCTTTTTATACAAATTGCCGGCGGGAAGATATTCAAGCCTGCCCTTGCGCGTAAAAATCGTAGCAAATGACGAAGTTTTGTCCCATGTTCTTCCGGCGTCCGAATAATTTATAAAGCGCCTGAAACCGCCGTCTTTCAGCGGCACATCGAAGGCCAGATGCGCACCCTTAAGCTTTAAAGGTCTCGCATCTAAAACCGCCCCGTCTTTGTCTGAAATATCCGCGGGCTTATTGAAGTCGGCTTCAAAACGCCTGTCCATAGATAGGACAAATGGGCCGTATTGCAGATAGAATATGTCGCCGTGCCCGGGTATGCTTTTTATTAAAACTTTTGCGTCGAAATCAATCTTGACGAAGTCGCCGGATTGCCATTGGCGCGATATCTCCAAATAGCGCCCCGGCACGATATTTTCGCCAATGGCTGAACCGTTAACGGATACGCGCGTATCTTTGCTCCAAATCGGCATGTACAGCCTCAAGCTGAATTTTTTCTTCCCGGACATTTTCATGCTTATTGTCGCGGTATTGCAATCGCCCCATGATAGTCCGCCAGTTGTGAAAGTTACCGGGCTTTCTCCAATCGGGATAGTCGCTGTGCCCTTCTCGTACAAATTGAAGACTGCGCCTTCGCGCGATGCCATGCATACAAGCTTCGGAATTAAGAAAAGTGCGCGCGGACCGCTGGCGACGCAACAATTCATTATAAATTCCGGCTCTCCCGGCTGGCGGAGGGTGTCGTCGCCAAAAACCCCAAAGGCCTTGTCGCGCAGGCACTGCGGAGTGGCCGCCTTCCTCGCGCCGTTTAACGGGCTGTGGTGGCACCACCAAGAACCGTCGGATTTTTGCGCGGAAATCAAGGCGTTGAAAGTTGCCAATTCGATATCTCCGGCGTATATCGGATTTCCCGTCAAACGCAGAAGCTGCGAGCAGAATTTAATCCATGTGGCCGTAACGCAGGTTTCCTGCCAATTTTCGGTGCCGGTATTTTGGGCAAATTTCGAGCGGCGCCATTTTTCGTTTATGGCGCTCGAGCCCGTGATTATTATTTCCGTGTCTCTGACAGAAGCAGCCAAATTCTCGGCCGCTTTGAGATAATCAGGATTCCCGCTTATGCGGTACATCTCAAGCAAGCCCTCGAAGCAGCTCATTGTCTCGTAGGCTTTGGATCCGCCGCCGGCGTAGGCAAAATATAGCGGATCGCCCGCCTTGGGAAAAATGTCCGTAACAACGGTGTTGTCGCGCATTTTTCTAAACATGTCCATGCCGAAGGGTGATTTGTATTGGTTTTCTATTATATATTCGGCAAATTTCAAATAGCGTTCCTCTCCGCTTCTCATATATAAAAGTGCCATGGGCTCCAGTATACTGGAAGAAGCCACCCCGAACCAAAGCCCTATGTTGCATATATCTTTTTTGTCTTTGCCTATGCGCTCTATGATATAGTCGGCATGGCGTTTAGCTGCATTTAGAATCTCCGCATTGCCGGTGCGGTCGTATTCGGCTATAAGTCCCAAGAGAACATATTTTCTGCCCCATACGTCCCAAGTCATTCCGTTTTTAAAGTCGTTGGGGTTAGGCATGAGTTTAAATTCCCATTCGGGCGCAACAGTGCGTATGGCGCCCTGGGCGTCTTGGGTCTTTATTAATTCGGCGGCGGCATAGTTTAAGATGCCGTCCAATTCTCCGCTTGGGGAATAATCGTATGCAAGGGCGGCCGGGGTAAACCACTTTCCCCAAAATTCGCTCTTCCACAGGCGCTTCT
>CALXOC010000076.1 GCA_944389915.1 uncultured Opitutales bacterium | reverse complement strand
GCCTGGTATTTAGGATATCCTTTACCTTGTCGAGCGGAACCGCCACAGCGGACTCGTCGCCCGTCATCAAACCGCGGGTTACGGTTAAAAATATCAGTTTTGTAGCCCCCAAGCCAATTGCAACTTCCGCGGCAAGCATATCGGAGTTCATTCTAAAAACCCTGCCCTGCCTGTTTACGGCTATGGGTCCTATTATAGGTATCATGCCCAGCGACAAGAGATTTTCAAGAACTCCAAAGTCGATTTTTTCTATGCGCCCGGCGTTCAGGTAGTCGACTCCGGAAATTATGCCGGTTTCAGTGGCCCTTACAGCGTTGGAAGATACGCACACTATATTTTTTGCCGCAAAGGTGTCTACTATAGTTTGCAATACGTTTGCGGAAACCTCCCTGGCAAGTTCCAAAGTTTTGTCGTCAACAGGATTAGAACCGTAGACGTCGCTCAGGGTTACGCCGCGTTCGCTGCCCGCGCTTTTAAGCTGGCTGCCTATTCCATAGACAACCACTACATTTATGCCGAGACTTCTCAATACGGCAATATCCGTTATTACGTTTGCGAAATTATCGCACGCAACAACGCTTCCGTCTATTGCTATGACAAATGTTTGCCCTCTGTATAGGGGGACATATTCAAGTATGCCACGCAAGTCCGAAGCTTTTATGGTAACTTGTTGAGTCTGCGCTTTAAGAAGATCCATGGCCGTAAGGCCCGGGCTACGCCCTGCTGATGTATGTGCAGTCCTCCGTGCGGACTTTTATGACATCGCCCTGTTTTATAAACAGGGGCACCTGTAAAACCACGCCGTTTGCAAGCGTTACGGCTTTCGTCGGAGCCGACGACGTATCCCCTCTGAGTCCCTCGGCGGCTTCGGCAACCTTTATTTCCATATTGTTGGGAACCTCTATAGAAACGGGATTTCCGTCCACGAAGAGAATGCTGTAGGTATTTCCCTCAATTAACCATTTCTTATCCTCGCCGATTACGTCCTCCATCAGGACAGTGTCGTCGAAAGTGTCGGGATCAATAAAATGGTAATGGTCGCCGTCAATGTACGAGAATTCCAAGGGCTTGTTAGTGGTATGGCAAAACTCTACAGAATCCGTTGAGCGGAATTTTACCGCCGTTGAGGAATTGTTTGAGAGGTTGCGCAGAACCGTCTGAACGAAGCCCGCCTGCCTGCCTTGGGTGCGGTGCAACATGCTCATAACGGCATGGGGGGTGCCGTTGTAAATTATAACTCTGCCTTTTCTGATATCGGTGGGACTTGCCATAACTTGCCAATGTTTTATTGTATCAGTGAGCAATCCTTATTAAAGCCCGGAGAATCGTCAACATCAAAATTTTCCATATGCGCGGTGAAGACCTAAAAAAGTATCTGGAACTGCGCTATAAAAACTCCCACCGACGACATGCTCTGGCGTTTGCCGCTTGGGGAGCCTTTGAAATCGTACAATTCGTAACCGAACATATATTTTACAGTATTGCCCCTGAGATACCAGTTGACGCCGAAATAGAACGACTCCACCTCATCAAAGAGCGGGCCTCCGGAATAACCTTTATAGATTATATCGCCTTCCCTGATGCCGCGCCCGTCCGTGTTTATGCGGGCGTATCTAAACAAAGGTTCCAATATTCCCCACTCGCCCAAATCGAAAAGTTTGTATGCTCCCAGCACATAAAACCCCCAAGGGCACGCGCGCGGCGAATTCATATTGTAGATTGGGATATCGTCGCGCATGCTCGATCCATATTCGAGCGCAGTGTAGATAAGCTCTGCATTGAATGTAAATTTTTTGTATTTCAGGCGAATAAAGGGATTGGCTCCCCATGCGTCTCCGCAATCTTCTATCGAAGACGGCAATGTGTCTCCGGAAATCGCCGATATGAGTTTGTCGGAATAGCCCAGATTTACGCCGGTCCACAAATAAAAATCATCGGAAAAATTTTTTTCATAGGCGAGGGTCAACCAGAAGGTCAAACCGTTGTCAATACGCCCGACATAGTCGTCGGCTTTGGAGTTTGTTAGAGCAATTCCGTAGCACAGCTCTTTTTTCGAAGGCATGCGCCCGTTCCAAAATATGCCGGTATGGTATCCCGAAAATCCTTCGCATGTGCCATAAGAACTTTTATTGTAGCCGTCGTAACCGCTGTCTGCCCCGCCGAAATAAAGACACAACATTGAGCGGTCGGGAGTCATTATTGTTGAACCGCTCTCCAATTCCTCGGTGGCAAAATTCACGGCGTTGTGGCCTATCATGAGTTTGCCGCAAAACACGGAACCGTCGAAATCTATCTCATAATGGGCAGTATTCAGCACTCTGCTGCTTGGCATGAATAGCGAAACCATAGCGCGGGAATTTTCACCCGTTTCAGCAATAAACACGGGAATCAATCTTCTGATATTAAAATCGCTTTTGTTTACGCTTGTTTCATGCGGAAATTGCGAATCTCTATACAGGTAGCCGTAACGCATTTGCAATATGGTATACAGCTTAAATCCGTATGGGCTCTTCGGGGCGGCAATTTCGAGTTGCGAGGAATTTTTTTTAATGTATTGAAGCTCGGACTTATCCAGTATGTCCTTTTCGAGGAGGCTGTTTAGCAATTCTGAATCGCCGGCGCGCAGGCATGCTCCCGGCTGGAAGAATATTGCAATGAAAAACAATGCTGCCGATAACCTCAGAAGCGACATACTAAAAAGAAAGCCTTATGGGGCGGAATCAATGTTCCCGCAAATACTTTATGCTTGCGCGCATGGCGGGCGTTGGATTGTCAAATACCTGCTCGTTTTCCAAAACAAAGAATCCGTCATAGCCCAGCTCATCTAAAACTTTCAGGCAATTTTTTAGATTTAGGGCGCCTTGCCCGAGGGGCTTTTCATTCTTTGCAAGCGACATTAAATCGCCCGGGTCCTTAAAGTGTATCGCAGCCAATCTGCCGCGGAGATTCTTGTAGCCCTGCGCAACGTCCAAGCCCGAACGGACCCAATGCCCGTTGTCGGCGCACGCGTACATGTTGGGTTTGTCTTTAATTATTTCCCATACATATTTGGGATTCCAATATACGTAATTGAGCCTTTTCGGGTTGTATTCATGGTTGTGGATGGCCACCTTGACGCCGTACTTTGCGGCGGCGTCCTGCCATTTTTGGGCGCTTTGCGGATCTCCTTCCCAAGTGAAGACAGGAATTCCCATTTCCGCGCAAAACGCGAGATATTTATCGGGAGTTTCGCCCTTTTTCAAATCCCCTATCCCGAAAGAAACCATTTCAATTTTGTTCTCTGCAAAAATTTTTTTAACAAAATCGCGCTGCTCAGGCGTCATATCGACCGAGAATTTAACATTTTTAAAAGGGCCGCCTAATTTCTGCGAGGCCGAGCAAACAACGCCTTCCGCCCCCAATTCGCGCGCCTCGCGCACAGTTTCTTCCAGAGTTTTCGTCTTTGCGTAAACATAGCCGTGCAAAGCTACTTTTCTGTGCTTTGCTTGCATGGGCGCATTAGATGGGCCCGCACAACCCTTAAAGGAAAGTGCAACGGCAAAAATTGCCAATATTATAACTTTCGGATTCAGCATGGCAAAATATATAAAATTAATACCACCCGGGGCGCATCGGTTCCGTAATTAGCGATGCAACCTTCTTGCCAGCGCCAATGGCGCTCATAGAGGCTACGTCCCAATGTATGTCTTCGCCGGACCTCAACGCGAGATTGCCCAACAATACAATTTCCGTCAATTTTGCAGCTTCCGAAAAATCCGAAACAGACCTTGGTATGTCGCCGCGCACGGCTTCGACGAAATTTAAGGAATGGTTTGCAAGTTTTATTCTGGGCAGAGTCTGAGGAATATCCTGAGCCATTTTAGCCCGCGATTTAGGCAGTATTACAGGTTTCCCTATCAGATGCATTTTTGGGGCATATAGAACGCCCTCGTCTCCCACAATAAACATGCCGTCTGCCGTGGACAAATCTTTGTAGCTTCTTCCGGTATCGAGGTATTCTTTAGGAAGCGGGAATACAAAAGACTGGTCAAAATTTTCGGGCCACTTTCCATTTGCGTCCGGTTTTAGGAAGCCGCTGTACCACTCAATTTCAACTTTTTCCCCCTGATTGCTCTTGTCGAAAGTATAGGTTATGCAATCCTGCCGTGGAACGGAAATGTCGGTCCCGCCCGTTTGGCGCGCGCTAACTTTTGAAGGATAGCCCAGATCTAAAGCAAAAATCGGCACGTCGAGAATATGCGCGCCTATATCGCCGAGAGCGCCTGTTCCGTATTTATAAACCCTGCGCCAGTTTAAGGGCACTATTTCGCTGGAATAAGGACCGTATTCGGCAACATTCAACCATTTATCCCAATCCAGCGTCGGGGGGACCGGTTCAGATGGCCACTCTTTGTATCCCATAGTGGGGCGGTTGCAACCACCCACAGGGCGGGTCGTCCATGCGTAAACTTTTCTGACTTTGCCTATTAAGCCGGCAGCTATCCATTCCTTTGTAATTCTTATGCCGTCGCCCGAATGGACCATGTTTCCCATTTGTGTAACCACGCCTTTTTCTTTTGCAAATTTTGCGAGCTCCCTTACCTGGCTTATATTGCGGCACATCGGCTTTTCAAGATATATTGGGAAGCCGTGTTTTATAGCCGACATTGCAGGGGCAAAATGGCCGTGGTCGGGAGTTGCTATTATTACGGCGTCTACCTTGCCCTTTATTTTTTCAAACATTTCTCTGTAGTCGACAAAGGCCAACGCGCCATCTTCGGCATATTTTTTTGCGTTTCCGAAACCGTAGGAGCCGCTGTCGACATCGCAATATGCCACAATGCGCTGCCCCAGTTTTCTCATGTTGCGCATGTTTGCACCGCCCATTAATCCGCAACCCACCACCGCCAAGCGCACGGGATCTTTCTCCCACGCCTCTTTAGGCCGGCCGTTTGAGTCCTGTGAATTTGCCCTTAGGTAGGGGGCAAAAAACGCGGCGGTCCCCGCGCATGCTGCGCCTTTTAAAAATTCTCTTCTATTTGCCATATGACATTTCCTCCTAATATACTTTCTATTTTCCGCCGAATGGGCTCTTACTATTCCATTGTGTTCCAAGTAAAAAACTCACCTCCTTCGAAATCAAATAGATTTTTTTTAATTTATTCTATACCGTTAAGAAGATTTAATTGCCGTATAGCGCTTATAGACCTTAATAATTGATAAGTTGCCCCAAATGCTCGAATTATATTGCAATAAGAATGAAAGTTCTTGACAGTATAGAAAACCCCGATTTAAAAAAATTTTCAATGAACAATAAAAGAGTTACGCTGTCAGACATAGCCTCAAAGACGGGGCTTTCCAAAGGCGCGGTGTCTTTCGCGCTGAGAAACTCGAAAATGGTTTCAGAAAAGACGCGCGCGAAGGTTTTAAGCGCCGCTAAAAAGCTCGGGTATGAGAGGAGCGCGCTGGTGTCCTCCGTAATGTCATCGATAAAAAGGGGCGGCGGATTTTTGGAATCGGTGGCCCTATTAAATGCGAATGAAGACGAATATATTTTGTCGAAGCACCCAACATTGTCGAAATACTGCATCGGGATAAAGGAGGAGGCGAAGCTTTTGGGGTACTCTGTAAACGAAATATGGCTGCGCGACCCCCGTTTGGAAATATCCAAGCTTATGCGTGCTTTCCGTTCCCGCTCCATAAGGGGAGGAATTGTAATAGGGCATTTTCTCGGCGAAGTGTTTAAGCCTAAATACAGTCCCATTTGGGAGAATTTTTCATTTGTATCCATAGGGGTAAAAAGCTCGGAGTCGCCTTTGGAGCTGGTTTCGACGGACCACTACGCCGTAACTTCGGAAGCTCTTTCCAAATGCCTGAAATTGGGCTTTACGCGCCCCGGCTTGGTAATGGAAAAAATAATAGACGAATACGTTGACGGAAGATTTATAGCCGGTTATCTCCGCATGCAGCTCGACATGCCCGAGCAGAATCGCATTCCCCCCTTTACGGCTTCCATGCGCGAGCCCGGCTACCCCAAAAAATTTTCAGAATGGATAATGCGCTATAAGCCGGACGCACTGCTGTATCTGCGCAATTCCCTGCGCGAAGTTTTCTTGGACCTGCCGGCAAAAACACAGCGCAACATACGGCTCGTGCAACTTGAACGCCGTTCCGACGCAACCGATTGGATTGGCATGGAGCAAAATAACGACGCAGTGGGCAGAGTTGCCATGCGCCGCCTTGCCGACATGCTAAACAAAGAGCCCGGACATATAGGTGAAAATGCGGATTTAGTGACATTAGTGTCCCCAAAGTGGTTCGGACCAAATTTATAGGGGGGCCGAGACTTGTGCCGGCAATCCCATGAAAGTTCCCGGGGATTGTTTGCTGCATCAATGCAAAGCTAATCCCATGGCAGCTTTACGCCGCGAAGCGGCTTTAAATTATTATCGCAGGAGCAGTATAGCTTATTGGGATTTAATATGCCTTTTGGGTCCAGGGCGCGTTTTATGGCCCGCATTGCGTCCATTTCCGGTTCCCCGTGCTGAATATTCATGTACTGGGCCTTCAAAAAACCTATTCCATGCTCTCCAGATATGGCTCCTCCCATTTCCACCGCTTTTTCTACAGCCGCTTTCATAGCTTGGAGCGCGCGTTCCCTCGTATTTTCCGAATCGTTGTACATAAAATGTATATGGTAGTTTCCGTCGGCCGCGTGCCCAAAAACCGGAGCGGGAAGGTTCATGTCCCGCGCCATTTTTTTAAAGAATGAAAAATAAGTCGCCACTTTCCCGAAAGGTAGAACTATATCCTCTCCGATTTTGGAGTCCCCAAGTTCGTACATGGCCGGCGACGCGGATCTCCTCAAGCTCCACAAAAGCTCCTCTTCCTCCCTATTTTCCGCCATTCGAAGCGAAGCATCGGGCGCCAGCACTTTAAAAAATTTATTTGCCGAGTCTAAGGCCGAACTTTCCGGACCGTCGAATTCCGCCAATAATGCAGCCGCACCGCGGGGAATATTTATGCCGCATTTTCGCCTTTTCCGCACGCATTCCACAGTGTCGGAATCCATGAATTCTAATATGGAGGGCTGGAGGGGTGATAAGAGTATTTTCTCTATGCCTTCAAAGGCGCGCAAATCACTGTCGAAAAAAGCAAGCGCCACTTTTTTTGATTCGGGCATGGGCAAAAGTTTCAGCCAAGCCTGCGTAACAACGCCGAGCGTGCCCTCGCTCCCTATGAAAATATCGCGCAAATTCAGCCCTGCGGAGAATTTTCTAAGCGGCAAGGCGCACTTTATTATTTTTCCGTCGGCGAGCACGGCATTGAGAGCTAATAGGTTGTCGCGGGTGTTCCCGTATTTCGCCGCCCGCAAGCCGCCCGCATTGTGGGCTATGTTTCCCCCTATGGTGGAATATTTGTGCGAAGACGGGTCCGGCGCGTAAAATAGGCCGAATTCGCCCGCCCTCGCGTCAACTTGCGCTGTAACCGCGCCCGCCCCGACGTGTGCCACGCGGGACAGCGGGTCAATTTCTATGAAATTCAAGCCCGACAAATCTAAAACTATTCCTCCCGACAGCGGCAAAGCCGCCCCCGAACATCCGGACCCCGCTCCGCGCGGCGTTACATACACGCCAAATTCGGAGGCTGTCTTTAAGACATGCGAAACATCATCTTCGCTACGAGCGTATACGACCGCATCGGGCATTGAATTGTACCGGGAATTGTCTATTGATGCGGCAAAGCGCGAAGCCTCGTCCGAGGCGCACTTCAAACCGAAATTTTCAATGCATTCCAGCGCATTTTGTAGATTTTTCGTCATATTGGGACAGTTTAAAATTCATAATAAAAACTTAATTGCGAAACAGCAAAGGCTAAAAATCCATCTTGCATCAGCCGTGCGACAAAATCCCAGGACTAAAGAAAGGGGCGCAATTAGCGTATATAAGGCTGCATAGTTTCGTAATGGAAAGATCTCAGACGGCTGACAATGTGTCTTGAGCGTTTCATGGACAGGATTTCATCGCGCAAGGCCCTCGCGGTGGAAAAATTGACTTTGCGCAAGAGGAATTTGATTTCGCTTATAGATTTTGGCGACATGCTAAAATCCGTAACACCCATGCCCAAAAGCAATGGAGCAAAGATGGGATCCGCCGCGAGCTCACCGCAAACGGCCACCGGAATGCCAGCCTTTCTGCCTGCGGAAACCACGGAATCGAGAGTTCGCAATACCGCCGGGTGGGTAGGCTCGTAGAGATGTGCAACCATGTCGTTAACGCGGTCCACCGCGAGCAAATACTGTATGAGGTCGTTCGTGCCTATGCTGAGGAAGTCGCAAACTTCCGCAATAATATCGACGGTTATCGCCGCGCTTGGAACTTCAATCATTGCCCCCACTTTTATGTCGCGGTCAAAGTCCGCTCGCTTGGAAGCGAGTTCCTCTTTTGCCTGTTCTATGAGCAAACGCGCGCGCTCCACCTCGCGGATTGAACTTATCATAGGCAATAGTATTCTTATTTTACCAAACGCGCTCGCCCTTAATATGGCTCTTAATTGTGTTAGGAATAAATCCTTATGGTCTAAACAGAATCTGATGGCCCTGTAACCCATGAATGGATTTTCTTCGTTTGCGGCCTGCTTGAGAAGATGGAAATTCTTATCGCCCCCAAGGTCGAGTGTGCGTATAACCAAAGGCTTGCCGTCGGAAGCCAAAGCGGCCGATTTGTAGCTTTCAAATTGGGCGTCCTCATCGGGGAAAGAGCCGTTTTCAAGAAAAAAGTTTTCCGTTCTAAACAAACCTATGCCGTCGCAATAGCGCATTGAGCCTTCGGGAATGTCGGCGGCTCCGCTGATGTTTATTTCGACCTTAAACTTTGTTCCGTCCGGCGTTTCCGACTTGAATGGCAGCGATGTATCGAATATTTTTTGTATTTCCCTGTGGACGGATTCGACTTCCGTGTAATGGCGCAGAATTTCAGCCGTTGGATTTATTACAACATTGCCGTTGTAGCCGTCAACCAACAGGAAATCCCCCGATGAAATACGGCCGAGAACGTCTTCAACCCCCACAATGCAGGGTATGCCCAGCGAACGCGACAAGATGGCAGTATGGCTCGTATGGGAACCTTTTTCGGTCACGATTGCCAGTATTTTGCTCTTGTCGACAAGGGAGAAATCCGAGGGGGCAAAATCGGTGCTGACTAATATTAAGGGCTCAGAAAACGCCCCGATTTTCGAGGATTCTATGCCGAGCATGTTGGATTCAGCTCATTCAGCTCATTCAGC
>CALXOC010000075.1 GCA_944389915.1 uncultured Opitutales bacterium | reverse complement strand
GGCGGGGCCGCTTAATACTATTATGATATTCTTCATTAGAGGGGTCAGTAGAATAGAGATGCCGCAATCAGGGCGGCAGCGCATGCGCACAGCAATAGTCCGAAAGAACTTATGCGCGAAGGCTTTTCGTAGAGCCATGTTAATAAATCGCGCAATCTGTAGGGTACCGCTCCGAAATATAGCGACAGCAACACTACAATGTAGGTGAGCGACACTAAGATAAGACGCGACGGAGGCTCTTGCATATAGGCGGAATCAAGGAATTCGGCAGAGAGCATAAGCCCGATTATGGAAAGCCCCCTCACCGAAAGAAAATCGCTCAAATAAAAAAATGCCAGAATTCCCGCTATGCCGAATATTGCAATTAGCGCTATTTTTATGTCGCCGAAGTCTGCCTCGCCAAGCTGCGATAATGCATATAAAAACCACAAACCTCCACCTCCGAAAGTTGCAAGCGCCGCTTTTGAGCTCCGCAAGAATTCGAATGACGGCGATTTCGCGGATTTTGCAAAAAGCGCAAAGGGTATGCCGACTGCCAATAAAATGGCCGCAAAGAGATATGTCGAGAGATAGAGGTTCATCGGTCTAAAATAAAATGCCAATTGCGGTTTTAATCAAGAGGATTTCTCCAGTCTATTGAAAGCCTGGCGCATTCGCGCGCGTCGTTCTTCTTGATTACTGAATGTATGCTTCTTCCGTTCTGGCAGGAACACGTTATGTCGACTATGTTTCTTGGCATAACCTCCTCAAGGAAGTTTATTCTGACGGTCCTTGGAGTCAGATAGTAGGGGAAATCTGAGGGCAGGGAATCGAGCGCCCACACCAGGTATATGGAGTTGTTTACATGGCCGTTTAAGTCGATGTCGTCGGTGCGCGCGCATGTCTGTATTTGCGAATTTATAAATTCCGGTTTTTGTATGGGTGCCGACAAGTCTATATCGAGAGCCAGACGCGATCCGTTTGTTTCCCATTCCGGAAGGGCGTCGAGGCGCGATATTCTGCGCTTGCGGGTATCGAATACAAGCCACTGCGATCGCGCCCTGAACAAGGGGCGGCCGTCGTGAGCATTGGCGGTAAATTCGCGGTAGGTTACTATCCTGTCGCGGGCAGAAGGCCATGTTTCAATATATATGCGCTCTCCCCATTTCGGAAGTGTGTCTATTTCCAATACGAGCTTTGAGAGCGCCCAGCTCAAATTCATGGGGGAAAGCTTTTTGAAGTCCACTCCCAAAATGTGTGCATGCTCTGTTGCCGATTCCTGCAATAGCTGCAATAGAGCCGGCAGTTTAAGCGTTCCATTCTGGTCCGCATCGGATATGCGGACCTTAAAATTGCAAAGGTGCGAAGGCATTGTGATATAGCGGCAAAATGTGGCGGTTATTTGCCTCCCAATGGCTTGCCGTCGGATTTTCCGGTAAGCGACTCCAGGAATTTGACAAGAAGGTCTATTTCTTCGTTGCTAAGCTTCTTTCCGCGCTGGAATTCCGCCATCACCTCTACCGCATGTTTGAGCGATTGGCTTGAACCGTCGTGGAAATAGGGAGCAGTCAATGCCACGTTTCTCAGGGTTGGGGTTTTAAACTTATGCGTGTCGCGCTCGTCTTTTGAAAAAGACACAAGCCCTTTATCGTTGATTTTCCCGACATTTCCGCGTTTTTGGAAATAGTTTCCGGCCAATCCCATGTATTCGAAGGTTTGGCCCCCGAGATTTTTACCAGAGTGGCACACCGCGCAGTTGTTCTTCTTGAAGATCTCATAGCCTTTGATTTGCTCCGGAGTTAAGGCGTCTTTCTTGCCTTTTAGGTAGAGGTCGAATGGGCTGTCCGGAGTTATGAGGGTCTTTTCAAATTCCGCTATGGCGTCAGTAATATTTTTTTCTGTAAAGCCGTCGGGATACACCGCCTTGAAGTCTCTTGAGAAGTTTGCGTCTTTCTCAAGCCGCTCGGCTACTTTTTCCCACGAACCGCCGTCCATCTCCACCGGATTCATCGGCGGGCCCCCGGCCTGTTCGCGCAAATCCGCGGCGCGGCCGTCCCAAAATTGTTTTGCGTTAAATACCGCGTTGTATACGGTAGGAGCGTTTATATCGCCCTTTTGCTTTCGTATGCCGGTTGAAGTTTGCAATGAATCCACTCCCGCATTGTCGAGAGGGTGGCAAGTTGCGCACGAAACCGTGTTGTCGCCGGATAGGGCCGTATGGTGATACAGTATGGACCCGAGCCTCGCCTTTTTGAGATCCATCGGAACTTTTGAGGGAATAGGCCATACGGGTTCATTTTGGAACTCTTCGGCAACATTTGAATCCTTCATCAAAATCTTGCGCTGCGAAGCTATCCAATTTGAAAGAATTGAGAATTCCTGCGAGGATATGGCGGAGTTCCAGTGAAAAATTTTATAGTGGAAGGGCGGCATTAGTCCCGTATTTATGGCGTATTCTATTTTTGCCAAAGCGGTTGAGCTTGCGGTTTTTCCGCTTTTTATGTCGGCCATTATGGGGGTTATGTCGAAATATTTTAGGCCCTCGCTAACGTCGCGTTTTATCAACGTGCTAAGCAGGGGAAAATGCGCGTAAAAAGGAAGCTTGGCGTCCTTTGAATGGCACATTACGCAGCCGTTTTCATTCAGAATATACGAAACCTGTTCGGCTGGAGTTCCCTGTGGCACGGAAGATTGTTTACCCACAATGTAGTAACCGACACCCCAGGCTACAATAACCAATAACAGCAATACAGTCTTACTTTTCATAATATCCGCAAGTTTGCTTTTAAAGTCCATACATGCGGAGAATTTTTGCAAGCATTATCGGCAAAAACTGAGTGTATTTAATTATTCCACTACAGGTATGAATTTATCGGAAGCGGCCCAGCCGCGCTTGCCGGAAGGCGTCTCCACATATATGAAATTCCCGTGCCTGTTTAGTATGGAGGCTATCTGCCCCTCATGCAGCATCGCTATAACCGGAGCGTCTTCAACCGGAGATACGAGCATGGGGGTGTCGTTTTTATCGGCTATGGCGGTGGATGCATAGCTTTTCCAGTCAAACAACGCCATTGATGAGAGTGCGAAGATAGAGGCGGAAACAATCGCCAGAAATATCCACGCAACGGATTTTTTTCCGTAGAGCGGCGGAATGAAAATGAGCAAGACGGCCGCCCAAAATGAGGCAAAGGCAATGGCGAGCCACTCGGAATGCGACAGCTCCGAGACGAAGGGCGCTGAAAACTTATCCATAGGCAGCGCAAGCGAATTTTCGTCCGCAAATACTTTAAGATTTGCCGAGGCCTCGCGCAGGCGCGGTTCTATATAAATGCTTCTCAAATAGTTTAGCAATGCCTTGCCGCGTTTGTCGAGCTTGGCGCATGTGTTTGCCAGATTGAAGTGCAATTGCGCCGAATTCCCGCCCTTTTCAAGTGCCTGGTCAAAATTTTCTTCGGCCTTTTTATAGTCTCCGGCCGAATATGCCCGGTTTCCGAGAATGAAAAATTCCTCCGCGGTTTGGGCTTGTGCGGAATGTACGTCCGCAAAGAGCAACGCAAGCGAAACAATTAGGCAAGCTGAAATGGAAGTGCGAATATTTAAAAATGCTCGTGTAAACATTGTCATTTTGAATTGCGTACTATTTTAGAAAGTTTGCCGGATAGTTCGGCAAGATTGGTCTTCGATGGGTCTAAAGCTCCGTAATTCATGGCGTCTAAGCTTTCAAAAAATACAGACGCGTCTGAAATTTCCTCTTCCGGGAAAGCCTTGCTGCGCATAATATCCTCGGCTTGGCGAAGCAGAAGAGCTTCGCTTTCGAGTTCCGTGTCGGCGCTCAAGGCGCATTGTACGGCCCTGCGGGCGCACGCGAAGAATTTGGCGGCATCTCCGGATGCGGCGGCGCTTTTAGCCTGCTTCAGGTATGCTTCGGCGTCTTTTCTTGCTTTTAAAGCCTTTGCGTAGGCCGGGTTGTTCGCCAATTTCAAGGAGTTCCGCCTGCGAACTATGAATAGCGCAAGAGCTGCCAAGACGACAATCTGAACCCCCCAGAAATATGGGGAATTTACCACGCCTGGAGAGCGCACGGCTTTGGCTTCTTTCGCTGATACGGAATTTTCAAATATGGGGTCTTTTGAAGCTTCCTCCAATTCCTTTGCGCGCTTGGAGCGCACGCTTGGGGCTACGCTGACTTCGATTTTTTGAGACTTCAGCTCCACATACTTTCCGCTTTCGGGATTAAAGAAATTAAATATTAGAGTTGGCGCCTCCGTCAAATCGGGCTTATTGGGGACAACGGTGCATTCGAAAGTCTTGATTCCTATATTGCCAAGCCCGTTGCTTTCGTCTACGAATGAACTCTTGAATTTGTAACTTTTCCAATTGTCTCCGCAATCAACCGCAGGTGCTGATATTCTGGAAAAGTTTCCCATGCCTACAACTTTTGCTGATATGGTGCAAGGCTCTCCGACGCTCAGCGAATCGGGATCTATGGTTACATTTTCAAGAGAGAAACTTCCTATCGCGCCGGTAAATTTTGCAGGTTTGCCCTCTTCGGGAAGAGGCAATACGTCTACTTTTCTTGCCGGCATATTCACTTCAAACGGGATTTGCCTGCCGGAGCCCATAGAGAGCATCCGGTCTATGGCCGACATGCCTATTAAATCGTCAACGCTAAGTTCGCGGACTAAAACTCCGCGCGCTGAGAAATCCAAATCGTAATTGCCAACTTTTAGCGGAGTTATAACCACCGGGTATTTAAAGAGCACTTTAGAGGGGTCGCTGTTTACATCCAAAGTATATTTTGGATTTATGGGAGGACAGTCGAAAGCGTCTGCTTTTTTTATGGAGGGCTCGAGCGCTCCAATTTTAAATCCGTTTTCTATTAGCGATTTATCTATGGAGAATACAAGCTCGCACTGGACGCTTTCCCCAATGTAGATTTTTTCCCTCGGTATTTTTATTTCAAGTTGGGCGCCCTTTTTTAAGAGGTCGTCGGTTGAATGCGTCTGGGGCCTGGAAGTTCTGTATTGGTGCTGCGGCATTCCAAACATTGAGAATGGGTCGATTCCGGATATGTTTTGAGAAGTCCGGCTTTGAGCCGGAGCGGTATCGCTCACTACAAGCGTGGCTTTTGCTATGTCGATTATTTGCGAACCGTATTTTATTTTCCAATCCGGTACCGTATATGTGCCGGTGGAGTCTGCGCGCACCGTATAGCTGATTCTTATTTCACTATGTTGTCCGCCGCTCCCAAGCGAAATGCTTTGCGAGCGGCTTGTTCCAACAATGTGCAAGCCCGAAGGCATTGGAATGCTTGAAGGATCCACAGACGCGTTTATTCCTTTTATGACAAGGGTATAGTCCGATGTATCGTCGGGACGTATTTCCGCAGGATTAAACCCTAAGGATTCCACAGTTTGGGCATGCGAGAATACAGCCGCTGATAATATCAAATATGCCGTTAATTTTTTCATTTTTACCAATCTTTATAGGACTTTTCAAATCTGCTTTTTTGCTCTCCGAATCCGCGCATGGGAAGCACTTTTTCGGAATCCTGCATTGATTCCAAGAGCTGCCTGGCCTCGCCGCGAGTCATGGCGCCACTTGCCTTACGGTAATTCTCCATGGCTTTTTCCTCATCTTTATCCCCGGTCTGCGCTGCTGCAGCGGATTTCTTTTCTTTCTCTTCTTTGGCCGCTTCTGCGGCGGGTTCTTGCGCCTGCGGAGTTTCGGAACTCTTTTCCTTCTCTTGTGGGGAGTTTTCGGAGTTTTTATCCTTTCGCTCTTCCGGAGCTACTGCCTGTTCGTCTTGGTTTGTTTCGCTTTCATTAG
>CALXOC010000074.1 GCA_944389915.1 uncultured Opitutales bacterium | reverse complement strand
AGAGAGCAGATTCCTCTACATCCGTCAACGCCTAGTACCATTACAGGACGCATTCAGCACTTGTGCTCTTCAGCCTTTTCGCTCTTTTGCTAATCGCCTTCGGAGGAAAAAAAAAAAAAAAAACTTTGGTATCGTTTGTATTTGCATGGGCGGTAATATGGAAGATTGTTGTCCCGATGTGCCTGCGCGGGGCGGATCCCATTCTCATATGCCTGTGCGCGGTTTGCGTTCTTTCGGCCGCCATAATATTTTTGGTGGCGGGATTTACCGGGAAAGGTTGGACGGCTTTTGCAGGAACAATGCTCGGCGTTCTTTCAAGCTGCGCCATGGCTTGGTATTTTGTAGGCCTATTTAAGATAAACGGGGCTATACTTCCGTATTCGCAGGCTCTTTTGTATTCGGGATTTGAAAATTTAAATATTGCAGATTTATATATTGGGGCAATTTTTCTATCGTCCTCTGGGGCGGTAATGGATTTGAGCATGGATGTTGCGGCGGGCATGTCGGAAATTGTCCGCAGAAATCCGGACTTGCCGAGGGGCAAGCTTGTGGAATCGGGATTGCGCATAGGCAGGAGCGTTGTGGGCACTATGGCCACAACTTTGCTTTTGGCGTATTCGGGGGGATATTTGTCTTTAATGATGGCATTTTCCGCACAAGGAGTGTCTCCGTCGGATTTCATCAACAATCCCTATGTTGCAAGCGAGTTTGTAAAGACCATAATAGGCTCTTTCGGCCTTGTTTTAGTTGCCCCTTTTACAGCCCTTGCGGGCGGATTTATTCTTAAAGCGCCGGGCGCTTTCTCCAGGGCTAATTGAGCGCGGCCCGGGGCGAACTATTGCGAGAACTGGAGATATTTTTTTAGCATTCTAATGGGGATATTGGCCGATATTTGAACTCCTTCGCCAATGTCCTTCCGCAATTTTACCGCGCCGGCCTTGTATAGCGCGGCGATTTCAGGCTGGGCCGAATGCGGTATGAGCAATTTCATGCTCACGCTCGTATCTGAAAGCATTTCTTCAAGCCTTTCAAAAAGCCTTTCAAAACCTTCGCGGGTTTTTGCGCTCACCCAAACCGCATTTGGGAAATCCCGCCCGAGCCATGCCATGTCCGAATGGCCGCTGCACGCCTTCACTTTGTCAAGCTTGTTCAATACGGTAATGATGCGCTTGTCGTCGGCTCCAAGCTCCTTGAGGACAGACATTGTCGTTTCGGCGTGCTTTTGGGCGTCGGGGCTCGACGCGTCCACAACGTGTATTAGAAAATCCGAAACCTTCGCCTCTTCGAGCGTGGCTTTGAAGGCCTCAACGAATCTATGCGGAAGTTTTCTCACAAAGCCCACTGTGTCGGTGAGCAAAATGGTTGTAGAATTGGGGAGAGCCAGGGCGCGCGTCGATGGGTCGAGTGTTGCGAACAGCTTGTCTTCGGCAAGCAAAGAGGCGCTGGCAAGCGCATTTATCAGCGACGATTTCCCCGCGTTTGTGTAGCCTACAACCGCGGCCGTCGGCACCGGTATGCGGGACCGCCTTTTGCGTTGGACTTCGCGCATTGTACGGACCCCTACGAGCTCCTCTTTAAGCTTTGATATTCGCGAGCGGATAAAGCGCCTGTCGAGCTCAAGCTGGCTTTCGCCTCCGCCCCTCTGGGTTACTCCGCCACCCCTCTGGCGGTCGAGATGCGACCACGCCCGCCTAAGGCGCGGAAGCGAATATTCGAGCTTTGCCAGCTCGACTTGCAGCCGAGCCTCGCGCGTCATGGCGCGTTTTGCGAAAATATCGAGGATTACCTCTTGGCGGTTCACGACCGCAAGCCCGGATTCAATTTCCCAGTTTCGCTGCTGAGCAGGGCTTAGCTCGTCGTCCAAGACTATGGTGTCGGCGTTGGCCGAATGCGCAAGTTTTACGATTTCCTCAAATTTTCCCTTGCCTACCAAATAATGCGGGCTGCCCTCCCGCAGCTTTACAGTCAGGCTTGCCGCCACTTCAATATCGAGATTGCGCACAAGCTCTTTCAACTCGCCCAAGAGCGCTTCGGATTCCGTTTCTGAAGCTGAAAGCCGGCATATTCCCACAAGCAGGGCCCTTGATACTTCGGTTTTTTCGTCGAGTATATCGGGGCTCATTTAGCGTAATTGTTGTTTGTCATTGGCAAGGAGTATTGCACTTTACATTTAAATCTCAATTAAATTTGCCTAAAACTTTGGTCCTAAATTTTACTTGCCCGCGCGCCTTTAGGCGGTAAAATGCGAGCCTTCATTTTTATTTCTAAAAAGATACCAATATGAAACCGAAAAAAGTTGCCATATTAACGGCTGGAGGCTTGGCTCCATGCCTGTCGAGCGCCATAGGAGGTCTGATTGAGCGCTATACGGAAATCGATCCTTCTATAGAAATTATCTGCTATAAGGGCGGATACAAGGGATTATTGCTTGGAGAAAGCATAAAGGTTGATGCGGGCATGAGGAAAAAAGCCCATATTCTCCATCAATACGGCGGCTCTCCCATAGGGAATTCAAGGGTAAAGCTCACAAATGTAAAAGATTGCGTAAAGCGCGGATTGGTTAAAGAGGGTGAAGACCCCCAGAAAGTTGCGGCCGACAGGCTCGTCAAGGACGGAGTTGACATATTGCACACAATAGGGGGCGACGACACCAATACCGCAGCGGCGGACTTGGCGAAATTTTTAAAGGAAAACAATTACGAACTCACCGTAATAGGGCTGCCAAAGACCATAGATAACGACGTCTATCCAATAAAGCAGAGTTTGGGGGCGTGGACGGCCGCCGAAGAGGGCGCAAAATTCTTCCGCAACGTTGTCGGGGAATGCGGGGCAAATCCGCGCATGCTGATTATACACGAGGTCATGGGGCGCAACTGCGGCTGGCTTACGGCTGCGACCGCCGCCGCCTACCGCAAACTTTTGGATGGGCGCGAATGGGTTGACGGGCTCGGCCTCACAAAGGCTCGCAGAGACGTCCATGCCGTGTACATACCTGAGATGCAAATAGACATAGCTTCCGAAGCCAAAAGATTAAAGGCTCTCATGGATGCCAACGGCTGCGTGAATATCTTTATTTCCGAAGGGGCGGGGGTAAAGACCATAGTTGCCGAGATGGAGGCTAAGGGCGAGGAGGTCCCGCGCGACGCCTTCGGGCATGTAAAACTTGATGCGGTCAATCCCGGAAAATGGTTTGGAAAGCAGTTCGCAGAGATGATAGGAGCCGAAAAGGTAATGGTGCAAAAGAGCGGATATTACGCGCGTGCAGCCGCGGCCAATGCCGACGATTTGCGCCTAATCAAAAGCTGCACAGACCTCGCCGTTGAGTGCGCATTGCGCCGCGAAGGCGGCGTTATAGGCCACGATGAGGACAAGGGCTGCGTTCTTCGCGCCTGCGAATTTGAGCGCATAAAAGGCGGCAAGCCTTTTGATGTGTCGCAAAAGTGGTTCCAGGATTTACTTTCCGATATAGGGCAGAAATAGAATTTTTAGGCTAATTTCACAAATCCGACCCCGCGCATTGGGGTCGGATTTTTTATATCATAAAAAGGCACATTATAGCAAAAGGGCATTTTTCTGCCGCGCTGGGAAGCGCAATATTGCCTTGCGCGCCAAAATTTGCATTTTTTTGCTGCAAATCTTCAAGCTATGGCAGTTTTGGATTACTGAAGGTAGGTTTTAGTTTGAAGCATGTCGTTGAAATGCGCCAGAAGCTTTACCCCCTCGCGCGGTTTTATAGCGTCGGATTTTACGGCGACATCGACTTGCTTTTTCATCAGCCTTGAGAGGTACTCCTCTTTATATTGTATTTGCGGAAGAAGTTCCCCTATGCTCGCTCCCTGTATGCCTTCCTCTATGTAAAAACCGTCCTCTTCGTCGTCCTCAAGGAATACGTGGACCTCGTTGACGCGCCCGAATAAGTTATGCTGGTCTCCCATAATGTCCTGGTAGGCCCCCACAAAAAACACTCCTATGTAGTATTTCTCGCCCCTGCGGAGGCGGTGCAGGGGAAGGGTGTCGCGCTCGTCTTCTATGTCGGTAAACTTGTTTATTTTGCCGTCGGAATCGCATGTGATATCCACTATGGTGGCGCGAACTTCCGGCTCTTCATTAAGGCGGCTTATTGGAACTATGGGGAAGAGCTGTTTTAATGCCCAATGGTCCAGCAAAGATTGAAACACCGAGAAATTGCACACGTATTGGGTTGATAGTATTTCGTCAAGCTTGTACAAATCTTCGGGAATTTGCGGCTGGTTGCGTATGTCTATGGAAATATCGCGACATATCTGCCAAAATATGTCTTCGGCTTGGGCCCATTCTTCAAGCTTTAGGTAACCGTGCGAAAATAGGGTGTGGGCTTCGTTCTTCAGCTGCTCTGCGTCTAAAAAGCGCTCCAAATGGCTCTTGTAGGAGTCCTTGCGCTCCATTATGTGGGCAAGGTCCTTTAGAACTTGGTTGGAAGTCTTTTTTAATGAGTCCGGCTTATATCCGGCGGTCTTTTCTATGGTATCCTTTACCTCCAATATGAGAATGGAGTGCGGCGCAACCACGGCGCGCCCGCTCTCGGTTACGATTGTAGGATATTTTATGTCGTGCTTGTCGCACACGCATTTGATGGCGTAAACTACGGTTCTTGCGTATTCTTCAAGCGAGTAGTTTGTGGAGCTTTCGTAATTGCTCATGGAGCCGTCGTAATCTATGCCCAAGCCGCCTCCGCAATCTATGTATTCCATGGGAAATCCCATGCGGCTGAGCTCGCAGAAATAGCGCGCGCCTTCGTTGACGGCGTTTTTTATTGTGGCTATATTCGGAACTTGGGAGCCTATGTGAAAGTGCACGAGGCGTAGGGAATTCTTGAGGCCGGCGCGCTTTAGCTTGTTTGCGGCGCTGACAATTTCAGTGGCGAACAAGCCAAATTTTGCGTTTTCGCCTATGCTGTCGGCCCATTTGCCCTCGCCGGCAATGTTTAATTTTACCCTGAGCCCTATGTTGGGGCTTACGCCCTCTCGCTTCGACATTTTTATTATGGTGTCAATCTCGGAAAGCTGCTCTATTACTATAAATACTTTTTTGCCGAGCTTCACGCATTCGAGGGCGAGCTTAATATAGTCGTCGTCCTTATAGCCGTTGCATATAAGCAGGGATTTGGGGTTGTCGTGCAAGGCCATGGCCAGCATCAGCTCACCCTTGCTTCCGGCTTCTATGCCGTATTGGAATTGCTCGCCAACGTCGAGTATTTCCTCCACGACCTCCCGCAGTTGATTGACTTTTATGGGAAAAACGCCTCTGTATTCGCCGTCGTACTTCTCTTCCTCTATGGCTTTTGTAAAAGCCTTGTTCAGGCGCTCTACACGCGAGCGCAAAAGGTCTTGTATGCGTATTGTAAGCGGAGGCTTAAAGCCCATGGACCTCGCCTCCTTTACTATGTCGGTAATCGCTATTGAACGCGAATCCGCGCGCGGGTGAACCAGCAATTTCCCATCTTTGGATATGGAAAAATGCCCCATGCCCCAGTTCTTAATTCCGTAAATTTTTTCGGAATCGGATATGCTCCAATTTCCCATCTTATTATGCCTCCTTTAACTTTCTCGCCGGTATTCCCGCTTGTATCAGAGCGTCTTTGGCTTCCTCTATCGTGTATGTCCCAAAATGGAATATTGAAGCCGCCAATACCGCATTGGCCCCTCCCATCTTCACAACGTCAACAAGGTGCGATAGCTTGCCGGCCCCCCCGGAAGCTATTACGGGAACGGAAACGGCATCGCTCACGGCCTTTGTAAGCTCTATGTCATAGCCGTCCTTGGTGCCGTCGCAGTCCATAGATGTCAACAGGATTTCCCCAGCTCCGCGCCGTGAAACCTCTTTCGCCCATTCCACCGCGTCGAGCCCGGTGGGATTTCTTCCCCCGTGGGTATAGACTCTCCATTTGCCGGGGGAGTCGCGCCTGGCGTCTATTGCAGCCACTATGCATTGGTTGCCGAATTTTTCAGACGCGCGCGAGACCAAGTCTGGGTTTAATATTGCCGAAGTGTTCAAGGAAACCTTGTCGGCACCCGCGTTGAGCATTAGGCGTATGTCGTCGAGCGTTCTAAGGCCTCCGCCAACAGTGAGCGGCATGAAGCATTCCGAAGCGGTGCGCTCAACAACGTCGCGCATTATCGCGCGGTTGTCGCTCGATGCGGTTATATCCAAAAAAACAAGTTCGTCGGCTCCCTGCGCCTGATAGGCTTTGGCCTGTTCGACCGGATCGCCCGCATCGCGCAAGTTTACAAAATTAACGCCTTTTACAACCCGCCCGGCGTGAACGTCGAGACACGGTATTATTCTAACGCTTAGCATTTTATTATTGGGGTTAGTCCGATTGCGGAAATGACAAATTCAATTCAAGTTTTTCTCCGGACGAAATTGAAAAACTTTCGCCCTCGTTTGCCGGAGTTTTATCGTTTTTTAACACGGTGAAAGTCAAAGGAGAATCTAATTGACCGAATACGTGCCGCCACTTTCCTATCTCCACATATTCCATAGCCAAGCCCTTTTCCTCCGACAATCCGGCGCCAGCGCCACGCAGAAAGGGCTTGTTTCCTATTCCAATCAGGGCGTTTACCGTTACCACGGCCTCCTCTTTGCGGGGCCTTTGAGGTTTTGGGGCCGGCTCCGGAATCCCCTCCGGGAAATTTAGAGAGTCTTGAGATGCAACTCCTGCGGATTCGGATTTGCCCGAATCCGCAACTTCAAAAAAATCTTCATTTTCAATTTTGCTTCTGGCTGAACCCGGCTTGGGCATTTCAAGGCCTTCGGAATAATCTTCCCCCGCAAGCTGCGGACTTTCGGGTTCGGAAATGCCTTCTTCAAGCGATATTTCTGTTGAGGATATAAGCTTGGCGGCTTGTGGCTTATCGCCATATTTTTGCGGATCCTGTTCGCCGGCGGAAGTGTCAGATACGCCGGGGAAATCCCCCTTGGGCCCTTCCACTCCGGCATCCATGCCGAGCCTTACAAATTTATCAACAGAAGCTTTCGATATCTCGATTCCCGCGAGAGCTTTGTTTAACATTGAGCCGACTTTCGCGTCGGGAATTTTTTTCGATGTTTCGGTTTTTCCTGCTTCTTCTTCAAGGGAATCGGAGGCGCCTGATAAGGCGCTGTCGGCT
>CALXOC010000073.1 GCA_944389915.1 uncultured Opitutales bacterium | reverse complement strand
AAGCATCTAAGACCGTGAGGGCGCAGGCGATATTTTCTTCGTATAGGCCGCCTTTAGCTCCAGGAAGTTGGTTTGCAACATAGAGCTTTTTCCCGTCCGGCGATGGAATCATGGCAAAAGGCTCGCGCAGTGCAGAACCATAAGTTAAAGGTTTTAAAGTAGAAGCGTCGAAAGCCGCAATTTTATTCTGAAATTGGTTTGCAAAATAAACTGTCTTTTCGTCGGCGCTTAAAGTGGCGGCGCGCGGCATATGGCCCACTTGGGACTCGGCGCTTATTTTTGCAGATTTTAAATCGATTTTTAAGAGTCTGCCGTTGGGAGCGGCTATGGTGATGTAGGCCGTTGAACCGTCTTTAGTTACGGCAAGTCCCGAAGGAATGCCCGGAAGGGCTATGGTTTTTATAAGGTTGCCCCGGTTGTCCAGTATCCTCAATTCTTTGCCCGTTCGGCAATTCACAAAAACCTTGCCGGCGGCGCATTTTATGATGTCGGGAGAAAGATATTTCTCTCCGTAATCGGGAATGTCGCCATAAATTCCCCTGGCTATTTCGTCTTTTGTCTGAGCGTAAGCCGCCGTTAGAATAAAGAAAGCCACTGCAAATGCGCCTATTATCTTTGAAATATAGTACATAAAAACTCCATATCTGCGATGTAAGATTTCGCTTAAATTTCCCCAAACGCAATTAATAGTGTTGAAAATCCTTTTCCTTGTCAAATATAAACCACTTTTTAAATATAAACCGCTGATGCCATGTAGAATTATTATGACGGCAAAAGGGCGCTTGGGCAAATTCCTTGCGGAAGTTGCTTTTAGTATTGTCAAAGATAAGAGTTGGTGCATTATGCGCAGACTGTCAAATTATTTGACCATAGATAATGCGCGCGCAAATTTTTACGCGCAAAAATCGGGACTATATAATAATGTCATTAACCAAATTCACAAGTCAGATAATCGCCGATGTGGGAATAAGCATGGGCGACGAGGGTAAAGGGCGCCTCGTCTATGAGATCATAGACGAATTGAAGTCGGCAAGCGGACGCTCCGACATAGCCGGCATTGTAATGAAGGTCAACGGAGGCGCAAACTCCGGGCACACGGCAGGCGGGGTGAAGTTAAATTTGCTGCCGGCCGGAGTCATAGAAAACGACGTGGAAGTTCTCGCAATAGGAGCCGGGGTTGTTGCCGATCCCCGCAAGTTTATATGGGAGGGGCTTCCCTTGGAGAGGCGGGGATACAAGATTTTCGACAGGCTGCTGATAGACGAGCGCACGATGGTAAGCGACATCAGCCATAGGCTTGTGGATCTCGCATGGGAGGATTACAGGGTAAATATTTTGTGCGAGGAGCCCCGCGGGTCCACCGGCAGGGGAATCACCCCGGCTTATGTCGACGAGGTCGGACAGTTCCAAATATGCTACTCCGATTTTCTCGGGCCGAGAGAGGTTTTTGCGCGCAAACTTTCGGCAAAGCTGCTGCGCGCATGCGACTTAATAAGGCATGTTTGCAAAGTGTCGGAACAGAAGTGGAACTCCTTTTTCGATACCCTCACAAAGGCAGAGTTGCGCGCAAACGCCGATTCATTAAAAGAGGGAATATTTAGCGAATCGGATTTCGACTTCGCGCGCTTTAAGGCGAAGGGGCAATTTGAGCTGGATGTCGACGCGGTGGTTGACGAATATTGGAGAGCCGGAATGCGCCTTGCGAAAAATATAGGCGACGTGCGCGAAGCATGCCTTGATGCGCTGTCTCAGGGCAAATATATAATAGGCGAGTTCGGGCAGGCTTATTGGCTGGACAAACGCCATGGCTTTCCCCCGAATGTTACGGCCTCGCACACGGGCGTTCCGGAGATATTCGAGAGCGCATGCATACCCATTCAATCGGTGCATACGCTCGGCTGCTGCAAAGCCTATGATACAAAGGTTGGAACGCATGTTTTCCTGACACACATGGAAGACAGCCACCCCCTGGCAATAAAGTTAAAGGAGTTGGAATACGGCACAAGCACAGGCCGCCAGCGAATGGTCGGTTGGTTTGATTGCGTGGAAAAGGGAGACGCCCTGCGCTACGGAGGCTACGATGACATAGTCATAAACAAGCTCGACGCGTTATCTTACGGCGCTTCCTGGAGGGACGGCGATATTTTAGTCTGCACTTCCTACGCCGACGATTCCGGCCGCAAGTATTTTGGCGTTCCCCGTTCCGAATCCCTCAGAAAAAGTTTAAAGCCGGTTTACGCAAGCTTAAAAGGGTGGGGGCAGGACATATCGGAAGTGAGAAATTTCGACAAGCTTCCCCCCGAAGCAAAACGCTACGTCGCCTTTTGCTTGAAAGGCATAATAGACGTGGCCTCCAAAGGCGGAACCTTAAAAAAGCTTCCCAATTTACGATACATAGGGGTTGGCCCATTGCAATCCCAGATAATAAGGGACATACCTTCCACACCGGAGCTTTTAAAACTAATTTAAAACACGGCGCCCAAAGCGCTGTCTAAGACGACATGGCAACAGATTACAAGTGTGATATATGCGGTAAGCCCGCTACAGTGCACATAACAAAGATAATCGACAACAAAAAAATCAAGGTGCATTTGTGTTCCGAATGCGCGGAAAAGGCCTCGCTGGAATCTATCAGCGCGCCTTCGCAGCTGCTTCCAAAAATACAGCAGCTGGAGGAGGAGCTGATTGCTTCCCACGCCTTGAAGAATCCGGGGTTATGCCCGAATTGCGGGGCGTCTTTAAGCGAGCTGGAAAAGGGAGCGCGCTTTTCCTGCCCACAGTGCTACGCGGCGATGGGATCGCGCTTATTGCCCTTGTTTTTGCAAATGCACGGCGCAACGCAACACACGGGAAAAACTCCAAAATTTCACAATGTTTACCGGCGAATATTCGAATCCGACGACAAGCATTCGGAGGCAGCGTCCAAGGCGGAACTTTGCGGGCACGTCTCCGATGGTTTCGCGGAGGCGGCACAGGAAGTTTTTAATGCCGACGTCGAGCTGTCAAACCTCGCCGAAGAACTTCAGCATGCGGACGCGGAAGACGATGCCGAGTCTTTGAAAGCCCAGCTTGAAAACGCAATAAAAGAGGAGCGCTATGAAGATGCGGCCAAATTGCGCGACAAACTCAAGTCAAAGTCATAATGGAAAAAGGCCCTGCAAAAAATAGGCGCAACCGCAATATCGTAATGATGTCGCGGATTCGGCTTGCCCGCAATTTGTCGGGGGAAAAGTTCCCAAATTCCGCCAATGAGCGCGAATTGGAGCGGATATACAACAGGTGCATAAAGGCCTTGTTAAAAGCCGGAAAATTCAAGGGCGGCGAGGTCTTCAACATGGGCGATCTTTCCGATTTTAACAGGGAGATGCTATTGGAAAACAGGCGCGTCAGCAAGGAGCTCCTGTCGGAAGGCGGAGCTTTTAGGGGGGTTGTTGTCTCAAAGGATTTATCGGCTGCGGCGATGATAAACGAGGAGGACCATCTAAGGATACAGGTCTTTGCAAAGGGAAACAATTTATCGGGCGCGTGGAGATCAATAAACCTGATAGACGACGCCCTCGAAAAGGATTTGGAATACGCATTTTGCCAGGAATTCGGATACCAGACGGCATGTCCGACAAACGCGGGAACCGGTATGAGAGCCTCGCTAATGATGCATTTGCCTGCTCTTGTAATGGCCGGAACAATGGAGAAGGTTGTGCGCGGAGTCAACCAGTTGGGCATGGTTGTGCGCGGCGCGAACGGGGAGGGGAGCGACTCTTACTCTTCTATTTTTCAGCTTTCCAACCAGCAAACTCTCGGCATATCCGAATCGGAAATAATAGGCAGAATAACAAAATACGGGAAAAAAATCTCGGAATTTGAAACAAATGCGCGCATAAAGCTGTCGCAAGATAATCCGCTGGCATTGGCCGATAAATTTTCAAGGGCGAGGGCCATTCTGGAAAATTGCAAACTTATCAGCACGGCGGAGGCTATGACAAATTTATCGGCATTGAGAATGGCGGCCGATATGGGATTTTTCAATTTGCCCGATGCCTTGAAAAAGATAGACTCCTTGATGCTCGACATACAGCCCTCGCATTTACAGATACGCTTCGGCTTTTTCGACGCGGCGCCTTCGGAGCGGGACTCGCTCAGGGCCTCCTATTTAAATTCTGAAGTGCGCAACCTGGGCGAAATGAAAATTCCGGCATAATATTTGCAGCCTAATTTAAAACGGAAAATTATTGGTAAAAAAACGGAAATTTTTACGATAGAGAATAACTAAAATGCAACAATTCACACCAAGAGTACAACAAGTACTGACGCTTGCCAGAAAGGAGGCGTTGAGATTCAAGCATAACTATATAGGAACCGA
>CALXOC010000072.1 GCA_944389915.1 uncultured Opitutales bacterium | reverse complement strand
CGCCCCCATAAGCAATTTTTAAATGCTTGTCAGAGAGTTTTTCCACTTTCACGGAGGCATCCGGCGGCAAATATTCGTTTTCAAGAACATCGCCCTTGGAATATATTATGCGCCATAAATCGCCTCCTCCGGCATAATTGGTGCCTGTAGCCTTATTTTTTAACGATATAAGTTTGCCTTTATCGTCAATTTTTAAGCTCAGCGCATCGTTTTCTATTATAAAAGCACTTGGCTGCTCCAAAATACTTTCTTTTGAGTCAGCCGCCGAAGCGCACAAATACATAAAATTCAGTATAAAGAATGGGCAAAATAAAATTTGTGCCCATAAGTTGCGGTGCATAACTATTTTTCTCATGTGCTTTAATATGTGTTCTAATTTAACTTACTTTGACTCAAAAGTTCGTCAATAAAAATTTTAATATGGGAAAATAAAAAAGTTCCGAACACTGCGGAACTTTTTTAGGGGATATAGAACTAAGAATTATTTTTTACCATATTGTAAAATACATCAAATGGATAGGCCCCGCCTGGAGTTCCCGGAGCTGATTCTGGGTGGTATTGAACCGAATAAAGGGGCAAGTCTTTATGGCGCAATCCTTCAACCGTGCCGTCGCTAATATTAATTTCGCTTACAATAGCGCCGCTGTTTTCTATAGATTTCGCATCCGCTGCAAAAGTGTGGTTTTGAGAAGTTATTTTGACCTTTCCCGTTTCCAAGTTTTTGACCGGATAATTGCCGCCATGGTGTCCGAATTTGAGCTTGTAAGTTTTTGCGCCCAAGGCGTGCGTTATTATCTGATGTCCAAAGCCTACACCCATGAGCGGATATTTCTCCATTAGCTTTGCGGCAACGGAAACCGCTTGGGGCGCCGCCGAAGGATCTCCGGCTCCGCTCGACAGAAAAACGCATTGCGGGGCAAATTCCACTATTTCCTCCGCCGAAACTTCGGCGGGAAATACAGTTATGTCAAATCCGCTATATGCAAGGCTGCCGAGCAGGGAGCGCTTTGCTCCGTAATCTATGGCCGCGCACTTAAAGAGCGGCAGAGTTCTTTGCCTCGTGTTTATGTGTACCCCGCCCAACTCAAAGGGCTTTATTTTCTCTATTGAATCGTCAAAATGGTACGCTTGTTTGCATGTAGTATAGGCGAAAAAATTGCTTCCAACTATCCCGCTCCATGATTTTGCAAGGTTTACGGCCTCCCCATCCGAAATATCCTCGGTTGAAAGGCATGCCCTGAGCGCCCCCTGCATTCTGATTTTTCTCGTTATGGTTCTTGTGTCGATTCCGCTTATTCCGGGCACTCCGCTCTTCTTTAGATAGTCTCCCAAACTTTCAGTGCTTCGCCAGTTGCTTGGAACCTCGCAGTCTTGCGCAACAACTATGCCTGAAACCATTACCGCTCCGCTTTCCGAATCGCAGCCGTTTGTCCCGTAACAACCAATTTCGACAAATGTCATTACAAGAATATTCATGTAGTTTGACGGGTCTGTTAGCAACTCCTGGTAACCCATCATAGATGTGTTGAAAACCGCCTCTCCCAAGACAGTCTTTTTTGCCCCAAAGGCTTTGCCCCTGTAAACACTGCCGTCTTCAAATGCCAATACTGCGCTGCTCATAAGCTATTTCTTTGTTTCATTTAACATTGCCATGTATTCCTGGAGCGATTTTACATCCAAGTCTTTCTTGCCCATAGCCTCTATTCCCTTTATTGCGGCGTAGGCACCCATTATTGTGGTTATCATGCATACCCGCTTAAGCAAGGCCTCCTGACGTATGTGATTTTCGTCCAAGCGCGGATACATTCCCGACGGAGTGTTTATTATTAGCGCCATCTCGTCGTTTTTTATCATATCGACAACATTCGGTCGCGCGCCTTCATTAAGCTTATAAGTGCGCGTTACGGGTATCCCATTGTCTTTGAGAACCTTTGCAGTTCCCTCGGTTGAAAATATCTTAAATCCGAGCCTATCCAGCGATTTTGCTATCTCGACCGCCATTTCTTTGTCGTGGTCTTTGACCGACAAAAATACGTTTCCAGATGTTGGCAAGCCTGGTTGGGCGGCTATCTGGCTCTTCGCGAAAGCCGTTCCCAAATCTTTGTCCAGCCCCATTACTTCGCCGGTGGAGCGCATTTCAGGACTTAACATTATTGCTGCTCCGCTAAAGCGCACAAACGGGAATACGCTCTCCTTTACCGCTATATAGGGAATTTTAACTTCCTTTGTAAATCCGAGATCCTTTAGCTTCTCTCCGGCCATTACCCTGGCGGCGATTTTTGCCAAAGGCACTCCTATTGCTTTAGAGGTGAAAGGAACCGTTCGGGAAGCCCGCGGATTGACCTCAAGTATGTAAACTTCGCCGTTTTTGATAGCGAACTGAATATTCATCAAGCCCACAACCTTTAGTTCCCTTGCAAGATCATAGGTTGCCTTGCGAACCTCGTTTAAAATATTTTCCGAAAGCGTGTGCGGAGGCAGAACCATGGCAGCATCGCCGGAGTGGACCCCCGCATATTCTATGTGCTCGAGCATTCCGCCCACTACCGTTGTTTCGCCGTCGGAAATTGCGTCGACGTCCAATTCTATCGCATCTTCAAGAAATTTGTCGAGCAATACTGGCTTTCCGGGCGCGGCTTCGAAAGCCTCACGCACCACTTTTTTCATGTCGTCCATGCCGTACACTATGAACATTCCCCTGCCGCCCAATACAAACGACGGCCTAAGCAGAATCGGGAAGCCGATCTGTCCGGCAAGCTTGTAGGCGTCTTCGGGATTCGTAGCTGAGGCGTTGACAGGCTGGCGCAAATGGAGCTTTTCCAATATGCGCTTAAATATCTCCCTGTCTTCGGCTGCATCTATGGACTCGGGAGAAGTTCCTATTATGTTTACGCCGTTTTCCTTCAGCTCGCTCGCCAAATTCAATGGAGTTTGCCCACCGAATTGGACTATGGCGCCGTCGCAATTATTCTGCTTGTAAACTTCAAGAACGTCCTCGAGCGTCAGGGGCTCGAAAAAGAGCTTATCGGAGGTGTCGTAGTCAGTGGAAACAGTCTCGGGGTTTGAATTTACCATTATGGTTTCGTAGCCCGCTTCGCGCAAAGCGAATGAGGCGTGCACGCAACAGTAGTCGAACTCTATCCCCTGCCC
>CALXOC010000071.1 GCA_944389915.1 uncultured Opitutales bacterium | reverse complement strand
TTTAGACGCCCTTATGAAAGCCGACATAGAGGAAATTAAAAGCCTCGAAGGATTCGGAGGAAGCTCAAAAAAGAAGTCTTCTGACAATTTGCGCGAAATCCAGCCCGTGAGGGCGCTGTCAGTCAGGGCCTTCTTCGACGACCCACACAACATTGAAACCATAGAAAAACTTCGCTCTTGCGGGCTGAATTTCAAAAGTTCCGAAAGCTCCCGCCTTGAAGTTAAAAATTCGCCGCTATACAACAAAACATTCGCAATAACCGGAAAGCTCGCGTCTATGGGGCGAAGCCGCGCAAAGGCGCTTATAGAAGAATTCGGGGGAAGCGTATCGTCGGCCGTCAGCGGCTCAACCGATTTTCTAATATCCGACGGAGAGGCAAAGGGCAACAAAATGAAAGCCGCCCTTGCCCATGGGACGAAGATACTTGGCGAGTCGGATTTTCTTAAAATGCTGTCGGAGGCCCGCGAAATTGCAGGTCTGGAAAATTCAGAAGTAGGCGCCGCCCAATCAGCGGGGGAAAAGTCCGAAATAAATAAGTCCGACAAAGCCGACGAAGAAGGCGGGCAGCTTACATTTTTCTAATATCGGCGCAGCAAGTAAATGCTTGTAATGGGCAGAAGCTTACCTAAAGTTTTTCAAATTTATAAATAATAAACCCGATATGAAAACGGAAGCAGAAGATAAAAAACCCGTTATGGACTCCAACTCATGCCCTTTTTATGTGAAGGAGAGCGTGGAGGGAATGAAGAAGGCAATATTGAAACATTTGGAGACCTCGCTGGCGCGCGCGCGCTCAACGGCGTCAAAAAGAGACTGGTGGGTTGCCACCGCCCTGGCCATACGCGACCACACTATGAAGCGCTTCATAGAGACAATGAACAGGCAGCATCAAAAAGATGTAAAGCGCGTCTATTATCTATCGCTTGAATACCTTGTAGGCAGGCTAACCGCCGACACCTTGGTAAACGCCAACCTCCTTGATGTTACAAAAAAAGCCCTGGCCGAGCTGAACTTGGACTACAACGAAATAATATCCGAAGAAGTCGATATGGGGCTCGGCAACGGAGGGCTCGGGCGCCTTGCCGCGTGCTTCCAAGATTCGCTTGCAACGCTGAACTATCCCGCAGTGGGCTACGGCATACGCTACGAATTCGGACTGTTCACGCAGAGCTTTGAAGACGGCAAACAGGTTGAGTCTCCCGACAACTGGCTCCGCTACGGTTCGCCGTGGGAAATAGTGCGTCCCGAAAAAGTCACAAAAGTGCCCATGGGCGGCTATGTGCAAAATACAATGACAGACAAAGGCGACTGGATTCCGATATGGAAGCCGAAGGGCAGCATACTCGGGGTGCCGTGGGACATTCCCGTTGTGGGATACGGGGCGGAAACGGTCAACTTTCTGCGCCTATGGGAATCCCGGGCCTCCAATGAGTTCGACTTAAACGCCTTCAACGAGGGCGGATACGCGCAGGCTGTGCACGAAAAGGCCATGAGCGAAACCGTGTCGAAGGTCCTATATCCGAACGACAAGACTGAAAACGGGAAAATCCTGCGCCTGATTCAGCAATATTTCTTTGTATCCTGCTCGCTTCAAGACATAATAAGGCGCTATAGAAGCGAGCATTCCGATTGGTCCCAGTTCCCGGACAAAGTAGTAATACAGCTGAACGACACCCACCCGGCAATAGCCGTCCCCGAACTCATGCGCCTGTTTGTCGACAACTATTTCATGGGCTGGGACGAAGCGTGGGATATTTGCCAAAGAGTGTTCGCATATACAAACCACACCCTGCTGCCTGAAGCTCTCGAGAAATGGTCGGTGGCATTCTTTGAAAAGATACTGCCCAGGCATCTGCAAATAATATACGAAATCAACGCGCGCTGGCTCAGGAAGGTTGCCGAAGTGTATCCGAACGACAACTCCAAGCAGGAGGCGCTCTCCATAATAGAGGAGGGGCAGCCAAAGATGATAAGAATGGCATATCTGGCGGTGGTCGGCAGTTTCAGCGTAAACGGAGTTGCCGCCCTGCACACGGAATTGCTAAAAGACAGCGTCCTCAGAGATTTTTATGAAATATCCCCCGAAAAATTCAACAACAAGACTAACGGAGTAACGCCGCGCCGCTGGTTGAAAGTATGCAATCCGGGTCTTTCGGGGCTCATCGACAAAAAAATAGGCGGGGCGTGCTGGCCAAAGGACCTCGACATGCTGCGCGAACTTCAAAAATACGCCGACGACCATTCCTTTCAAGACGAGTTTATGCGGGTGAAACTTGAGAACAAGAAAAACCTTGCAACAATAATAAAGAGGAAATGCGGAATAGACGTAAATCCCGAGGCTATGTTCGACGTGCAAATCAAGCGCCTGCATGAATATAAGAGGCAACATTTGAACCTGCTTCACATATTGCATTTATATAAGAGCCTACTGCACAATCCCGGGTTGAAAATACCGCCGCGCGTATTTATTTTCGGGGCAAAGGCAGCACCCGGCTACGATATCGCAAAAAACATAATATACGCCATAAATAAAATCGGAGACAAAATCAACTCCGACAGCCGCATAAACGGCATGCTGAAAGTTGTATTTATACCAAATTACAATGTTTCGAGCGCAATGAACATAATTCCCGCCGCGGACCTTTCCGAGCAGATTTCCACAGCGGGCAAAGAGGCGTCGGGAACGGGAAATATGAAGCTGGCTCTAAACGGAGCAGTAACCATTGGAACTCTCGACGGCGCAAATGTTGAAATACTGGAGGCTGTCGGGCCGGAAAACATATTCATATTCGGAATGACGGTAGAAGACGTGCAAAAGCTGAAGGGTTCCGGCTACAATCCATGGGATTTTTATTCGAGAGACCCCGAGCTTAAGTCCATACTTGACTGGATTGTATCCGACTATTTTGCGCCCGGAAACCCGAACGCTTTCATGCCAATGCGCAAGTCTGTATTGGATTGGGGCGACCCCTTCATGGTGTGCGCGGATTTCGCGGCATACTGCGCCGCCCAGGAAAAGGCGGGCCAGGCCTTCCTCGACAAGCGCCGCTGGGCGAAAATGGCCATACTAAACACCGCGCGGATAGGGAAATTCTCCTCCGACCGCACAATACGCGAATACGCCACGGAAATTTGGCGCCTCAAACAGGCCTGATGCCGTGCCGACAAATCCGCTATGCGCGGCTTGCCGGCGGGGAGCAGCTTGGAACAGAATAGAGTTGCCAAAAACGCATAATATTGGTTTTAATGCGCGGAGTTTAAATGGGCACGCTCAACAAGTACATATTCAAGCAGGTGGCGGCCGCGGCCTTCATGACGGTCGCGCTCTTCGTATTTGTACTTGTGCTGGGCAATGTGGTGAAGGAGGTAATGGGAGATCTGGCCGCCGGGCGCCTTAGCCTGGGCTTTTTCTTATATATTGTGGCTCTCATAATTCCGGGAGTTATCCCATACGCGCTGCCTCTGGGAATGCTGACGGGAATATTGCTGGTATTCGGAAGAATGTCGGCGCAGAGCGAAGTTGTTGCAATGAAGGCTTGCGGGCGCTCGATTTATAGCATGGCGGCGCCGGTATTCTTGCTGGCAATAGCCGCATCGATATTTTCGGTGGCCATAAATTTTTATTACGCCCCGGCAGCCGATTACGCCTATAAGACATCATTAAAAAACCTCATAAGGGCAAATCCGCTTCAATTCATATATCCGGGAGCCTTCATCAGGGATTTTCCCGGATACGTCATCTACGCC
>CALXOC010000070.1 GCA_944389915.1 uncultured Opitutales bacterium | reverse complement strand
TTCGGCAAGCGCGAAGCCCAGGTTGAGTCCGCGCAAAATGCGCTGCTTGCCGCAAATTTCGACTATAACCAGTCTATTCAGGACGTCGTTCTCAATGTGGCGCTCGCATACTATCAATTCTACGCCGCATGCGGCAGCGTAGAGAGCGCAAGGCTAAGCCTCGAAGAGGCGCGCACCGCGTACGAATCAGCAAAGGCGCGCTTCGACCAAAGTGTGGGCAATAAACAAGACATGCTAAACGCCCTTGCAAACGCAAAAAACGCCGAATACCTCTTGGAGGAAGCGCGATCTTCGGTGGAGACTGCGCGCGCTAACATTGCACAGGTATTGGGCGTGAGGGTAGGGCCTAATTTTGTGGTCTCTGAAGCGGCCGTGGTGCCGACAAGTCCGGAAACCTCCAAAAAAATAGATGAACTCGTGGCAAAGGCTATGCGCTCGAGCCAAACATTGCTTGCTTCGTATGCAAAACTCGCAAAATCAGCAAGCGACGTTAAAGTAGCCGAGCGCAACTTTCTTCCGCAAATAGGAGCTTTCGGCCAATTCTCGTACACCGACTATTCCCAGGATTCGCGCGGCCATCAAGACTCCTATACGGGAGGGTTTAGCCTTTCTTGGAGCATATTCGAGGGCTTTGCTAGAAAGTATGCGCTAATCAACGCAAAAGTCGCCGAGAGAGCCCAAGCGCAGTCCTTAAAGGCGGCGGAAATCCAGATAATATCCGATATATGGAACTACTACCACAAATATACAAGTTCCGTAAAGCAGGTCGCTAGCGCAACGTCGGCAGTAGAGGCGAGCATGGAGGCTTTCACCGCCACTAAAACCGCCTATGAAAACGGGGTCAGCAATATTACGGAATTCCTGAACGCGCAAAGCAGGCTCGCGACGGCCCGCCAGCAAAAAGTTTCGGCGGAGGCCTCGCTTTCAATGTCTATTGCGCAGCTTGCCCACGCGACGGGCGCCCTCTCCGCAAACACTCAGGCGGACAATCCGGAAAACCTTTCTTCAATACCTGAATGATTTTTATTCGGTTATCGCGGCGCACAACCCTCAAAGCTCATTCGAAAAAATGCCCTTTGTTTAAGGGCGTTTTTTTATTTCTTGCCTGAGGTTCTCTTTGGCATATGATTATGCCTTATGCAAAAAATAATCTCCATTGCGGCTATTGCCGCTGTTGCATTCTCGGCGGCGTTTGTTTTCTTTGTAAAAACTCCGCACTCAGATTCTGTAACTGCCCCAACCCAACTGGAGGGGCGCCTAAAAACTGCAATTCCTTATGAGATAGACGGCTGGACTTCAAAAGACTCCGGATTGGGCGATACTGAGGAAGTACAGCGTGCGGCGGAAAAAGTTTTAAATGTCACGGATTACGTAAACCGCACATATTCCAAAAATGGAGCCGATTTCACAGTCTATATCGCATACTGGAAGCCGGATACCATGGAAATACACCGCGCATCTTCACATTCTCCCGACCGCTGCTGGGTCGCTAACGGTTGGAAGAATATTGATTCTGAAAAAAAAGAATTCGATTCTCTCGATATTGGCGACGAAAAACTTTTCGGGGGATTTTCGCGCGCTTACACACTTCCGACGGAAATTGGAACTGTTAAAAGATATGTTTGGTATTGGCATATTGTCGACGGTTTTCCTTACAACTACGGGAAGTCCGACAATTTTACGCCGACTTTTTCAAACTGGCTGAAAGGCGTATTTTCGGCGGCTATCGAAGGAATGCCGGAACAGTATTTTATAAGGGTAGATTCATCTGTGCCGCTTGAAAACTTGAAGTCGGATCCCGGGTTTTTAAAGGTTATGAAAGCTCTGGGCAAGCTAACCCTCGAAGAAAAAAACAAAAAATAATTTGCGAAATTTATGGCAAAAATTCCTTTCTTTGCGCGCATAGATGCCTCGGTAATAGCGTTTATGGCATTGATGTTGACATGCGTTCTTTGGGATACATGGTCGACGCGCCTCGATTACGCTTTTGGCTATCTAATGCCGGTTTTTATGCTCTATGTGATTTGGGACAGGCTTCCTAAAATAGAAAAATATTTTCTCGGCAAACCTTCACAAAATAATGGCGGACTGCTCGCGGCGGGCACAACTTTTCTATTCGGCGGAATGGCTGTCTGCGGATTTGCCGGATTTATGCTTTTTTCTGTCGTTTATTCCATTGCGCGCGGCACTACGGTGCCGTTGTTTGGCATGTCGTTCTGCTTTGCCTTCGCGTTTTATGGTTTGGCATATTTTGCTGGGGCAAAAAATCTTGAAGGGCTCGACATGTCCTTCTCCGACAGATTTAAATTTGCAAATTTCTTTGTATTCCCCGCGTTTGCATGGATGATTGCATCTCCGCTTTTCAACTCTTGGGAGACGCTTATAAGCGGCTATCTGCTTTCAAAAGTGGCTGTCATAGTCACTGCAATTATGGACTTCTTCGGATATCTTGTGGAGCTTCGCGGAAATTCGATACACTTTCCAGACGGAGCTGTGGGGGTTGCAGACGCTTGCAGCGGAATCCGCAGCCTTACCGCATGCCTTTTTTCCGGCTCTTTCCTCGCGGCGGTATTCCTCGACAAGTTTTGGAAAAAGGTTGCACTTGTTGGCATGTCTATGGTCTTTGCCTTTATAAACAATATAATACGCGCTCTATTCCTTTCAGTATGGGCATATGAATATGGGGCGGACTCCATCTCGGGTTTTGTCCACGACGCCGCAGGATATGCTGTCCTCGGGCTTACGATATTATTCCTGTTTATATTGCTTCCGCTATTTACCCTAAACCCCATTCCGAAAGAATACCGCGACAACGATGAGTCGTCGGATCCGGAATCTGAGAGCGATGTGGGCGGGGAATCCAAATAGCAAAGTGCCGATTATCCCCTCTAAGCTATAAAAAAACGCCGTTAGAAAACGGCGTTTTTTTTCGTTAATGGCCAAAGCTATATCATGAATTCCTTGTTGTATTCGTAAAGCGACGAAAGATATTTGTTCGCGGATTCGCGCCTTGGGAAGGCCATCTTCTCGGCATCGTATATGAGTTTGCCTTTCTCGAATATCGGAACCAGCATAAGCAATGACAATTCCGTAAATTCCGAGGCGTAGTCAAAGTTTGCCGGGGGTTGTTTGTTGTCGAAGCAAGCCTTTACCCATTCCGCCTGAGGATTCCACGGATATTTTGAACGGGGCACCGAAGGGGCGGGCAACGCGCCGGAACGCTTCATCTCCACCATTCTTTCGCGGGGGAATATTATGGGATTGCCGCCGTATTCGGTTGTGAAAACTGTTTCTTTTGTCCCGACTATCAGCGTGCCGTTGGAGGTTTTGGGATCGTCTATAAAGCTCTGGTCGACCCTTTTTACGTTCTTGGGCTTGCGGCCGCCGTCGTACCAATTCAGCTTTATCTTGCCTTTTACGCCGCGCGGATTGCGGAATTCCAAGTGGGCAGTCGTCTGCTTCGGCCATGAAATATCCGTATACTCTGTCGCTTCTCCACTAATCCTATACGGCAGTCCCAGTTCAAACGCCGAATATGAGGCGTCAAGTATATGGCATGCCATGTCTCCGCCGGCGCCTGTTCCGTAATCGCGGTATCCGCGCCAGTTAAAATGGGTGGAACGCGGCGAATACGGGGCTTGCGGCGCTACGCCAAGCCACAATTTGTAGTCAAGAGACGCCGGAACAGCCTCTTCCGGCGGGCGCTTTGAAAATCCCTGCGGCCAGATGGGGCGGTCTGTCCAGCAATGTATTTCCTCTATTTTGCCGATTATGCCTGCGTCGTACCATTCTTTTATTACGCGCCATCCGTCGCTCGTATGCCCTTGGTTGCCCATCTGGGTGATTAGGCCGCTTTTTGATGCTATTTCCCTAAGCTTGCGCGCTTCCCATACTGTGCGAACAAGGGGCTTTTGGCAGAATACGTGTTTGCCGGCTT
>CALXOC010000069.1 GCA_944389915.1 uncultured Opitutales bacterium | reverse complement strand
CCCATCCGCGTCTTTCCTGCCTATTACGCGTATGATGGGCAGAGAATATTTTATGGCAAAATCGTAGTCGCGCTCGTCGTGGGCGGGAACGGCCATAATAGCCCCCGTTCCATAGCTCATTAGCACGTAGTCGGCAACCCAAATGGGGATATGCCTGCCGTTTACGGGGTTTATGGCGTGCGCGCCGGTGAATACGCCGGTCTTGTTTTTAGCCAAATCCGTTCTGTCCAGATCGCTCTTGGAGGCCGAAGATTTTATGTATTCGCCAACGGCCGCCTTATTTTCCGGAGATGTCAGCTTTTCAACAAGGGGGTGTTCGGGCGCTATTACCATGTATGTCGCCCCATAGAGAGTATCCGGGCGGGTCGTGAAAACTCTTAGCTTTTCGCCTTTTGCGGGAGAATCGGCTATTTCAAAATCCACTTCGGCGCCTTCCGAACGGCCGATCCAGTTTGCCTGCAGGCGCTTCGTGGAATCGGGCCAATCAAGTTTTGAAAGCCCTTCCAAAAGTCGGTCGGCATAGGCGGTTATTTTCAAAACCCATTGGCGCAACTTGCGGCGTTCCACGGGAAATTTGCCGACTTCGCTCTTGCCGTCGACAACCTCCTCGTTCGCGAGCACTGTTCCAAGCTGCGGACACCACCATACAGGCTTTTCGTCAACGTATGCCAAGCCTTTTTTAAAAAGCCTTAAAAATATCCATTGCGTCCATTTAAAATAATTTGGATCGGTTGTGTTTATTTCTCTATCCCAGTCTATTGCGAAGCCTATGCTCTTTATCTGCCTGCGAAAATTCTCTATATTGGCCGCCGTTGTAACAGCCGGATGCGTGCCGGTTTTTACCGCGTATTGCTCTGCGGGGAGACCGAATGCGTCCCAACCCATAGGGTGCAAAACGTCGAATCCGCGCGCGCGCTTGTAGCGGGCTATTATGTCGCTGGCTGTGTAGCCCTCGGGATGTCCTATGTGCAATCCGGCTCCCGACGGATATGGAAACATATCAAGAATGTAGTATTTTTTTCCCGATTTGCCCGTTGGACCGCAGGCGCGGAAGGTCTTTTCTGATTCCCATTTGTCCTGCCAATGCTTCTCTATCTTATTAAATTCGTATTCCGCTTTTGCCATGATATAAAAATGCTCTAAAAGTTACCATATTTGCAGCTTTTGCCAAAAGGTCAAGTTTAAGAGCGCGCAAAGTGCTCTTTTCTCATTTCGTAAAAATGCATTATTTTTCTATTTTTTTAAAAAAATCTTGACAAACAATATATTTATGACATCACATCTCAAGCAGGAGGGAAGAATTATGTATAGGGGGAATATACAAAGTTTCTTTAAACGTTTGCCAATATTGGCTATTGCTGTGTTATCTATAACAGCTTTTGTTGCCCATGGGGCAACTTCGCCGGCGTCTGCCGTAAAAACTGCAGTTTCAACTGCTGCTAAAACCGCAAAAACCGCCGCCAATGCAAAAGCGGCTACAACCGCCCAAAAAACCGCAGCGGCTGCAACCAAGCAGGCTGCGGCTAAACAGGCGCCCGCTCCAAAAAAACAGAAAAAAAAGGCAAAGATACGTGCTTTTGTCGGTGTCACAAAGGTAATCGCATGGGGCAGAACAGCTTCCGACGCATCGTCCTATGCCACGCAAAATGCTATGCGCGTTGTGGGAAATAAAGGCAATTTCCTAATCAAAGACGCCGTATTGGTTTCCGATCCCAATGGAACTTGGGTATGCATACTCAGAGTGAATTTCAACGATGAAATGCCGGAAACTTGGTATCTGGAAACTGAAATGTGCCCGGGGTTTGGAAGCACTTACGAGCGCGCCTACAACAACGCATTACAAAAATCCATATCTAAAGTAAAGACCCGCAAAAATACGGCGGATTGGGCTACGGCTCAAAGCGCTTCAGTAAATAGTTCAGAGCAGGGGCTTATACCTTACGAAATAACCTTTGCTTCGGTGGGAAGAGAAAAATGTTGCCGTTTATATTTTAGATACTTCATGCCGCGAAAATAGTTTCCATATTTATGTCGGCCTGCGAACTTTGCAGTTCGCAGGCCATTTTTTGTTTTTGTTGAATTGTCTGCATTTGGGCTAATCTTGCTTTTTTTTGCGGAAATATGAAATTTGTTATTTTTTTGCCCACATACAGATGAATCTTTATAGAATTTTTTGGAATTCTTTTTTATCACAGATGAGTTAAACAGTTTATAAATACATGTGCATATTTTTTTCTATTTTGATATCGCGGCGCGTTTAGCATTTTGCTTGGCTGCGAAACATAATTTTGACATTTTTTAGATCATTTGTTTCAATAATAAAAAATACCTTATGTATAAGAGTTAACTTACAAAAAATAAATTTTGTAATTACTTAATTCTTAGGTTTAAATAATGAATTGACTTTCAAAAAAAGTTTTTAAGACTTTATGTAATTTATTTTGGAACAAATTTACATTTGAAATTACTAAGCACTAAAAACACTTTTGCGAAGATGTAGTAAACTATGATAGGGGAGGTGAAATATAAAATAATGTCGCGCGTAAGTACATTAACCTAAAATGTGTAATCATAAGCTTCAAAAAAGGTATGAACACTAACATTTGGAAAAAATTTTAGAAAATTAAATTGACAGCGATAAAAACTGAGACACATTACTCAAACGTTTAATCTCAAACGAGCGTTAACAGTTCATCAATTTTATTTTGTTTGAAATTTAACAAATATAAATAAATCAACAAAAACAATAATTACTTAATAAAAAGAAGGAAAACAATTATGGCACGTAAAAAAGGGTCCGGAAAAATGATTGGAATGACGCAGATATCTATAAGTCTGCCTCAGAGCTTGGTTGAACAGATTGACGAGCTTGCAAAGTTTGACAACCGCAACCGTTCAAACTTCATTGCTAATACTCTTCAGAATTTGGCGAGGGAGCAGCTTGGAGTGTCTGAAAAGAAAAAGACCATAAAGTAAGATTCTTTTCAATGACGCTAAAACGAGTCTAAGGATTGATGGCCTTGGGCTCGTTTTTTATTTTCCATAATCCTTTTGGCTGCTTTGAAATGGAAAATTTTTCTTGCAAGGGAAGCCGAATACCCATTAAATGGGCGACTTATTATATTTTTTCAACCTGGAGATTTTCTATATGGATACAATTACGGCAATTTTTGCTCAGGCGCAGGCCGCCGCGACTCCCGCCGCTGAAGCGGCCCCTCAGGGAGGCGGCAACTTCATTTTGGTTTTGGTTTTGATGTTTGCGGCCATGTATTTTCTCATGATAGCGCCGCAGCGCAAACGCCAAAAGCAGCATAAGGCAATGCTCGACTCCCTCAAGAGCGGAGACGATATCATAACCATAGGAGGCGCTTTGGGCACCATAACAAACGTCAAGGAAAAGACTTTTGTAATACGTTTTGGGGACAACAACAAGGTTGAATTTTTAAAATCCGCGATTCAGCAGAAAGTGGAGGGAGAGGCTGAAAAATCCTCGGAAAAGTAAGAAAAGCGAAAGGCAAGATAAAAGGCGCACCTAAGAGCGCTGCCTTGCCAAATTTTCATATATAAAGGAAAGATATTAAAATGTCTGGGAATAGCTCATTGAGCGGCATAATGTGGAAACTCGTAATAACGGCGCTTGCCATAGCTTGGGCAGTGCTGTCGATGACTCCGACGAGCGATACTCCCTTTGAGGAGTACATACAGACTCGGGCGACAGCCAAGCAGGGGGAATTTCAAAAGATTCTCCAAGCGGCCGAGGCTCGCGTGGACAAGCAAAACTACAGAAACAATCCTGCAAAGTCCCCTACCTTATACATAGCTCTTAGAGACTATTCCAATGCCAACGAGCTTGACCTTTCGGTATTCTTTCCCGACATAAATGTCTCCGACATAAAGATACTAAAGAAACGCAACGACATCTTGCTGAAAGAGTTGTATCGCCAGAGCAAAGGCGCCATCAAGAAGGGGCTCGACCTTCAGGGCGGTGTATCCTTTACTCTTGAGATAGACGACCAAAACCTCACTTCCGACCAGCAGGCTCGAAAAGGGCAGCTGGAAGACGTTTTGACCGTAATGAATAACCGAGTCAACGGTTTGGGCGTAACTGAACCCACGATTAGAATTGTGGGCGGCAACTCCATAGAGGTTCAAATGCCCGGAGTTTCGCTTAAAGACAATCCTGAGGCCATAGAGGAGCTTTCGAGGCCTGCAAAGCTTGAATTCCGCAAAGTTCATAGGGAACTTCGCCCAAGCTCCCTCAAGCCTCCGGCTTCGGAAATTCCGCCGGGATACGAGGTAATGGTAATGGAGTCTGAGCGCCAGGGCAAATTGGTGTCGGAGGCTTATTATGTGAAGCGCCGTCCCGAGGCCAGCGGAGACATAGTAAAGCGTGCTCAGCCTGCAATGGAAGACGCCAACCGCTTTATTGTGAGCATGGAATTTACCGACGAAGGCTCAAAAGTATTCGGCAGAATAACAAAGGAAATTCTTGACGAGGATAATAGGACCGGAACAAAACAGCCGCTTGCAATAGTTTTAGACGGGCGCCTGATTAGCGCTCCAAATATTCAATCTGTGATAACTTCTCGCGGGCAAATATCGGGCGATTTCACGCGCCGGGAAGCAATAGAGCTTGCAAATGCCCTAAATAATCCCTTGTCCGTGGGGCTTAAAAGAACTTCTCTAAACGAAGTCGGGCCTTCCTTGGCAGAGGACGCCCGCGACAGCTCCATAACCGCGGCGCTCATAGGCACGGCGGCGGTTGTGCTTTTCATGCTCGTATTTTATTCCGGCATGGGCTTTATTGCGCTATTGTCAGTTGTTGTGAATATAGTAGTGTTGGTGGGCGTATTGGCAAGTTTTGGCGCCACCTTTACTTTGCCCGGTATTGCGGCTTTGGTTCTAACCATAGGCATGGCGGTTGACTCAAACATTCTCGTATTCGAGCGAATGAGGGAGGAGACATCTCACGGAAAGAGCCTTAAGACTTCTCTGCAAATGGGTTATGAAAAAGCTTTTTCAACCATTGTCGACGCCAATATAACGACTCTCATTTCGGCTCTCATACTATGGAAATTCGGAACGGGGCCGGTAAAGGGATTCGGCGTGACGCTCGCCGTAGGTATTTTAACCACACTATTTGCCTGCTTGGTAGTAAGCCGGGCCCTTTTGGAACTGGCTATAAATTACAATGTAATAAGAAGCGCCCTAAAGCGTTCGCTAATACCGAACGACTTAAAGATAAAATTCCTGAGCTACGCCAGAATGTCTTTTGCAATTTCATGGACCGTGGTGCTGATAGGGGTTGCGGCACTGATTTATAGGGGAGATAAAACTTTGTCCATTGATTTTACCGGCGGTGACGTGGTAACGCTCGGATTCAATCCCGACAAAAAGCTGTCGGTGGGCGATATTACCGCATTGAGCACTTCCACTTCCGAAACCGGGCTTGGAGAGATTCAGGCTGCCTACCAGACGGATATAGCTTCAAAGGCCGAAAAGCTCGTATTGCAGGTTGAGAGCGAAAAGGGCGAAAAGGTATTCAATGCGCTAAAGTCAAAATATCCCGATGCGGGCCTATATATAATAGGCCAGAACAGCGTGGGGGCTTCGGTGAGCAGCGATATAACAAAAGACGCCTTTATAGCTGTGGCGCTATCGCTATTGGGAATACTTGTTTACGTTGCGTTGAGATTTGAGCTCAGCTACGGCGTGGGAGCTCTCGTTGCAACATTCCACGACGTTCTGCTTACAATAGGCATTTATGTGGCATTGGGCATGTTCGGAGTTGGAAGCGGGCAGTTCTCGTCTCCCATGGTTGCGGCGGTTTTAATGGTTATGGGCTATTCCATAAACGATAAAATAGTCGTATTCGACCGCATAAGAGAGGAGCTCGTATTAAAGCCTACTATGACATTGCGCGATATTATAAACTATTCCATAAGCCGGACCATGTCGCGCACGATGCTTACAAGCATAACTACTTTCCTTGCATCTTTGGCTTTGTTCCTCTTTGGAACGGGCATAATAATAGACTTTTCGCTAGTGTTCATGATAGGCATATTTGTTGGCACTTACTCGTCGATATTCATAGCCAGCCCCATATTCTACTGGTGGAATAGAGGAAGCAGGGCGCGGGTCGAGAAGGAGGAGCCCGAGGAAACACGCCACGAATGGGAAGCATAATTTCAAAGGCCGTCCGTTTCGGGCGGTCTTTTATTTTGCGCTTGCTCACAACTTTGATTTGCATTAAAACCCGCGCGAAAAATGGAATGGGATTTCATAGACTACGATAAAAAACTCGCTTCGGACTTGGGCGCCTATCTCGGGGTGTCGCCCATTCTCGGAGCTTTGGTTTTGCAGCGCGGTTATAGCGATCCCGTAAAGGCAAAGATGTTTCTCCGCCCGAAATTGGCAAACCTTGAGGATCCCTTTGGGGTGAAAAATCTGCGAAGCGCCGTCCTCAGAATCATAGAGGCGATAGAGAAAAAACAAAATATCCTTGTATTCGGTGACTACGATGTGGACGGCATTACAAGTACCACCTTGCTTGTCAATATTCTCAGGCATTTCGGCGTAAATCCAACCTATTTTGTACCGCGGCGCATGGAAGAGGGATACGGACTAAGCAAGGCGGCTTTGGAGCGGTCTATGGCGGGCTCCGTACCGGATTTGTTGATAGCTCTCGATTGCGGAACCAATGCCGACGAAGCGGTGAATTGCATCAGAAAAAAAAATATAGACTTAATAATAGTAGACCACCATCAGGCGAAAGACGCCATTGTAAACGACCATATATTGATTAATCCCCACGTCTTTGACATAGAGGGAGCGCCTTGGCGCAACTTGTGCACTGTCGGGCTCGTATTCAAGCTGGTTCACGGCCTGATAAAAGAAATGCGCATCCGCAACGATTCCCGCTCTTGGGAAATCAATTTAAAAGATTATCTCGATTTGGTCTCCATGGGCACGGTGGCGGATCTCGTTCCGCTTGTTGATGAAAACAGAATAATGGCGCGCTACGGCATAAAGCGTTTGAAATCGACCCGCCGAACAGGAATACAAGCGCTCATACAAGCCAGCGGTATCTCGTTGGGCGAAGATATCACGCCCGTCGACATATCTTTCAAGCTCGGCCCCCGGATTAATGCCAGCGGGCGGCTTGCCGACGCTTCTTTGCCCCTTGAAATGTTGCTGGGCGACGATTTTACAACCTGCTACAGGGCCGCATGCGAGCTAAACGACATAAACAAAGAGCGCCAGGAAATTGAGCGCGGAGTTCTCGAGGAGGCGATGCGCCAAATTGCCGAGAAAAAACTCGATGAATATCCGTGCATAGTCGTATTTGACCCGTCTTGGCACCCCGGGGTAGTCGGCATAATTGCCGGAAAACTGTGCAGGGAGTTCCACCGTCCGGTAATAGTATTCGGGGAGGTTGACGGCGGCTTTACAAAAGGCTCGGGCAGGAGTGTCGCCGGAGTGGATCTCGTTGATTGTTTGGCGTCATGTTCCGATTTGCTCGGCAGCTGGGGTGGGCATCCCATGGCGGTTGGTGTTTCGGTCGGCGAAAAAAACCTCGATGAGTTTAGGATAAAGCTCTCAGATACGATAATGAAAAAATGCGGAGACAACGCCGATTTT
>CALXOC010000068.1 GCA_944389915.1 uncultured Opitutales bacterium | reverse complement strand
GTTTTTCAAGTAATTCCTTGTACCCAGACTGTGCGTCGAGCCTTTTTTGCATGTCATTTCGAGCGCCGAGCACCATTTCCGCGGTAGCGCCGTATTTGCGGGCCAAAGCTAACCACGCAGACATCTTGGATCTTACAAGCTCTATCTCCGCGTCGTCCATGTCGCACTCCTTGGCAAGGGCCTCGTAATCAGAGGCAATGTCGGAAATCTCAACGCCCAAAGACTCAATCCTGCGCGCGAGAGCCGCTGCCGAGTCGCCCGCGCACGCAAGCTCCGAAGCCAGCCTGTTTGCTGCCGCAATCATTTCCGAAGCCCCCTGCTCTCCGCACAAAAGCGAATAAATTGCCGATGACTTCCCAACTATGTCGCTCGCCATTTCGGCCATTTTTGACTTCTCCTCGAGCTCGGCAATGGACTTGTTTGTAGGATTGACAGCATCTATGGCGCCTATCTGCCCTTTCAAAAACTCGACTTCGTCTGCCCCGAGGCGCTTCCCGTTTTTCAATTCGTCTATCTGCCTGATGACGTCCGCGCGCATCTTAAACAGCTTTTTGTAATCGCGCACAGCTCCGGAGTCGGGAATAAACGAATCGAGCATGGCAAGCTGGTTTTTTGACGAAAACAGCTTCTGCGGCTCGCCGGGGCCGTGAAAATCAATCCAATATTCTCCGAGGCCGGCGAGATTCGAGAGCGAAACCGGAGTGCCGTTAACAAAGGCACGCGCGGGTTTGTCGGAATAAATACAGCGCGATATGAGCAGGGCGGAATCTTCGCATTTAGAGACCCCAATGCCCTCAAGGTACTCGTCGATTTTCGATGTGTCGCAAATGCGCAACAAAGCCTCAACCCTGCACGACTGCGCGCCCGCCTTGACGACATCCTTTGAGCAGCGGTTGCCGGCAAGCATGGACAATGCCCCAAGCAACACGCTTTTGCCCGCGCCTGTCTCGCCGGTTACAACGCTAAAGCCCCCGGAAAAATCCAGCCGGGCCTCATCGAGCAGCGCAAGCTTCGATATCCTCAAATATTCTATCATTTTGCAAATTCCGGCTTAATTTATTGCATGCATGCCGAAAATTTCCAAGCGTAAATTGTAGCTTCATGCAAATTCGGGTTTCGACTTTAGGACCGAAGGCACCACTTCGGTTTCGGCGTCCGCGGCCGACAAGGGTACGCCGCTTGCGGGGCGAGGCGCGCAAAACTAAAAGCTCCATGATTTCTGTTTGCATTTTCAGGATTCGGCGGCATTATCGCCCAAGAGAATATTCTAAGAAATGAAAGCGCGAATATACATTTATATAGACGCACTGGGGTGGGAAATGGCCCAGGATTCCGGTTTTTTAAAAGAAGAGCTTCCATTCCGCCGCAAAATTTCGTCGGTTTTGGAGGCTCCAATGTGCGCGCTTCGCACGGCTTTAGGCGGATCTGGCGAATATCCCGCGTTTGCGTACAATCCTAAAGATTCACCTTTTAAATCCCTAAAATATGTCAAGTATTTTTTCGGAGCCGGACTGCATCCAAAATGCCTCATGAACCGGAAATGGACGAGGCGCAAAGTTTCCGATATAATTTCCGGCATCAAAGGGCGCGAGCTCCAAATTCTTTCAATGAGCTACGAGCACCTTCCTTTCTTCAATACTTCGGGAATCGCGGAAATATTTTGTCAAAAAGAATCCGGCGCCTTAAAACGCCTTCGCAACGCGCTGGATAAGAGCGGGCTAAAATTTTTTATTTCAGACCCAAAGCTCGCTTTTGGAGAAAACCTTGCAAAGCTCTCAAATTTTTTAGGCAAAGGCGAAGCGAATTTCGCCTTTATAAGCTCCACAGACTTGGGAAGGCTGCTCATTGGTGGCAAATGCGGCGCAACCGATATAAAATCCTTTCTAAGCGAATATTCCCGCGACATAAGAACGCTCATCAAAACTCTTGAAAAATCCGGGCGCGACTGGGACTTGCGCGTAATATCCGGATACGGGCTTGAAGCGGCAAAATCCAAGATAAACCTGCCGTCGAAAATTGCCGAATTAAAACTAAAATTCGGTTCGGATTATGCCTGCGTTTACGGTTCATCAAGCATAAAATTTTGGTATTTAAACGAAGCCGCCAGAGATAAAATACGCAATAGGCTCTTGCTTCCGGATTGCCGCGGCAAATTTTGCCACTCACAGACCTCCTTGGAATGCGATAGCATCCGCAGCGACATATATGTCACCGACGCAGGCGTGCAAATAGAACCCAACGATTTTTACGGCGTATGCCCGGCAGGTGCATGCGCGTTTTTTTCCGGCAGCGCATTGTCTTTCGCTGCGCTTCTGTCAAGTTCGCCTACGCCGAGCAACGCCAATTCGCTGGAAAGTTTCCGCGAATTGATAAATGCGGATATAGAGGAGTTGAAGGGGCCGTTTTAATGCGCGCCTTCCGGCTTTTCTCATGCAAAAACAAAGAGCTGCCCTTAAAAGCTATTTGTTTCTGCGCCTCGGGCGCTTGATTTCCTCCTCTAAGACCGGCTCGTTTCTATACGCAAAGCCTTCGAGCTTTTTTCGCTCAATGCGCGAATTTATTAGAGTTTCTATGCGCTTGAGAAATTCCGTCTCCTCAGAAGAAAACAATGTAATGGCTTTCCCTTCCCTATTGGCTCTGCCCGTGCGCCCTATTCTGTGGACATAATCCTCCGAATGTTCAGGCACGTTGTAGTTGATTACATAGCCGACATTTGAAATATCCAAACCGCGAGAGGCAATGTCGGTGGCGACCAATATGTTGGTTTTCCCTTTCTTGAAGTCTGAAAGCGCCTTGTCGCGCTCCCTCTGGGTCCTGTCGGAGTGCAATACGGAAACTTTGTAGGCGTGGCCGGCCAGCCACTCGCCAATGCGGTCTGCGTCCATGCGGGTGCGAGTGAACACAATCAGGCTCTCAAATTCTATGCCTTTGAGAATCTCTATTATCATGTCGTACTTCTGAATGCTGTCCACGGGATATACAAAATGTTCGATTGTTTCGGCCGGGGAACAGGCTATAGACATTCCTACACGCTCGGGATCTTTCAAAGCCCAATTTGAAAGGCGCAAAACCGCATCGGGCATGGTTGCTGAAAAGAACAGAGTCTGCCTCTGTTTCGGACAGCGCCTAATAATGTAAGAAACGTCGTCTATAAATCCCATGTCGAACATTCTGTCGACTTCGTCCAATACGAGATATTTTACCGCCGACAAAGAAATTGTCTTTTGCCGCATATGGTCGATAAGCCGTCCGGGCGTAGCAACCACTATATCGGCGCCGCGCCTGAGCTGATCAACCTGCCTATCCATTGAGACACCTCCCTGAATCAGCACGCTTTCCAATTGCGAGTATTTTGAAAACGCCGCAAAAGCGGCGGCCGTCTGCGAGGCAAGTTCCCTGGTCGGGCTCAATACCAAAACCCTGGGCTTTGATTCCGCGCCCTTGAGCATATCTATTATGGGCAGAGAAAATGCCGCCGTCTTGCCAGTTCCGGTCTGCGCGGTTCCTATTATGTCCATGCCTTTTAATATTAGAGGGATAGCCGCGCTTTGAATGGGTGTTGGAGTTTTGTATCCCATATCCCTTACGGCGGAAAGCACCCTTTCGCCCAGTCCAAAATCCGCAAAATCCGGAATTTCCGTCTTTAAAATTTCCATGCTTGCAGGTTCCGGCGGGGCCTTAAGTGGCCTGTCGGCTTTTTTTGCGCGCACATCGGTATCGGAGCGCACATTGTTTTTTGCGCGGCGGCCGCGCGGCGCAGAATTTGCAGAAGAGCCATTTGAAGCGGCGGCGGACTTATTTTCAGATAGAGAGCCCTTTCTTGAGGATTTTGCCCGGCGCCTTTTTGAAGAATCTGCTTCGCTCCGCGCCGAAGAAGTTTTTGACGCGCGCTTGGAGCGATTTCTTGAGGCTATGAGGCTTTCGCCTATGTTTAAGAGTTTCTTAAAAAAATTCATGAATAATCGCAAAATAAAAAACTGTTTTAAATTACTACGCAGCGATTTTGGCGCAACTAAAAAGTGAAGCGCCTTTTATATAAAAGGGACCGGCATGAATAAAGTTAAATCGCCAAGAAACAGTTGACATGGCATTAGCTAAAATTTAACTTACAAAACTATGAGAAATTTATTCGCCCTAATCGTATCGTGCGCCGCCATAGTGTCGGCGACATCATTCGCGCAGGAAATCCCGGCTGACTTAAAAGCGCAAATATCAGCCAAGGCCAAAGAGTTGCACCCCGACAATCAGGCCGCCGCAAAATCGTGGCAATCCCGCCAAATCGAGGCATGGGAAACCATACAAAACATGACCTTTCCCGTGGACGAAGAGGAGTTGAACCTGATAAAGGCGGCGGCCCAAAAGAAATTCCCCTACGAATACTCCAAGCAGGAGAATTTTATAAGCGAACAAGCAAATCTTGCGGCAGGAATGTCGGAATACAAGACTCAATTTGGCCTTGATACATACAAGGCTTTGCGCAAGGCGCTTGAAGCTAAGGGAATAACGGACCTCAATGAAGTCAACGAATCTCTGCGGAAACAACTCGCGGCAAAGCTGTCTCTCGATTCGTTTAGACCAGCCGGTGTTGATCAGACCACACTGAATGTGGCAAAGGAAGTTGTAGCCAAACTTCTCCCCGGAGATTTTGAAGCTCAACTTAAACAGCTAAAAACGCAATTTAAGGTAGAGGATGCCCAAGAAGCCAAAGACAGCGGCGCTTTGCACAGCTCCCCCATTGCGGGAGGATCTCCTACGCAATCTTTGCAGGATACAAAGAGAAACATACCAATTAGCGAACGCCAGAAAATCGCGCGCGATACCTACCAGAAACAGACCTTTTTAGTCGACGGCGCCGTAAAGTGCGCTGCAATAACCATAGAATTGAACGGCAGGCAGGTTCTGCTTGCTCCATTTTCTGCATATTCCACAAACGGAATGACAATAAGCAATACGCTTGGCGAACAAATAGAATTTGACATAGGCGACATTGTAGCCTCTAAGGAGCTGCCTCTGATTGCCATACTTCCAAAATCGATACCGCAGGACATGCGCAACACCGTATTGCTCGACGAGCGCGAATACAGGTCTATTTTGGGGAAGAATTCCATTGTTGTGGGCTACTACAACTCAACTGTAACCTCTTTCCCTGTAAAGGTATCGGCAATTTCCAATCCCATTTTGACGTTAAGTTCTAAAATTCCGCCAACATATTCCGAAGGGGCGCTTGTAATTGAATCCGAAAATTACGCAACAGTAGGCATGCTTTTTGCCGGTAAGGCTCCAGTGGGAAAAATCAGGTGGAGCGACAGAGCGGAAATAAACAAACTAAAGCGAAATTTGGCAAAGGGCAATTCCCAGCTTATTTGCGCGCGCATCGACAAACTGTCATCTTGGGAAAAAATCAACCTTGAAAAGTTCTCGGAACAGAAATCTAAATTGGAGGCCCTAAAGACAGCCAATAACGAGATCATGGAATTAATATCAAAGAAGCGCCTCTCCGATTTTGAGAACAACCATGTACTCGGAAAAATTGCCCAAAAATATATACGCGAATTTAGGAACAGAATGGACGAGTCTCGCTTTATGAGAATATACAGGGGATATGCGCAAGACATAATCACAATATTAAAAATAGCCATGAGAGACATGGACCCGAAGGAATACTACACCGTCTTCCGCGGGGATATTGTACAGCAAATGGCCATAGCAAACGGCCTGATTAGCGCATACACCGAGGCTATGAGCGGCGGATCCGAAGATCTCACACCCGACGAAATAAAAAAGAATCAATCTCGCAGATAATGGTCAAAACCCCTTCCGCGAAATTCTCTTAATATTCCATCGCCAAAATTGAGAAACAGCGCCCCTTCATCGGGGCGCGTTTTTTTTGCAATCCTGCCTATATATATTGGCGGCTTGCCTATTGCTTTGGCATATTTTTTTTCAAAATTCGCCCGATCGGAATCCGAACCGCAAAAAGAGAAGAGCAATTCATAGTCCTCGCCGTCGCACAAAACTCTTTCCAAAGAGGCTGTTTTTGAGCGGAATTTCGCGCGCGGCAGGGCCCCGCAGTCGAGAAGCGCCTTGCAGTCAGGCGGAATTATATTGCAAATGTCTCCGGACAAACCGTCGCTTATATCGGTGCATGAAGTTACTTTGGACGTATGCTCCTTATTCCATTTCGCCAGAAATCTGCCCTCGCGCAGGCGCGGCTCGAAATGCAAGTGGCGCCCGCTCTCAAAAGAGTATCCGAGTTCGCCGCTGACAAACAAGAAATCGGAGTCCCTTGCGCCGCGCCTCAGAAGCGGAGGCAAATCCGAATCTCCCAAGAGAGCAAGATGCATAGAAAAAAAAGAGTTTCCAGCCGCCGCAACATCTCCACCCACAATATTTATCCCATACTTCGACGCTGCATTTCCCGCCCCGCAACAAAAAGCGTCCAGCCATGCCGGCGACAAATCTTTGGAAAGTATGGCGCTTGTCATGGCGATGCGCGGAAGGGCGCCCATTGAGGCGATATCGCTGACATTGCGCTTTATTAGTTTTTCTCCGGCCAGACGCGGCGGAGTGTTTTCGGCAAAATGCACTCCCAAAATTACGGCGTCGCTTGTGGCAAAGACGTTTTTCTTGAAGTTTTTTGACGCAAAAAGAGCGCAATCGTCCCCCGGCCCGTGCGGATATTGCGGAACTGCCGCTCCGAGACGCGAACATATGCGGGCTATCAGGGCCTTTTCCCCCATGCCGGAAATATTTCCCCTCTTGCAAAACGGCTTCATTTTGAAATAAAGAGCAGCGCAATATTAGCGCAATTAAAAAGCGAATGTGTTATTATGGGGGAAATTATGCTTGAACTTTTTTCGTACGCAAAAACAAGTATTACCCCCATCGCGACAAGAGGAAAGAACGCAAAGAAATTCGCGTGCACCAACGCAAATAACAAAGCGGTGGCAAGCGCGGAAAGCCAGGCGGAAAGAGTTGGAGAAAAGCCCGAATGTACAAGCCAAGACTTGGATATTCTATATAGCACACCCCTAAATATGAGCTCTTCTGCGATAGGCGCCAAAAACACAACCGAAAATATCCCCAGCATGAAAGCATAAGTGCCCTCGAGATTGTTGAATATTTCCACTACGTTTTGGCGGGCCGGATATTCTCCTGTAAAAATCTCGTATATTAATGAAATTTCGGCGCCCAAAAACATGACTATCACAAGAGAGTACACAAAAAAAATACACCCCACCAAACATGCCCTAAAAGACAGCCTCCCAAATGGAGAACCCAATTTTGCCATTTTAAAAAAAGCAAAAACAGCCGCTATCATTAAAGCCTGAAACATGGCCGTAGGAAGCAAAGTGCCCATTGCTACATTTCCGGGGAAAAAGCGCGCCCCAAGCTTGGCCAATCCTATTCCAATATATAGAACGGAAAAAGTCATAAAAAGCAGCAGAATAAATTCCGAAAGCGAACACTTTAGCATTCCGGCGCCTCCCGGGAATTTACCGGCATATTTAAACATTGCGCAAGACGCAGCCACTATTACGGCGGCCAGGAACAATATGCCTTCAAGTCCCATGCTACGCTTTGTAGACTATTGCGCCGTTCATATAGGTGCGCATTACGCGGCCATAAAGGGTCTTACCAAGCCACGGAGAATTCTCTGAACGGGACAGTGTTGAGGAATAAACGTAACTTGCATTTTCGTCAACAAGCACAAAGTCGGCGGGAGCACCCGGATTGAGAGTGCCGGCCTCTATGCCGAGCAGCTCAGCCGGCCGAGTCGACATCAGGCGGACAAGGTGCGGCAAAGTTATCTTTCCGCTCCTGACCAGAGCCGCGTAACATACGCTGAATGCCGTTTCAAGGCCTATTATTCCGAAGGGGGCGAGATTAAACTCCCTGTCCTTATCCGTTATGGTATGAGGCGCGTGGTCGCTTGCTATTACCTCTATGGTGCCGTCGACAATGCCCTCAACCAGAGCTTCGACATCGGCGCGGGAACGCACCGGCGGGCACATCTTGAAGTTTGTGTCGTAATTGCGCAGGCATTCGTCTGTCAGGCTCAGGTGGTGGGGCGTAGCCTCGGCCGAAACGCTTGTTCCGAGCCGCTTTGCATTTCTTATTATGTCAACCGACAGCGCGCTCGATATATGCTGAAGATGTATGTGGCAATGCGCGTAATGCGCCAGAATCACATCGCGCGAAACTATGATGTCTTCGGCGGCGGAGGGCCAACCGCCCAAACCTAAGCGAACGGACCATTCTCCCTCGTGCATTTGTCCACCTGAAGTCAGAGTATACTCCTGGCAATGGTCCATTATAAACAAACCGAACATTTTTGCATAGACCATGGCGTTGCGCATAAGTTCGGCGCTCTGCACGCAAGAGCCGTCGTCGGTCAGCGCTACCACGCCAAGTTTCTTTAAAGAGCCGTAGGGGGCAAGCTTTGTGCCCTCCCTGCCCTCGGTGATGCATGCGCTCTGGTAAACCTTCACTTTTGCCGATTCCGAAATTATGTCGTTTATCAGCCTTATGGTGGAAGGAGAATCCGCCGCAGGAGAAGTGTTTGGCATGGCAAGAATAGATGTGTACCCGCCTGCCGCAGCCGCGGCAGTGCCGCTTGCTATCGTCTCCTTTGAGGTCTGTCCGGGTTCGCGCAAATGGACATGCATGTCTACAAAGGCCGGCATCAGAGTCAGCCCCTTAGCATCAAGCATGTCTGCCTTGGGCGCCGCAACGGCGGCGAATTTGCCGGAAGTTACAAATACGTCTCCAATTTCGTCAATATTGCGCGAGGGATCCACAACCCTCGCATTTTTTACAATCAAATTGCCCGACATAACAACTACCTTTCAGCCGCCTGCATGCAAAGTTTCATTACCGCCATTCTCACGGCTACTCCGTTTGTAACCTGATTTAATATAACCGATCTTTCCGAATCAGCCAAAAAGCTGTCCAGCTCCACCCCCCTGTTAATCGGGCCCGGATGCATTATAAATACCCCCTCCTTTAAAAGCCCCTCCCTGAGCTTGTTCATTCCGAAGACGTTAGCGTACTCGGATATGGACGGGAAATGGGTTGCGCTCTGGCGCTCGTGCTGTATTCTAAGCAACATCACAACATCCGCTTCCGAGACCGCTTCCTCAAGATTGAAACATATGCGCGCCCCAAGTTTTTCAAACTCGGTAGGAACGAGAGTCGACGGGCCTGCGAGGGTAACTTCTGCGCCGAGCTTATTGAGGGCTTGAATGTCGCTGCGGGCAACGCGGCTAAAAAGGATATCTCCGAGTATGGTTATTTTTTTGCCTTTGAAATTGCCCCCGAATTTCTCGCGCATAGTGAATGTGTCGAGAAGAGCC
>CALXOC010000067.1 GCA_944389915.1 uncultured Opitutales bacterium | reverse complement strand
TTGAGGGGAAGCGGAAGGAAAGTGGAGAGCGTGTTTTTGGAGAAATATTATGCCGCAAGGGCAGCGCTGCCTTTGCCGCAGGAGTCGACTTTTATAGAAGGGGCGCTGTCGGAGAGCTTTAAGACGGGCGTATTTGAGAATGTGCTCCATTACGACGTGGCGTCGCTATATCCGAGATTGATGCTTCTTCTCAAAAAATATCCGCGCAACGACTATCTGGGGACTTTTCTTCCCGAGCTTGAGAAACTGCGCTCTTACAGGCTGAAATACAAGTGGCTGTCGCGCGAGGCCGAAGATTTGCTGCTGAGGCGCGAATACGACGCCAGGCAGAAGAGCTTTAAGATTCTTATAAACTCCTTTTACGGTTATTTGGGGCTTGGAACGGCCACTTTTGGAGACACCCAGTTGGCCGCCGAGATAACCGCAATGGGCAGGCGCATACTTTCCGACCTTATAAACGAGTTCTCAATGCTTGGCTGCTCTGTATTGGAGGCCGACACCGACGGCATATATGTTTCCAGCGACGAATATTTCGCAAAGGCGGGAGATTTGTTGAGCAAGGTTTCGTCGGTTTTGCCCGAAGGGGTAGAGCTTGAGTTTGACGGGTCATACGATGCAATGCTTTGCTATAAGGCGAAAAATTACGCATTGTTGGATAGCGGCAAGGTCTTGCTCCGGGGATCGGCGCTTAGAAATCGCTCGACCGAGCCGTACTTGCGGGCTTTAACCGAGACGCTTGTGCGCGATAAACTCTTGGGCAAAGGCGACGCCATAATAAGCGATATTGAGAAAGCCAAACAAAAAATACTTTCCGGAAACGCCGACATATTGGAGCTGGCGAAGGGTGAATTTATAAGCAAATCGCCCGCACAATACGAGTCGGACATTTCAAAAACCGGCAAGGGCAGGCGGGCTGCTATGGAGGCCGCGCTTCTTATGAATCCGCGCCCGGAGGTTGGAGAGAAGGTGTTGTATTATATTGCCGCAAAGGAGGGCTCAAAGAAGGCCCCCGATTGGAGCAGGGCGCTGCCGGTGTCCATGTACGACCCCGTTAAGGCTCCTTACGACGCCGAATATTACATAAAAAAAGCAGACGATTTGCTTGGGCGGTTTTCCGAGATTCTCGGCGATTCGCTTTTGGATTCGGGGCCGCGGCAGGGGGAATTGTTTTAGCCCGCCCCTTTAGCGCCGAATAATCTTGATAATATGGATTCGAATGGAGTAGATTTTTTAGATGAAAATTTTTGATTATTCCAAGGCGGGATTTTGGAGAAAATTGGAATCGGCTTGCGCTCCCACTGAGACTGACGCGGAAATATCCGCCGGCGTAGAGGGGATAATTTCCGACATTCGCAAGCGCGGAGACAAGGCCTTGTTTGAGCTTACAGAAAAATTCGACGGCGCGCACCTGAAAAAATTCAGGGTTGGCGACGAGGAAATTCGCGCCGCGCGCGCCGCCGTTCCCGCAGGCAAGAAGCGTGCGATAAGAGAGGCAATAGAATGTGTAAAGGCTTACCACAGGCACACAATGCCCAAGAATTGGCGGGCTAAAAATCCGCACGGCGCCGTAATAGGAGAAAACTTTTATCCTATACGCCGCGTTGGAATCTATGTTCCAGGCGGAAGCGCGCCTTTGGCTTCGACCGTCGTTATGACAGTTACCTTGGCGAAATTGGCGGGTTGCCCTGAAATATGCGTGTGCACCCCTCCCTCAGCCGACGGAAGCGTAAACGCTTATATCCTGTGCGCGCTCTCTATGGCTGGAGCGGGCGAAATCTATAAGGCGGGAGGGGCGCAGGCCATAGCTGCAATGGCTTGCGGAACGGCCTCCATCCGCGCGGTCGACAAGCTATATGGGCCGGGAAACGCCTATGTGATAGAGGCTAAGCGCCAGCTGTTTGGAAAGGTGGGCTGCGATTTGCTCCCCGGCCCGAGCGAGGTCATGATTATAGCCGATTCTTCCGCGAATCCGAAGTATATTGCATCGGATTTGCTTTCTCAGGCGGAGCATGGCAGCGGAAAAGAGAAAATATATCTGGCGTGCACAAACGGAGAACTTATTGGCGCTGTGGGTGCAGAAGTAAAAAATATGTCTAAGTATTTGAGCAGGGCCGATAAATTCCTGAAAATTATCCGCAATTCGGCCTATGCCATAATAGTTCCGGACTTAACAGCGGCCGCGGAGGTGGCCAATTACATTGCGCCCGAGCATCTTGAATTGCATGTTAAAAATCCCGACAGCCTCGCTTTGAAAATAGGAACGGCTGGGGCGCTTTTATTGGGAGAAAATACCCCCACGGTCTTGGGAGATTTTACCGCGGGGCCAAGCCATACGCTTCCCACCGGCAGAACGGGGCGCTTTTCCGGCGGTTTGCAGCTGTCGGACTTCATGCGCAGAAGCTCGCTTGTGAAATACGGCTCTAAGTCATTGAAAAAGGCTGCTGGGGTGGTCGGCGCATTTTCGGAAATGGAGATGCTTGACGCTCATGGAAACAGCCTAAAAATTAGGCTGGGATAGTTCCATGGAGGAGTTCGACGCTGAGAAGGAAAGCTTGGGCCAACTCTTGCGGACCAACAAGAGGCTGGCGCGCGAATTATCGCGCATAGAAACCGTTTTTAACGCCATACATTCGGCTATATTGGTTACCGACGCATACGGGGTAATACAATTTGCCAACAGCTATGCGGAGCGCCTATTGGGCTTGGGGAAAAATCCGCCCTCCATATTCAAGCTTTTGCCTTGCCTCGAGGAGGCCGTAAAGATAGTTCTTGAGGAGGACAGCGCCGTTAGAAGGGAATTTGGCGTTACATATCCCGAGGAGAGGAATCTCAGCGTGCAGATAATACCCTTTAATTTCGGTTCGGGGAGCGACACTTTCGCTATAATTGTAAACGACGTAACTGAGGTCAAGCAGGGCACGGAGGAGTTGATTGAAAGCGAAAAGATGTCTTCGCTAATAAAGTTGGCTTCCGGAGTTGCGCACGAATTGGGGAATCCGCTGAACTCCATAAATATTCATTTGCAGCTGGCAAGAAGGCGGCTTGGCAAGCTCGCGAAAAAATACCCGCAGATTTTCGACGAGCTCTCCGGCATAGAAGATTCCGTGGAGGTCTGCTCCGCCGAAGTTACGCGCCTCGACGCCATAATAGAAAATTTTTTGAAGGCCTTGCGCCCGATGAAGCCGGACATGAAGGAGTGCGACGTTCTCGTGCCTTTGGCTTCGACTTTAAAAATTCTGAACGGCGAGCTTGAAAACCTGAAAATATCCGTGAGCGTAGAGGCAGAGGGCTCGCTCCCGACGGCTCTGGCCGATGGCAACATGTTAAAGCAACTGTATTTTAACATACTTAGAAACGCCATGGAAGCCATGGACGGCGGCGGAAAAATACACATAGTAGCCTCCAGCGACGACGATTTTGTCAGGCTGTCTTTTTCCGACACGGGTTGCGGAATCACCGACAGCGCCATGTCGAAACTTTTTGAGCCCTATTTTACCACCAAGCCCGACGGGCACGGCTTGGGCATGACAATAATGCAGGCCATAGTGCGGGCCCATAATGGCAGGCTTGACGTAAGCAGCAAGGCGGGCAAAGGCACAAAGATTTCAGTGTCAATTCCGAGATTTGAACCGCGCATAAGAATGCTTACGTCGTAGCGTTAGCGCAGAGCCGCGAGTTTGAAACTTGCGTAGGAGCCGTTGTTGAGTGGAATTTGCCTAAAGGCGGCATCGGACATTATTGCAAGTTTGCCTCCGCAGGGGAATGCGGCATTGCGCCTGTGCTTCGACAGATATTTTGCCGATTGCGCGGCTTCGCCCAGATATGAGGGCATTTCATAGTCCTCCACAAGCACGGGGCGCAGGAAGCCTCCGAGCGCTGAGTTTTGTGAGTTTACGGAAAAGAGTCCGAGTTTCGTCATGTAAAAACGGCCCCATTCGTCGGCGCTTTTAGACAGGGCGTCAAGATATGCATTTTCACCTGTTAATTTATGCATGTCGGCAAGGGCGGAACACAGGTATGCATACTCGTACGACGATGCCTGCGACGCGATGCGCCCCATTTTTCCCCTGTCGACGGCGGCGGGCATTTCACCGGGCATGTTGAGAATTTTCACAAGCGCCTTTGCGCAATGTTTTAGAGCTTGCTCTATGCGGGCGTCGGGCGAATGCGAAGATAGTTTCGCAAGAAACGACACAGCCAATGCGTTTTCGGCAATGTCGGCGCTTGCGCCGGAAAATGCAAAAAGCCCGTTTTTGTCCTGATACTTTAAAATTGACAGGCCCGTTTCAAGGCATTTGCCCCTAAGGGCGGCATAATCCCTTATACCGGATATCTCCGCCGCCGCCCGTAGCAGCACGAGCCGCTCTTTCGCAGAGGCGTAAGTCCGGGTGCTTGATAGGGCCTGGGCAAGGCGCATTACGGCAATGTCGGCAGCCTTGTGGGCGCAAAATTGCCGTGGAAATCTCGAGTTTATGAGAACAGCAAGGCGCGCGTTTTCTGACAGTACGCCCGCGGGTAAAAAGGC
>CALXOC010000066.1 GCA_944389915.1 uncultured Opitutales bacterium | reverse complement strand
ATCCTCCCCATAAATTACCCTATTTTGCTCTAAAAAGCCGCATATCTTGCATTACGGTGTTAAATGCATTTTTATTGTTTTATATTTAAATAAATATTAATTATAGTTTATTTTATCTTTTAATTTTAGGAGTCGCATAGGTTTTGGCAGACTGGAGAGCTCATATAGGCTCCTAAAGGAACATAGCGAAGTTTCTTCCTTCAATCTCAGATTTTCAAATACGCCAATACGCCGCCACACAAGCTTTATAATAAATGAAGAAGATTTGCATACATAGTTTGAAGGATATAATTTAATTCTCAAAACTTGCCATACAATGCTTTTTTAAGCACTGTTCATTATACTGTGCTTTATCCTCTAAGTGCATTATTTATATTTGTCTTTTACATATTTTTCAAAATCGAAATTTTTGAGGACTTTTGCGGACTCTAAACTTACGATACAAGTATTATGTCTCAACGGAGAGTAATGCGAACAATACATAGAATAGCGCAATATGCGCGGTATAACTATTTTCGAGCCGCTTATTTCAATCTTGTCTAAGTACTTATATTCCTGCAAAATATTGCCGCTATTTACCGATATTTTTTCTAATATGGGAATAGGGGCGCCGTATTTGATTTTTTTAAATCCATGTTCTTTTAATGCGTTGGATATTTCGATTGCATATTCTTCGGGAACATTTTCCCCTACATCAATAAAAGCTTCTGGCAAATCTTTATGAGTTTTTGCAAATTCCGAAAGTAAACTAAGCAATTTATCCTTTTTAACGGGAATATTATCAATGAGAATATTTTTGGTAGAGTCTATTTTTATAGAAACATGGCTTGGATATTTAAATGAAAGTTCGCACTTGGATAAATCGGTGGTGCGCAACACATATTCATCATTGGTTCTTATAAAAATTACAGGCGGATAAGCTGGAATGCGTGTAAGAGTTTCCGATAACGTTTGGATTTTATCTCTTGGGCCCGCATCCGGAAATATTATAAACTTCGGGAAAAATTTATACCAAAAGGAGTCGTAAATGGAGGCGGTATCTCCTTTCGTATTTTTACAGTCATAGCGTTCATAAACAAATTTAACATTATCTTCTTTGCAACTCCATGACTTGTCTGTAGCGTTTTTCTTATATGCAATTTGCCTTGGTGAATAAGACAAAATAGCTCTACCATCTTCAGGGGAGAATATTACTTCAAACTTCGATACGGTATCAATGCGGCCATTATGATAAAATTTATCTTCAACTGTTCCAATAAATTTGATAAAGTCTTTGTCTGAGGACAAATTAAATTGAGACAGGTAATCTTTCCCAAGAATATTTGGGATATTCAAGTCGAAAAGGCGCATATTTGTTTTCCCATACAAAACCTCTTTCACTTGGCTTTTTAGTTCGCCGGAAGAACATATATTGCAAATATTTTCTATTATAGACTTTCTGTTTGCAATAATGTTTTCCCTCTTTAGCTCTTCCCTAAGAGTTTTTATGCGCGCATCCGTCTTTTCCATTTCCCAAAAGCCTGATACCCGGCTTATCGCATCTACAAGAGCCTTTACGTAAATATTGCACATCCCCATGAAATTATTAGATACGGATAATTCGGCATATGTTTCGTTTCCGTTTTGGACTGTCGACAAAATCGACGACTCCCAAATCTCACGAGCCATGTCGTCTTTGTTAACATATGTGGCTTTTATCCCTTTGGGGAGTTTTTCAGCCGCAAGAAGATATATTTCGGAATCGGAAAAACGCATTTCGTATTCAAGCCTCTTTAAATCAAATCCATCGCGAAATTTTATCCGCGCCGAATCTTGGAATCGCAAAAGCTTGTTTTTTTCAAAGCTAAGCTCAGACTTGCCGACTGCACTTGTAAAAACTCCTCTGAAGCTATTCCCGTCCGAGGCAGTAAAATATCCTTCAAAATGTGATTTCTTTCCCAGTATATCGAAAGATATTAACGTCCCTTTTAATGTTGATCTTATATTAAAGTTCTCTACTGGAAAGATTTTTGAAGGGTCGGAAAGAAATTTCGCTTTTACGGACAACTTGGCGTCGTTTACAATTGTAATATTGATTTTGTCGGACTTTTCTCCCATCTGCAAGGCCGACTCGTATTCTCCGAGTGCGCTTGCCCACACTCCAAGATGCGTAGGCTTTGTTGATTTCTCGGAAGGCGTAGCAACGATATTTTGCTTTAGTGAAGATGGCACAAAGCAAAAATCTTCCCGAAACAGAAAATTGAATGCAAATAGGCGCATGAGCAATACAAGGGCCAAGAATGCAGAAACGTAAGCAGTCCACAAACGCCAGCCTTTTAAATTTGCCGACACTTTTAATGCATTGAACATCAAAATCCACGACCAAATCAAAGGCAATACCGACATATACACAAGTGCTGCAGACTTCCAATTCCAATGCTGAATAACCCACTCATAATCTATTGGCAACGGTGGATTTAATAGTACGCGGCTTATATGGGGAAGGTAAAACAATGGCGTTAACTATACCTAAAATTAGCGCAATCTTCTCGTTTAACTTTACAAAAGGATTAAAAAATAAGCTTAGATTTTTCATTTTTCCTTCCTTTCCAATAAAGATAGCTTCTCGATTATAGCATCGAGGATATTTCTAACGCTTGGATAACTGAGCTTTAGTTTCATCAACATTTTTTTAAGGCTTCCGCCTTCTTTTACAAAATCTATGATAAATTTTTGCTCCTCCTCCGCGAGATGTAAAAATAAAGGCATATCAAAGCAACCGCTGACTCTTGTTTCGCAGCTTTTACAGACAAGCTCGCTTATTTTTAGTGTATTACCACACGAAGGACAATTTGAAGGTAATTTACGGGGAACATTCATGATTTTAATTTTAATAATTAACTTATTAACAAAATCAAGATTTTTTTTAATTTTTATAAATCTAACATTAATATTTTAATGTGTCAATTATAGAATAAGGAAACATTAAACAATACAAGATGGATTTTATGTTGTGAGATTCTAATTGATTATTATAACTATGTAAAGTTAAGAAAATTTACGCTATAATTCCGTAAATTAGTAAATAATTTTTACTTGCCTTATTTTGAGACGCAACGCAACGTCATTTTACCTCTTAACCCGATACGTAAGAAAGGCTTATTTTTATCCTAACATTTTTAATCCCACAAAAGCGTTTATATGATTCGTTGGGCGATAAAATAACATAGGAGGAAAATTTGGCGAAGCGGTATGCAATTTGCGGTATATACTTGATAATCTAAGCCAAAAATTAAGTACTTTATAAGGTGGCAGAGAAAAGAAAATTTTATTAGTCTATAATCGCTTGATAGCTGTTTATAAAAGAAGCGTTAAACAATCCCCCGTTAAAAAATTGCCACAAAAATTTTCGCAAGATTGACGCTTTTATGTTATTATGCTAAAATACCTTAATTAACCCCCAAAAAAACACCTTGGATAAATCGGCGTTAAAAATTTTTTAAGTCCGCCATTGAAATATAAGCAAAGAAATTCTAATTGATGTTTTCCTGGCGCAATAAATCGGCGTGCAAACTTTCCATCTTCTTTGTTCTATACGAATTTATTTTCTCAAGCTGTCCCGGCTTCAAATAAGCCTTGTTTATTTCTATAAAACGCGCACCAAGCTCGTTGGACCGCTCGATTATGCCCCTTAAACGCCCATTTAATTTTGCAGCTTTAGACATTTCATAACCTTCGGAATTGTACGCGGCTTCAACTGACTTGAATTCGAGATAGTTTATCCGCAAATCCAACATCAGCCGATAATGTTCAAACTCTTTGGCATGTTTTTTTGCGGATATTGCATCTAAATCTTTTTTTACCATTAAAGCGTCGGATATCAGCTTATCAATGCTCGTTCCGTCAACGCTTTTACCGCGATGAAGTCTGGGCTGAGGCATGCGAAAATATTCTAAAAATATGCGTGATTCATCCGGCGACAGCCCATAGCGCTCACCGGCGTATGACAAAATGAATTCTTGCGGATCCAAGGCTTTTTTCTCCGATACAGCCTTACAAAATGCATCTATCAAAATCTGAAAGCCCGACATAGGATAAACTTGGCGAATTGGATACATTTCTAAAATTTCATAGCCGGCATCGTAATGAAAACCGTAAATACCGCTTGTAGACCAAGACGTATCTATTATTCCCTCATAGCCGTGAGCTCTTGCAAAAGGCAAAAATACCGATATATTCTCAAAATGCTTCATCCAGTCTGTAATGCATATATTATCCGGCGACGAACGCAGAGCGCTTGCCCCCCATATTTTATTGTCCAATTTGAACAGATGTTCCAAGTTCCCGAATTTGTCAGGAGACCATCCATAGTTCCAATCTACAAATACCAGATTCTTCGGCAACTCTCCGGCAGCACCGTTGTATTTTAGGATAATGTCAGCCCAAATAATAGGAGTTTTGCCCATATCCTCCAAGATCTGACACATTGCCTTGACGTAATCTACAAACAAGCGCGATTTATCTTTTTTAGAGCAGTTTTTACAGTTTCCCAACAAATAAGTTTCATCAGCCCCTATATGAAAATACTTTGAAGGGTGCAGGCTTGCAACATCTTCAAATATCTCCCTAAAAATCTTCTTTGCCTCGTCTATCTTTAAGGGGCAAACTTGAGAGACTTCTTTAGAATCCTCGCGCAAACTCGCATAACGATCGTGCCTTAAAATGTACTCACAGTGCCCAAAACAATTCTGAAGCGGTATGACATCCATGCCCAGCGAAGCGCAATATTTCACGATTTCTTTTATATCGCTGCGGCTGTAGGCTAAACTGTTGGTTAGAGTCGAGTGTTTCTCAAAAGGGAAAGTCGCCTCATATTCTATTAAAAGCGCATTTATGCCTTTTTTTGACAAGTCTAATGCAAATTCCTTGATTGCCGATACGGTCATTACCTGAACCCGGCAATCTATATAAAACGCTCTTATTTTAAAGCCGGCAGATTTTGCCGACGCAAAAACAAACGAAAACAAAACAAGCGTAAAAGAGAAAAATACCTTGTACATAAAAAGCAAAACATTTCCAAATACGAATATTTATATAACATTGTCTTTCAAGATAAAAATCTCCGCATGCAAACGCTCATGTGAAATTTGCCAGTTATAAAATTCAAATTTATAACAATAAATATGCTTGTTCCTTTCCATTTATATACTTATTTATACTTAATAACTATTATTAGTTTCAATTTTGCAAATATTTTATACGCTTCAATCAATTCCAAGCAATATTGCAAAATTTATAATAAGGCATTAACACAATAGCATGATTGCTGCTATTTGCCCAATTTAGAATATAAAAAAGTATTTATTACTTTTGCCACACGCTCCACTTCAGATTTCGAATATCTGTGGTCCAAGGGAATTGTTAATACGCGCTCTGAAAGACTTTTCGATTCCTTGGAAATATCCCCTGCACCGAGAGGGCTCCAATGTATAGGCGGATATATTTTTTCTTCAATGAGATGCCGCCTCAAAGCGTCTCTAATTTTCAGGCTGTCCAAAAGCAATACCGGATTGAAAACCGAATTTGCTTCGGCAATGTTTTTATTCAATAATGGGACATTTACAATGCCTTTAAACAGAAAAAAGTTGTCCGCTCTAATATTCTGGAGCTTTCTTATGTTTAAAGCCAAAAGCATGTCCCTGCTTTCCCTTCCCATTGCGCGAACAGACGAATTGTTTTCCACAATATCTTCAAGTTCGTTGAACAAACTCAGGAACTCGAGTTTGTTTCCAAGCCCTTCGTTTAAATAGCTTTTCTTTTTCCGCGCTGCCTTATAAAAAATTGCATCTTGATTTTCGCCGTCTCCAAGAATTTGCAAGGCGGGCATATTTGCTTTTGGCTTCAAATATGCTCCGCTTCCTAAAGGGAGAGTTTTGCGCAGCGATGCAATACAGTAGTCAGCGGAGCTTTCATATGCATATTTTGAAAAAGGCGCGTGGGAATGGTCCTCTATCAATATGATGTCATTTCTAAGTTTACCAATATCGCACCTGCCGGGATTATGCATGCCGAATGTATTTACCGCCAACAAAACACACCCCTTGCTAAGGGTATTTAAAACGGGCGGCTCACCGGGGGTGTCTTTATATCTTTCTATATCGAAATATTTTGAAATAAAACTCGCCGTATGCGGACAAAAATAATCTGGTACAAGCATTTTTCTTCGCCCCAATAGCTTGCCTAAAAAAGCGAAAGCATCGCGCCCCGATGCCAACAAATGCGCATCCTTTAGAAATTCGCGCTCGACAGGAGAATTGCCTAAATCCCCGACATTTGGATATTCAAAGAATGAGCCTATTTCGCGCATATCACAACTTTTGCCCTACGCTCATTTTTATTTCAGTATCCCCGGTTTCCGACACAGAAAAGCCGCATTTCTCATATACTTTTTGAGCCGCTATATTCGCCTTATTTACCCATAAATACACGGATTTTAGCTTAAATTCGCCGAAAGCCAATTCAAGCATTAATCGCGTTGCCTCTGTTGCAATGCCCCTTCCCCAATAAGATGTATCGCCTATAAATATATGAAATTGTGCCGTGGAATCTTTTAAATCCGTAAGCTGCACATTCCCAACATAAACGCCGTCGGCTAAAATCGCATAACGCCTCTGTTCCGGATTTGCTATCGCTTTTTTTATCCACTCTAATTCCATATCAACGGAGACATGCCTGTCCGGACGACCACCCGTTAAAAGCCAAACCGTTGGGTTATTTCTCCATTTGTAAGACGTAAGGGCATGCTCCTGCCTCAATGGTGTTATCGTCACTTTCATAATTTTGCCCTATATGCTGGGAAAAATGTCTCTTTGCCGGCATCTACCCCCATGCCCCTGCATATATCGAAATACACAGCCGGATTTTCCACGTCTTTCGATATGTAAAATGTCCTTGTTAAATCTGAAAAACCCTTTTTAAAATTAAACAAAGAATCGTCCGAGGCGCCTCCTACCCCGCCACCAAGATGAAATTCCTTTATCCCCATTTCAGACGCAATTTTAGCAGCCTCGCACAAAATAGCGGTTGTTCCGTTCGCTTTTGACGCGTTTGGATCTCTCACATTTTTTCCGCTAAAATGATAGTGCATCATGTTTTTTGAAAATAAAAACAGGCTCGCGCCCACAATATTTTCCCCATTCTCGGCAACAAGCATAAATGAATTATCTTTCAAGTTCCTCAAAGTGTTTCTAAAAAAATCCTCGCTCAAAAGATAAAAATCAGAAGCGTGCGCGTGTTGCATTGACTGGAGGTACAAATCGTAAAAGCTGGCAATGTCCGAATCGCCGCCGTAACGTACTCTTGTCCCTTTTTTTATCGCGCGCTTATAGTCGTTTCTTTTTTTAGGGTGAAGCCTTCCAAGTATATCATCGAAAGATAATGACGTGTCTATGTAAACCGTAGTATTGCAGCTTACGGTATTTCTAATGCCCTCTACAAGTTCCTGGTTCTTCAAGAGCGGATGATAGCGTACAAAAGTACATACCACCTTATGTTTATTGAAAAATAATTTTAGAGCCTGCAATGCGGAAGCCGCAAATGCTTTGTCTCCAATACACAGCGGCCCCGCATAGCCGTATTCGCTTGATACGTCGCAATAATCCTCATAGTCCTTACAGCCAATCTTCCTCACCCTAAACGGCTCAAAATATCGCGCCTCCCCGGATTTTATGGACACGGCAAATCCCAAGCCTTCCGAATACGAATCAAAAGATAAAAGATACTTTGAATAATAATAAACATCGCTTTCAAGTTCGGTTGTCAACCTGTCCCATTGATTGTATGATTGCAATGGAATAATCTCTACATTTACACCGCTTTCTATTGCTTCGGAATAAATCTTGCCCGAACGGACAATATCATACAAACTATTCATCATTACATATATAGGAAATTAAACTATCTTTTGGGGGACTACATGAATCCAAAGCTAACATTGATTCCTTTTACCATCGTTAATATCCTGCCCATACTCTATTTGTTGTCAAGTTTATCCGCCTATTAAAAATGTGATGCAATACAGAACTTTCCCCTTCCGCCCTAAGCGCACATACAATTATATTTTGCCATAATTCACTCACGTATTTTTTTACGCATCGATACGATTTTCATTTTTCAAAAAATCTTTGCACTATCAAGCTATGCAAGCAATGCCGCCGCAATAAAAAGCCTCGACCGTACCTATTTATGCATGGAAACAATTTTCACATGTTTTGCAGTCTCAATTTCCCTTCCCCGCCCGCGACCGATTACGGCAACTGCGACGCCTCTGTTAAGATGCAAAACAGGGCCACAACGCGAATGGAAAACTTGCAAAATACGGGAGCTCCATGGCCATTTAGCCTGTGCATACATAAAAGCCCACCAAAGATAAACACATTCTTGGAGTGAAGTCGCCTTGCAAAAACCTAAAGCACCTCCCTTCCCGGCTTTAATATGCGGGACGCATTTTCTCGAATTTATATCAAATAAATACTTGCATGCAGAAATTCGTGGAGTAGTCTTATGCCTTAAGTAAGAGGGAGGATAATAAAAGTTGAATATCGGCTTTTTGTTGTCCGTATATATTTTCATGAATTATTTATCGATATGAAGATAACAACGAAATCGTCCGTTTTTGCGGCGGCAATATTACCGCTTGTATTGCTCTGCGGCTGTTTTGAGAAAAAGGCGGCAAAAATCGACACAACCAACTACAATACGGTTGAGGTTGCCAAGCCTATATTTAGAAAAGTGGAAGTGTGGGATAGTTACGCCGCGCGTTTAGAGGGGGAAAAATCGGTTGAAATACGCTCCCGCGTCAGCGGCTATCTCGAAAAAATCCGCTTTAAGGACGGCGACTTTGTAAACGCGGGAGACGTGTTGTTTGAAATAGACCCCCGCCCATTTGAAGCCATGGTAGAGGCGTCGCAGGCTTCGGTGCGCGAAATACAATCTCGCATAGAATTGGCGCAAAGCAACTTGGGACGCGCACAAGACTTGTACAAGGCAAACGCAATATCTAAAGAAGTTCTCGAAACGCGAAAGAGCGAACTTTTCTCGGCAAAAGCCGTATTAATGAGCGCTCAAGCAAAGTTAAAAGAGGCTATGTTAAACCTCGAATTTACAAAGACGCGCTCGCCTATTTCAGGATATATAAGCCGGCGGCGCGTCGACGAGGGAAACCTCATAGACGCATCAACCACTCTAATGGCTACGGTTGTCTCCAGAAACATAGTTTACGCATATTTTGAGATAAGCGAACGCGACATCATACGTTACAACAACATCAAGCTCTTTGACGCCATAGACACCGCAAAGCATTCCGGGCCTCCGGTGAAGCTGAAGCTTCTCGACGAGGTCGAGCCTTCGCACTTTGGGCAGGTTACATATGTTGACAATACGCTAAACGCATCGTCGATAGAGCTGCGAGCCGAGATAGGAAACATGCGCGGGCAGTTGTTCCCTGGAATGTTCGGCAAAATTTATTTGCGCGCCGGAGATCCGGTTTCGCGCATGCTTTTGCCCGAATCCGCCATAGGGACCGACCTTGTTGGCAGGTATGTACTGATTGTGAATTCAAAAAATGTTGTGGAATACCGCGCGGTCCAGGTTGGAGAGCTCATAGGGAAAATGCAAATCATACTCGACGGCATAAAGCCCGAGGACCGCGTTGTCATAAACGGATTGCATAGGGCCGTTCCCCACAAGACTGTAAAACCCGTGCTCAAGGAGCTTAAGGAATAGATGAAATTCTCGCATTTTTTCATCGATAGGCCGATTTTCGCCAGCGTAATATCAATCATAATAACGCTTGTGGGTGTGCTCGCCTATGTAAATATGCCGGTAACGCAGTACCCGAACATAGTGCCCCCCACTGTATCGGTTTACGGTTCGTATCCGGGGGCGTCGCCGGATGTGATAATGAAGACCACGATAGCTCCGCTTGAGCAGCAGTTGAACGGGGTCGAAAACATGATTTACATGAAGAGCTCGGCGTCGCCGACAGGCAGCTGGTCCATCAGCGTAACATTTGACACCGACACCGATATCGACATGGCGCAGGTATTGGTTCAAAACAAGGTTTCTCAAGCCCAGAACCGCGTTCCGCAAGAGGTGAGGGACCTCGGAATAACCGTAAAAAAGCGTTCCGCCGACATTCTTTTAACTTTAAATCTATATTCTCCAAAAGGTACGCGCGATAAGGTATATTTGTCAAACTATGCAATAACACAGCTTCAAGATAGGCTCGCGCGCGTGTATGGAGTCAGCGAATTCTCAACTTTCGGCTCGAAGGAATACAGTATGAGAGTCTGGCTGGATCCCGACAGGCTCTCAGCGGTAAACTTGTCGCCCATGCAGGTTATAGACGCGCTTAAGGAACAAAACAAGCAGGTCGCCGCTGGCAGCTTAAATAAGCCTCCCCTCGAAACCGGAGCTGCTTTTGAGTTGCTAATCAATGCGCAGGGGCGCCTATCGAACGAGAAAGAATTCGGCAACATAATAGTAAAGTATTTGCCCGACGGCCGTATTGTGCATTTGAGGGACGTTGCGCGCATTGAGCTGGGTGCCTACAACTACGAGAATGAATCCTATGTGAACATGAAGCCGTCTGTAACCTTGGGCATGTACCAACTCCCCGGCACAAATTCCATAGAGACGGTAAACCTATTGCGCAAGGAACTTGAAGACATAAAGAAGACTTTCCCCGATGACGTGGATTACGCAATAAGCTACGACGCCACAGAGTATGTCAGGGATTCAATTAACGCAGTTTACAGGTCGATATTTGAAGCTGTGGTTTTGGTGGTATTGGTGATATTGCTGTTCCTGCAAAACTGGCGCGCGGCAATAATACCGCTATTTGCCATTCCGGTGTCGCTGGTGGGAACCTTTTCGGTGATGCACATGTTTGATTTCACCATAAACAATTTGACGCTTTTCGGGCTTGTGCTGGCGATAGGCATAGTTGTTGACGACGCCATAGTTGTTGTGGAAAACGTGGAGCGCAACATGAAGGACGGAACTCCGGTAAGGGAAGCCACGCGCAAGGCGATGAGCCAAATACAGGGGGCATTAGTGGCAATCGTAATGGTTTTGAGCGCAACTTTTATCCCCACAACATTCTTAAGCGGAATATCGGGACAGTTTTACAGGCAATTCGCGCTGACGATAGCAACAAGCACTATTATATCCGGCATTGTGTCTCTTACGCTTACTCCGGCTCTATGCGCTCTGCTTTTAAAGCACAACTCCCCAAAACGCAGCATTATCGGGCTAATATGGCACTACACAATAGGGCTGCTGTTTAGATCCTTCAACGCCTGCTTTGATTGGACCGCAAACATATACGGCAAGCTTGTAAGGCTTTTGCTTAAGCTCGCGCTTTTAATGATTATATGCTACGGCGCTCTCATATGGTCCACTGTCCACCTTTTTAAAATCACCCCCACGGGATTCATACCCAAGCAGGACAGAGGATTCTTCAGCGCCCGTTTTGAACTTCCGGAAGGCGCTACTTTTGAGCGTACAAACGACCTCATGATAAAGGTTGGCAAACTTCTAAACGATAAGATGGTTGGGACGAGACTGCTCACAACCATATCTGGAGACGGAACGTCAAACCTCGGAAGGGCCTCTTTTAGGCTGGACGACTATAGGAAAAGAGAGGCAAAAGGCCAAGACATAGAGACTCTCATGTTTACGGCCTCAAAAATATTGAACGAAAATGTGCTTGAAGCCAAGATTAACCTATACACCCCGGCGGTTGTCCCCGGCATGGCAAGCGGTGGTGATTTTAAATTCCAGCTCCAAGACAAAGTAGGCCTGGGCGTGGAAACTCTCGAAAAATACGCCCAGATACTTATTGACGAAATAGAAAAGCTTCCGTCCGTTTCGAGCGCCTATACCACATTTAGAACATCGAACCCGCAGCTGTTTATTGATATAGACAGGGAGCGCGCCCAAAAGCTCAATATTCCCATAAGTTCTATTTTCAACACAATGCAATACAATCTCGGTTCCGTGTATGTGAACGACTTCAATATTCTTGGCCGCGTATATAGGGTTATGGCTCAGGCTGAAAGCAATAATCGCCGCGACATAGCAGACATATACAGGCTTAAAATACCTAATTCCCTCGGACAAAACGTACCGCTCGGTTCGGTTGCCTCAATAAAGCGATATGTAGGCCCCAACACGCTCTCGCGCTACAATCTCTATGTTACGGCCGATATTTTTGGAAACGTTAGCAAGGGCTACAGCACCGGCGAGGCCATAAAAGAGATAGAGGAGCTTGTTGAGCGCACACTGCCCCAGGGCATGGGAATTGAATGGACAGATATTGCCTACGAGGAAAAGAAGGCGGGAAATACATCTATATACATATTCGGATTGTGCGTGATTTTTGTATTCCTTTTGCTTTCCGCCCTTTACGAAAGTTGGACGCTGCCATTGGCTGTCATATTAATTGTCCCTCTGGTAATTCTCTTCGCGCTTCTCGGAATCAACTATAGGGGATTTGGAAACGACCTAATGGCGCAGATAGGCTTTGTGGTGCTGATAGGTCTGGCTTGTAAAAACGCCATTTTAATAGTGGAGTTTGCAAAACAGCGGGAAGACAACGGCGAAGATATCAGATCGGCTCTCGCGTCCGCCTCCAAGAACAGGCTGCGCCCCATTATGATGACATCTTTCGCCTTCATACTCGGCGTAGTTCCGCTCGCCTATGGCACAGGGCCGGGATGCGAGCTCAGGCAGCCTCTCGGAACTTCCGTCATGTTCGGAATGATAGGGGTAACCCTATTGGGCTGCCTTATGACCCCCGTATTCTATTATGTCATCAGGCGTATTTTCGGGCACCCGAAGCTGGAAAAATAAATAGAGGGACAAAAGGCGAAACCATATCCCAGTACTTGCGCATGCGCCAGAAAAGCAAACACGCCTTATTCAGCATCTGGCATCAAAAAAAAGCCGCCGTTCAGAAGAGAACGGCGGCGTAAAGATTTTCGCTAAGCCTTGAGAGTCCTGCCGCTCTGGGCGTCTTGTATGCGGAAATTTTCCATATGGTACGACGGATCGGCGCGGAATGTGAGTTTTACATTGTAGCGCTTTTCCATATTTATCAAATATTCGTAATCGTCGGTCTGCATCCTCTGAAGGTTGTCGGGGTGCAAGAGTATTAGCAGAGCCAACTCCCGCGAGCTGTCGGCCTCTCCGCTTCTGGCGCTCTTGCACACTGCCACTATTTTACGCTGTATTTCGGCGCTCATAGTCCTGGCCGATTTCACTATGCCCTTGCCGCCGCAATAAGGGCATGTGGTATAAATTCCGCTGGAATTGCTTTGCGCATGCCTCTGCCTGGTCATCTGCATTATGCCCAACTGCGAAATGGGGAGCACCTGGCTTTTGGCTTTATCCTTTTCCATCTCGTCTTTTAAGCGCTTATAGACAGTCTGGCGGTCCTTGCGGCTCTTCATGTCTATGGTGTCTATTATGATAAGCCCGCCAAGGTTGCGGAGGCGCACTTGGCGCGCCGCTTCGGTTACCGCTTCGAGGTTGGCCTGAAGGATGAAATCTTTTCCATCGGCGTCCTTGCCTTTATGCGAGCCGGTATTCACGTCTATGGCGACAAGCGCTTCGGTCTCGTCTATCACAATCTCTCCGCCGGATGGCAAAGGCACCCTGCGGGCAAAAGTTTGCGCTATTTGGCGCTCTATATTGTAGCGCTCAAAAATCGGTATGTTTTCCTTAAAGAGCTGAATCTTGCTTCTGGCGCGGCGCGATATCTCCGAAACGGAGCGCAATATGCGCTCATAGTCCTCTCTGCTGTCTATGAGAATGCGGTCCGTCTGCTCCGTGAGGAAGTCTCTGACAGTCCGCTCTATAATATCGGGCTCCTTGTATATCATGGCGGGAGCGGGAGTGCTCTCTATGCGCTGCTGAATTTTCTTCCATACATTCAGCAGCATGTGCAAGTCGCGCACAAAATAAGTCCAACGTTTTCCCTGCCCCGCAGTTCTCACAATCACGCCCATTCCTTCTGGAATTTTCATAGAGCGCAATATATTTTTTATGCGGTCGCGCTCGCGGCGGTCCTCTATCTTTCTCGATATTCCGCACTGCCCGGCATAGGGCATTAGAACCAGATAACGGCCGGGAATTGCTATGTTTGTTGTAATTCGCGGCCCTTTGGTTCCAATCTGCGTCTTGGTAATTTGAACTATTATCTCCGTTCCTATGGGGAACTTCTCGGGTATGTCTTTGGCCGAAAATTTCTGGGCGTTCTTTTTTTGCTCCTTGCTCCTATTTTCGCGCACAATCTCATAGGAGTTGTCGGAAGTCGACGAAGGAAATATGTCCCAATAATGAAGAAAGGCGTTCTTCGGCTGGCCTATGTCCACAAAGGCGGCTTTTAATCCGGGCTCGAGATTTTGAATTTTGCCCTTAAAAATGGCCCCAACCATGCTTTCGTCGCCTTCGCGCTCTATCTCAAACTTTTGCATCACGCCCTCTACGAGCAGCGCAACGCGCTTTTCAAAGGGTTCCACATTTATGACTATTTCGCGGTAAGGCTCGTTTTCGCGTTTGAGCAGCCTTATGATTTTTTCAAGAAGCGGACGCTTTTTTGCGCGGAGCCGGGCCTCGAGGTTTAATTGAGCCTCAGGAATCGGTTCCACTACTTCCTCGGGCGGGCGCTTTGTCAGATCGTCGGCCTTGATGTCGGTATTTTCCTGTTTCATTGTTTCGCTTTAATCCATATTGGGCGAAACTTTTGATTATTACGCATAGTCTCTTCTGTGCCTATATACGCTTTGAACCAGCCCCAGAAGAATGCAACATGTAACCACAAAAGTTCCGCCATAACTTAACATTGGCAAGGGCAGACCGGTTATCGGCATTACGCCTATGGTCATCCCTATATTTATAAAAGAATGCGTCATAAGTATAGCGGCTATGCCTATACATAGGAACTGTCCAAATCTGTCCCTGGACAGTTGCGCAGTACGGATACAACCGTATATGACTATTATCGCCATCAAAATTATGGCGACAGCCCCGCCCAAGAAACCGGATTCTTCGGCGAGTACAGAAAATATGAAATCGTTGTAAGCAACGCTCGATGGAAGATAGCCCAATTTTGCTTGCGTGCCTTCGGCTATGCCTTTGCCAAATAATCCGCCAGTTCCAACGGATATAAGGCTTTGACGTTGATTCCAAGTAACTTCTGTTCCGCGCGGATCCACCATATCGGGCGCAATAAAAGCGAGAATTCTATTGCGTTGGTAATCCTTCATTGGCAAATGAATGCTGTCGCTTGAGCCAAAGGCGTTTTGCCTGGCTGCGGCAGGCGCTGAAATATCATTTTTTTCCAAGTATCTGCTATATTGGTATATGTCAAAAGACACCAATGCGAATACGAACACAAATACGGCCAATATGACCGCAAAAAAACGCTTTGGCAGCGCAGATATGTATAGCATCGCAAAAGCCATTGGAAAAAAAACGAGAGTAGAGCCTAAGTCTGGCTGCAAAAAAATCAACAAAATTGGTATAAAAAATACTAAAAATAATTTTAGCCAAAACCATAAATTTTCCTTTAGCCTGCCTATTTTATTTCTGGAAAACATTGCCGCAGCCATTATGCACGTCCCGATTTTCGCAAATTCGGAGGGCTGAACCGACACCACACCGAAATCGAGCCATCGCGTTGCATTATAGCGAGATTCCACAAAGGGAATGGGAATTGCAAACATCTCTTTCAAAACCAAGGGGACAAGCAACAGCAGCGACAATCCGTAAAACCAATGCGCGTATGTAAAAAACACCTTGTAATCCATTGCGCTTAGCACAAAGTATATGGGCGCCCCCACCGCGCAAAAAAACACTATTTGTTTCAACCAAAACTGCCTCGCAAGCGGAATTTCCTCTATATTGTAACTTTGCGCCGAATAAATAAACGCCACTCCCATGAGAAAAAGTATGAGCATGCACAAAGGCACTATATAATCGCTTTTAAAGCCTTTGGGTTCGGGAACTTTCCCATATTTTTGCTCCAGCACGGCCATATTACAACACCTTGAAAGCCATATATTTCTCTACATCATCAAGTTTCCTTGACGTACGCGAAGCATAATCAGCAAGCTGATCCGAAGCAATGCAGACGTTGAAATAGCGCGCCCCCTCTCCCGGTATCCACAATCCGCATATGCTCGACTTGGGAGTCATCATGAAATTTTCGCTCAGGCTTATTGACAAATTGTCCTTTAAAGACAATATCCGCTCAAACTTAGCCTTCTCCGAGTGGTCGGGATACGACGGATACCCTACTGCCGGGCGTATGCCCGCGCATTTAAAAATCCTCCTCTGCGAATAGAGCGAAAGCGCGTCAGCAAACATATCGCACAAACTTTGAACCACAAGATAGCGGTAAGAGTCTCCCGAATCCCTATACGACAAAGCAAGATTTTCCGCCTCGTTGCCTACCGTTGCCGCAAAAAGCGCCACATTGCCAAAAGCGGCGGAGGCTTTAGGATGAACAAAATCGGATAAGCAAAGGCATTCGCCCTTTGAATTTGGAACCTGCGACCTCACAAAGCGCAAAGTCTCCACAAAGCTCCCGCCCCTGTACAATTCAATGTCGTCTCCGTTCCGGCACGCCCCGAAAAACTCTATGAGCAATTTTGGACGCGCGCATAAGCTCAATTTGCCTAAAATATCTAAAATATCCCGCGCAAATTCCGCCAAAGCTTCGGTCTTTTCAATGTCCTCAAGGCGGCGAGACTTCGGAGAGTTTAGCTGCCAAGTTCTAAAAAACGACGCCCACTGCAACATTCCCTCAAGCTCCCCTATGGGGACTTCGAATATTCTCGCCCCCTCAAAGGGGGCTTTTTTGCAGGAGTTTTTAAAATGCTCTACATGGGCCCTCGCCCGGGCTGATTTCAAATCCAACAACTTTGAGGATTTCTTTTCCGAGGCCTCGTATTCCGAACGAATTTTCGCGTGTTTTGCCGCTATCTCAAGAGCGAACACCTCCGAATCTTTTCCTACAAGTCTCGAACACACTCCCGCCGACAATCCGGCATCTGCCGTTCTTACAACAGTTCCCGAATATAATGGCGCAAGCTTTACCGCTGTATGCAAATCCGAGGTCGTTGCCCCGCCTATGTTCACAGGTATGCGCAATCCGGCGCGCTCAAATGTTTTTAGGACGTTTGCCATTTCATCGAGAGACGGCGTTATTAGGCCGCTGAGCCCGACTATGGCCGCATCCCTGGCGGCCTCGAGTATTGTTTCCGCCTCAACCATTACGCCGAGATCCACCACTCTGAAACCGTTGCACGCCAATACCACCGCAACTATATTCTTTCCTATATCGTGCACATCCCCTTTGACCGTGGCTAAAACGACTTTCGGGCCCGACGCATGCTCTTTTGCCTCCATGTAGGGCTCGAGAACCGACACCGCCTTTTTCATTACCCTTGCGCTTTTGACAACCTGCGGCAAAAACATTTTGCCCGCCCCAAACAGCTCGCCCACATGCTTCATTGCCCCCATTAAAGGTCCCTCTATAACGGCAAGCGGATCCTTCAAGTCATCATAGAAGTGCATGGTAATCTCATCAATTCTCGCCTCTTGACCCTTTATAAAAGCGCGCAACAGCCTGTCGTGCCACGGCAAGCTTTCCCATTCTTCCGAGTCGGCATCGGCGTTGTGCGCAAGCCCGCCCTTGTATTTTTCGGCAAGTTCAAGCAGCTTGTCGGAAGCGCCGGAAAATCTGTTTAAAACCACGTCTTCTACCGCCTCGCGCAATTCGGGTTCTATGCTGTCGTAGTCCGACAACATTCCTGCGTTCAC
>CALXOC010000065.1 GCA_944389915.1 uncultured Opitutales bacterium | reverse complement strand
GGTTGGCCGGGAAACAGACCGCCATGAAGTAATTATATTCCTCGTCCTCCTCTGCGGAGTCCGTTCCGTAAGATATGTCAAAATCCGCTCCGTCGCCGCCGGACAGTTCACCTTTGGGAGAGACTTTTTCGTTTTCGTTCTCGGAGGCAAGACCGCGCACATAGCGCATAGGCTTTATCCTGAGCTGTTCATAAAACAGTTCCAAAAGCCTTTGCGGCACCTTTTTTACAGCCGACGCAAATTCAGGCGTGTCTTCGCCGAAATAGGAGAGCCTGGACGCTCCCTCCGGCAAGCTTTCGGAACTGTCTGCGGAGCTTTCACCCGCACTTGCTGAAAAATTATTAACGGAACGCTCCACTTCGGGCGCATACGCGCGCGCAAATTCCTCGGATTCGGTCAATATTTCCCGAAGCAGTAGGTCTATTTTTTTTTTGAACCTCGGCGGGAGCGTGCGCAAGATTGTCAAGTTCCTTTATCAGCGTATTTATAGCCCTCGCCCTACTCTGCTCAACCGCCTTAAGAAGCGCCACCTCAAAATTCGCCTTCTCGGAAAGCCCCGATTTCAAGCCCCTCTCGGCTCCCTGCAGAACGTCGAGCATGCGCATTATCTGCTCGCTCGAGAGTCTTCGCCCTCCGAAATCGCAGCCGCCGTCGGAAAAAGATGATATTAGGGCATTGCGCAAATAAAGCTGCATGTCGCACAAAGCCCTATACAAATCGCCGCCGCCGTCGGCCAGTTCTTCTACGGCTTTCACCACGGCGGAATAATCTCCGTGCGCCATCTTTGATATTAGGGATTCTATCTGGCTTTCCGATGCCAATCCATATACGCCTATAACGTCGCTTACTTCTATGCTCCTGCCGCAGAAAGAAATCATCTGGTCCAGTATGCTCTGGGCGTCGCGCATGCCGCCGTTGGCAAGGCGCGCTATGGCGCGCAATGCTTCGGGACTCGCGGATATGTCCTCCTTTTGGGCTATCTCGGCAAGATGCTGGGCTATTAATTTCTCAGGAATCGGGCGGAACTCAAAGCGCTGGCAGCGCGAAGTGATGGTTCCCAAAACTTTGTGCGCCTCGGTTGTGGCAAAAATAAACTTAACGTGGGCGGGAGGCTCTTCCAAAGTTTTAAGCAAGGCGTTAAATGCCTCCTGTGTCAAAGAATGCACTTCGTCTATAATATAGATTTTATAGGTGCACTGCGCCGGAGCGTATTGGCAATCCTCCCTGAGTTTGCGTATTTCCTCTATCGAACGGTTTGAAGCCCCGTCTATTTCAACAACGTCCATGCACGAGCCGTTCATTATGGATTGCGATATTTCGTCGTTGTCGTCAGGCCGCACGCACGGCCCGCCCTTGGCGTTTAAAGCCTTGGCCAGAAGGCGCGCAACAGTTGTCTTCCCCGTGCCCCTGGGTCCGACAAACAGATATGCGTGCCCTATTCTCCCCGACTCTATAGCGTTTGTAAGAGTCTTTACAATATGCTCCTGCCCCACGAGTTCCGAGAACTGCCTGGGCCTGTATCTGCGCGCTATTACCTGGTAAGACTGGCTCATTTTGCTATGTTTTTTAACTTTAAATCGCAGGGCCCTCCTTACTCAAGTTTTTTTTGCCCTTTTTCAAATATGGTTGAAAAGCCGAAGCCGATTTTAAAAATCTCTAAACGATGCCCCAAAAGCGCTCCATATCATATCCCGACAAGGACGCCCTGTACGACGACCTTGAAATGTCAGTGCTCCACAAGATAAGCCGGGCGGTGGCACAGCGCAAGAACGTGTCGGAGCTGATAGCCGAAACGCTTTCCATACTCGAATCGGAGATGGGGCTGCTGCGCGGCACAATCACGCTGCGCGACGGCGACTACCTGCATATAGAGGCTTCGCACGGAATGGACGAGGAAAGCATAAAGCGCGGCATATACAAGATAGGCGAAGGCATAACCGGGCGCGTGGCCGCGCAGGGGCGCCCCATAGTAATCCCAGACATATCAAAAGACTCCGACTTTCTCAATAAGACGGGAGCGCGCGCCATGAACGCCGAAAGGGTGGCCTTTGTGTGCGTCCCCATAATATATATGGAGCAAGTCATAGGAACTTTGAGCATAGACCGCATTGTCGCCGAAGGCGTTGATTTGGACAGGGATCTCGAGCTGATAGACACCATAGCCAATATTCTCGCCGATGCCGTCGCCCTCGTATACATGCGCCACGAGGAGCGCAACCGCCTGATAGACGAAAACCGCCGCCTGAAGCTCGAGCTCACCACGGGGCTGATGCGCCCTAAAAACATGCTGGGGAATTGCGGCGCTATGCAAAACGTGTATGAAAGCATATCGAATTTTGCCGCAAACACGGAACCCGTATTTATAAGGGGCAAATCCGGCACCGGCAAGGAGCTGGCGGCGCGCTCGATATGCGAGGCCTCAAAGTGCTTCGACAAATCTTTCAACGTGGTAAATTGCGCCGCCCTTCCCGACTATGCCCTAATAGGGGAACTTTTCGGCTTTGAGAAAGACGCATTTGCACACGCGCATTTTGCAAAGAGGGGGCTGCTTGAAGAAGCGGAGAATGGAACGGTATTTCTCGATGAAATAGCCGAAATATCGCCTCCCGCGCAGAGAATGCTCGTGGAATTTTTGCGCGACGGCCTATTCCGGAGAATGAACTCAAAAGAATCCGTTAAGGCACCGCGGGTAAAGTTTGTATGTGCGAGCTGCACCGATATAGAGCAGCTTGTTGAAAAGAGGATATTCGATAGCGAGCTCTACGAGATAATTTCAAAAAACACAATCCACATACCCGCCCTGCGCGACAGAAAGAGCGACATTCTGCTTTTGGCTGAGCACTTCCTCGACAAGTTCAACAAGATATACGGCAAAAACATAAAGCGCATATCCACTCCCGCAATAAACATGATGACCATCTACACATGGCCGGGAAATGTAAGGGAGCTTGAAAATTGCATGGAGCGGGCCGTAATGAGCTCGCACGACTCCGCAATATCTGGATACAATCTGACTGCGGCCGTGAGGGCATGCTACATGCACAGAAGCCTGCCTTACGGCGAGGACGTCGACTTCACGTCAATGGTTCAGTCCTTCGAGCGCGAGCTCATAACCGAAGCTTTGAAGGCAAACCGCGGGAACGCGGCCGCAGCTGCGCGGAGGCTCAATATAAGCGAGAGAATCATAAACTATAAGATAAAGAAGTACGCCATAACCACCTCATGGTATAAATCTGCTAAGTAAACATATGTCAGAAAAAATATTGGCAGCCCTCTCAGGCGGCGTGGATAGCGCCGTTGCCGCGACCCTACTAAAACAGCAGGGCTTCGATATATCTGCGGCATACATGAAGACATGGATGAACGAGGAGGGCGCAGACGCCATAGCTGACTGCCCATGGCATCGGGACATACTCGACGCGGAAGCCTGCGCAAAAATAATAGGCATAAAATTCGAGGTTGTTGATTTTATATCGGAATACAGGCGGCAGATAGTCGACTACCTAATAGACGGATACAGAAACGGGCTCACTCCGAATCCCGACGTAATGTGCAACAGGCGCATAAAGTTTGGTAAATTTCTCGACTACGCCTTGGATCGCGGATTCGATATTGTAGCCACCGGCCACTACTGCTCAAGCCGCGACAATCCCGACGGTTCGCGCGATCTTGTAATTGCGGCCGATCCAAGCAAAGACCAGTCGTATTTTCTGGCCATGATTACGAAGCAGCAGTTAAAGCGCGCTCTTTTCCCGATAGGATCTTTGCTAAAAAGCGAAGTAAGGGAAA
>CALXOC010000064.1 GCA_944389915.1 uncultured Opitutales bacterium | reverse complement strand
CAATCTGCGCAGAGTGTTATGGTAGCGAATAACGGCTTGGGCTATGCCTTGGGCCAGGCGTTGGCGGTAGGAGGGGCTAAGCAGCTTTGCGCAGTCGGAGTTGTTTGATATGAATCCGCATTCTATGAGGGCAGCCGGCATCTTCGCGTCGCGCAATACGGCAAAGCGCGCGCGCTTTACGCCCCTGTCTTCGGAGGCTGTAGTTCTGAGAAGGGAGTCTTGAATATAATATGCAAGCAATTGGTTCCATTCGTCGCAATCATTGCCGTTATAGCCTTTGGCGTCGCTTCTCGATACTTTGGCGGTAGAGGTAGATGGCATCCAGCGGGGAGTTAATGCGAAGGTTTCCAGCCCGGACACTGACGGCGAAGCTGCGTTGCAGTGTATGCTCAAGAACATGTCGGCTTTTCCTGCGTTTGCGGCTTTGGGGCGGTCGTCAAGCTCTATGAAGCGGTCGGAAGTGCGGGTATAGGATACTTTGTAGCCGTTCTTTTTTAATTCGCGCCCAAGTCTAAGCGCTATATCCAAAGCTATGGCCTTTTCGGAGGCTCTGTATTTTTTGTTTTGCGCGCCCCTGTCCTTGCCTCCGTGCCCGGCGTCTAATGCTATATGGAAAAGGCGCGGCGGCTTGCCGTTTTTCTGCGGATACAATATCGGAGATATCGTTTTTCTGAAATCCCTCCGCGCTATGTAAAGCATTCCTTTATACGACGCTACGGGGTGTCCGAGGTAAAGAATCCTGTCGTTTAAAGTTATTTTTCGGCTGTTGATTTCAAAAACCATGCCGACGGCTTTGCTGTAAACCCTTTGGGTTTTCCCTTTTGCCACAGTCCTATAGCGCATTCCGCAAGTGCGCGCAAGCTCCGCTATGGACATGTAATCTATCCCCCCAATATCCAGGGCAAACAGCGGGCCGCCCGCGCATAGGGAAAGCCCGAGCATCGCCATGAAAGCGCGTCTGGATAGAAGGGGCATATTTGTTTAATCTTCCGAATTCTCAGAATCGTCGTCCGGCACATCGTCGGCGCTGACCGAAAACTTCAGCTTGCGCTGGTTTTGCGGGAGAGGCGACATCGATAAGCCTATGTTCCGTCCCATAAGTTTAGGCTCCGAGTCCGCATGGCCCACATGCGACAACTCGTTAACAGCCCTGTTTACAGCGTCGAAAGCCTTGTCCTTATACTCCATTTCCCGACCGCGCATCATTAGGGTAATCTTGAGCTTATTGCCGTTGTAAAGGAATTTTTCCGCATTTCTCAATTTGGTGTAAAAGTCGTTCTGCTCTATCATCGGGCGCAGTTTTATTTCCTTTACTTTTACAACCGACGACTTGTGCGATTTCTGCTTTTTCGCCTCTTCATACATGTATTTGCCGTAATCCAATATGCGGCATACCGGCGGATCTGCGGTGGGCGAGACTTCAAGAAGGTCTAAACCGCTTTTCTTTGCAATGGACAAAGCCTCGTATGGGGACATTATTCCGAGCTGTTTCCCGTCGGGACCTATAACCCTTATTTTGGGAGCTCTAATCCGCTCGTTTCTTCTCGGGCCGAAATTTTTTCCGCCCTTATTGAAATAATTTGAATGTTGGCGGGGAGTCCCGCCGTTGAAGGGTTTAGGTGCTGGCATTAATTTATATTGGTTTTATATATTTGCTGAATGTCATATAAAAGCGCGGAGTCTAAAAACTTCAATCATTTTTTTTAAGTATGGCAAAACAAAGGGCTAAGCTCCCGGTGGCAACGCGGCCGTTTCGCCTAATTTGACATGCAAAATCTTTTATGGTTGCGACTTTTTTTTTGCGCATGCGGTTAACCTATAGATACTTTCTGGAATTGTAATGGCCGTTTAATTTGCGAAAGTCGCTTGGAGTGCAGGCGTGGAAAGATTTGAACGACTTTGAGAAGGTGAAGGCGTCGGCAAATCCGAGCGCGGAGGCTATTTCCGATATTGTGCACATTCTCGAGAGGTATTTGCGCGCCAGGCCCATCTTTGCCGCAATTAAATATTTTGAAAAGCGCATGCCGGTTTCCCTCGTGCAGATTTTATCCAATTCGTAGGCGCTTATTCCGAGGCTTTCCGCGGCCGCCGCTGACGACGTATATTTTGCGGGCTTGGTCTTTATTTGGGCCATAAAATCCAAAAATTTTTTATCCTGGTTTCGAGCTATATCGTGGCGTATGCATATTTCAATCAGCTCCGCATAGGCGTCCAAAAGTTCGTATGCGCGGTCCGCCTTCTTTATTTCCTTCAGGTAGCATGTGGCCGCGAAAAACAGTTCGTCTATCTTTTCGCTTTTCCGGTATATGCAGCCGTGCTTTAATCGATTTGACAGAAAAGAATTGTTCTTTAAATGAAACCACATTCCGTGCCAGTCTTCGTCGGTGTAGAGCGTGTATGGAGAATTTGCGGGAGTGCAGAAAAACATGCCCGCGCCCAGGCGCGTGTCTCCGGCGGAATTCTTCAAGTGGACGCTGCCTTTTGTAACGTATCCGGCCTGGCTGAATTCCACTCCTGTGCGCTCTTGGTAATATAGCTTGCCAAAGCGCATGAGTGCGGAGTTTAAAATGCCGCGCGCAGCCAAAGGGTCAAATGCTATCTTTTCGGGAATATAAATATCGTTTGAACTTTTAATTTTTGAAAAAAAAGAAGCTTTGTCTTGGCATTGGAGAAAGGCTTGGCGTGAGTTTTTGGGCCAACATTGCAGAAAATTTTCGTCGTTTCTCTCCCATAGGTATATTTTTTTGCCCGGCATGCGCATATATTCCGCCAACTTTGCGCCGCATGTCAATATCAAAAATATTATGTCAATATTATTAGTGGATTATTCCGCGATTGTGCAATAGAATTTAGTCCGCAAAAAGGAGGAAATCTCAAAGCAATGCAAACTTCAAGGCAGCGTGTTTGAAAAAGTTTCTTAATTGCGGCGCCTGCCTTGGACATTGCTTCGATAGCGGCAAAATACTGATTTATGAAAGGTGGCATATGAAGAAATACATGATTTTTTGCAGCGCCATGCTATTGGCATCGGGGCTATTTGGAAAAGATGTCTACGTGGATTCTGATCAAATCCTGGAAATATCCGATGTTGATGCAAACTACATTTTCGGGGCAGACAACATAATGCTGTCACATTACAAATCCTTGCCAAGGCATGTTACAAATTCCGTATATTTTCAGCTGGCTTCGTTTTCGGACATTGTAATAAGGAATAATTCGAGTCCTGCCGGAGGGTACTTCGGCTGGAACGGCGCAAACATAGTGGGCAATTCCGGGAGTTCGGCCACTTTAGACAACTCGGAATCCTCAAACGGAACCCTCCTTTTAAAGTTAAACGTGTATGGTGCGGCAGTGAATATAAATTACTTCGACCTCCTCAAAGTAAATGGCAATGCCCAAGTAAACATATATGAGGGCGGATCGGTATATTACAATTCGCGCCTTCAGAGTTCGGATACGGGGGTGACTGTAGGTTTTTACAATGCCGGGTCTACGTCCGCAAACGTGATATTCACCCAGGACTCCCTTACAAGCATGTCCGATTCCTCGAAAGTTTTGTACAATATAGGAATAGGTAGCGGAGTGGACGTTGCATTCGATTCTTCATACGCCAAGCTTGCAACGTTCAGAAATACGGCAAGCAGCACATTTGCGGGGAATTTTACCCTGAATGCCCAGAACATATTGGTGGAATCGTCCGCACAGTTGACAACAAACGGTTTGAATGTGTCGGGAGTAAGCGGCGGGGAACTTGTGGAGCTGAAGTCCCCGGCTTTTAATGTGGGAACCGTATGCGTTGACAACGCTACCGTAAAGCTTTCAGGCGCTTTGGATTCGGCTAACCGCAGCATTGTATTTTCCGGGACGAAAAACGTGGCGGGAAGCTTGATTTTAGATTTGGACGGAAATATATCGGGCAATATTGAAGACAAAAACACAAACGGGAAAACATTGATTATAGCACAGGGCAGGTCTATCGGCTTGGGTGGAAGAATTACGTCGTGGCAAAACGAAACCTCGCTAATTATGGAAAGTAATTCGTCGCTCGAGACGGAGGCGTATTCTACGTCTTCGGTTAACGGCAACAATAATATAAAGAACCTTGTAATGCGCGACGGCTCCGCTTTTACCGTTGCGGGAGGGTTGCGCCTGTCCAGCGGCGAAATAAACGGAAGCATAAACATAAACGGAAGCGGATCTGTTGTGCACGAAAAAGCGGATACATATACTTTTGGAATAGATCTCGGAGAGATAAGTTTTGGCCCCAACGCGCGGATAACTCAAAAATATCAAGATGGCGTTGCCGCGCCAAATCGGATAATCCAGTCTAAGGTTGTTGTAAATTCCGGCATTGGCAGTTTAAAATTCGGAAACTCTTTGAACTTGTCCGAAGGGACAGAGATGGTTTTAAACACTGCCGACGCGTTTGTCATAGGGAAAGACGCCGCTGCCCAGGCAGATTCCACGTTCAACATAGGTTTGCATTACGAACTCGGCGGAAGCGACAATTCCACAACATTGACGGTTAATGCCGAAAACAATATCGGCTCATTCTCCCTCGACGAAAGCGGGCATGTTTTAAAAATACGCTTTGGGGAATTTGGAGCCCTTACAGTGGGGGAGAGCCCGGATTTAACGTCGTTTACGGGAGACGCCCTCGCAGCCGAATCGATAGTCCTTGAAGGGGATATTTTCAGGCAACTGAGAGTTTACGACTTGAGCGAGGATCAGATATTGCGCTATTTCACTTCCGACACCGGAAACAGAATATACGTAATGGAAGCCGGGAACGGGTCGTATTGGGTTAACACCGTGATTCCCGAACCCGCTCGGCTATCGCTGATATTTGGGGCTATTGCGCTCGTGTATGGCTTGTTAAAGCGCAAATTTCACTAAAAAATGATTGTAAAAACAAGGCAATAGAAAGAGAATAACTATATGAGGAAACTAATTATATTCGTTTTATATGCGGCTGTGGCGCTCAGGGCTTTTTCAGCCGTGGAGGAAGTCAAAATAGTGAGGACTTTCACCGACGGCAGCAAAAGCGAGTCGGTGCAAAAGCTTGAGAAAAAAGGCGATGGCATTTATCGCCTCCACATACCTTATAACATGGCATGGAAGTATAATTATAAATACGTACAACACATAGACGTAAAATGCGGCGATGCGAGCGCTAAAAAGGGCGACGAAGGCTATTGGGTTTGCTCAGACGGCCGTCTCGGGCTTTTCAATAAAGACAGCGGGCTGTTGATGGAAAGGCGCAACCCGATGCCAATTTACGGGGTTAAAAAGGGGGACGAAGCCTTTGTGGGAATAATCAAGGGCCTCAAGTACGAATTTTCCACGGTGGTAGAGGTCAAAGACGGGAATTACGAAGTGTATCCGCGCTTTCACATAAAGGAAATAGGGACAAAGCCTTATGAGGATATTATAATAGATTATGTGTGCTTTAAAGGCAAAGATGCAAACTATTCGTCGATGGGAAAGGCTTACAGGAAATACCAGCTTGACAGGGGCGAAGTCAAGCCTCTCAAAGAGCGCGTCATAGGAAATCCGCGCTTAAAGTATACAGCGGAAGCCATATTCATGAAATTTATGATGGCCTCCTTTATGCGCGACAGCGAAGTGGGCTTGAACAGGGGCGACCACTGGAAGCCCGAAGACGATCCGCCTATACAGAAGTACAGGGACTTCGACAATATGAAAGAAGTTCTGAAAAAAATGAAATCAATGGGCATAGACAAGGCCGACATTGTTCTCACAAATTGGAATTGGAGGTCTAACGGCCGCAATCCGATATGTTCGGTGGCGGAACCGGAGCTTGGAGGAAACGCCAAATGCAAGGAGCTGACGGCGCTTGGAAAGGAGCTCGGATATCAGATTATTCCCCACATACTTCACACTGAAAACTATACCATATCACCCGCCTTCTGCAAGGACGACATAGCCATAGATGCCGAGGGCAAATACAGGGGCTATACCGGAATGGGAGGAAAGGGCTTCAATCCGTGCTTTATACAGGTTTATAGAAAACACATACTCGACAACTACGACAGAATGCAGAAATTGGGCTTTAACGGCCCCATACACATAGACGTAACTTCGTGCATTACGCCGTACAGCTGTTTCAACATAGACCATTTTGCCACCCGCAAGGATACGGGCGAATATATGAACAAGGTCGGAATGCTCGGGGACGCGTTTTTTGGGGGGTGGACATCCGAAGGCCCGTGCGACCAGGTTGCCAATACGCTCGACTACGCATTGTATGTCAGCGCTTATCCGAGTTACGTAGGCGCTGCGCACCCGCTGATGGACAGGTGCATACCGCTGTGGCAAATTGCGTACCACGGAATAATTCTAAGCAATCCATTCGCTTCCACTATAGACTACAACTGCCGCACGCGCCCTGCGAAGGGAGGGTGGGGCCCGACAACATCCTTTACTCCCGAGACCCGGCGTTTAAAGTTCGTCGAGTTTGGCGGGCGTCTTACCTATTATTGGAATCTTAACAGCGACAAGAATTTTCCGGACGTAAAGCAGGCATACGACGAATATCAGCCGCTTAAATATTTGCAGTATGAATTTATGGACTTCCATGGAGAAATAGCCAAAGACGTGTTTGTGACAAAATATTCCGACGGCAGCGAAATTGTAACAAACTACTCCGACAAGGAATACAATTACAAAGGCAAGGGGATTGTAAAATCCATGGATTATAAATTGTTCAAAGCCCCCACCGCAAAAAATTAAGGCAATTTCCAACCATAACAAAAGGCGCATGCCCTTGGGAGGCCGCGCCTTTTTTTGCGCCCCATATGTTGTAGAGGCGAATCCGGTTTACCGATATTTCCGGGACAGAGCCGAAAATGGGACTTGAACCCATGACCCACGCTTTACGAAAGCGCAGTGCAATCGATAAATAAAGGGGGTTTTGTTTCGGTTAGCTAAAAGTTAGCAGTTTTTTATTGCAATCTATGAAAAAAGACGGCTATTTATTCAAGTAAATGAATGCAATATCTGACAAAAAACTCTTATCCAAGCCGACAGAATATTCTTGTAAAAATGCGAAGCACAAAGCGTATAAGTGGCAGGTATATTTTTTCGATACTGATGCAGGTGAACGCAAGCGGAAGTTTTTTAAAACGAAGCAAGACGCATATGAGTTTTACGACAGAATGGACTTAAAACTCAAAAATTTGGGCGCAGAAGCGAATAATTTAAGCTTAGACGACAACAGGCGGCTATTGGAAGCAAAACGTCTTTTAAAGCCCTTTAACGTTGATTTTTTAGATGCTATAAAAATTTATGCTGAAGCAGTGGAGTTATTGAAAGATTACGACACGTCTTTGCTTGGAGCGGTTAAGCATTTTAAGAAATGGAATGAAGCCAAGAAGACTTCAACTACATTAGAGAATGCAGTTGGTAAATATTTGGATAGCATAGCGGACAGAGTTTCCCAAAGGCGTCTTGAAGACCAGAAAAACAGGCTTGAGCGTTTCATACAGTATTTTAAACCTTCAAGGATAGTTGCTACTATTACCGCAAAGGAAGTTGAAAAGTGGCTCGACGGTTTGAAGAAACTTGAATATGTGGAAAATGACGACGGCAAACATATTCGCAAGGAAAGCAGGGAAGCGGTAAGTACTAATACCAAGAAGACGTATAGGCTGGCGGTATCTTCATTTTTTAGTTATTGTTTAAAAAATGGGTATATCGACGGAGCGGAGAATCCTATTTCAAAGGTTGATTCATTCAATGTTAAGAAGACGGATACCCCTGAAATTTATACGGTAGATGAGGCAAGATATATGTTGAATGTATCGCAAGCAGAAAGCGACATAAGGGCATTTTTGGCAATAGGCTTATTTGCAGGCTTGCGGACGGCGGAAATACACCGCTTAACTTGGGAAGAAATAGTGTTAGATGATAGAATAATAAGACTTGATGCAAACATTACAAAGACTTCACAAAGGCGCATAGTAAAAATATCTGACAACTTAGCATTATGGCTTTCAACTTGTATAGGCTTGAAGCTGAAAGGCGGGCTTGTGATAGGCAAGAATTTTAGGAGACGTTTTGAAGCTTGGCGGAAAGCTAATAATGTAAAATGGATTGAAAACGGAATGCGGCATAGTGGAGCGTCTTACCACTTGGCTAAATATGGCAATGCGGCAGAGACGGCAGGGCAAATGGGGCATAGTGTTGCTATCCTCAAGAAGCACTATCTTGAATTAGTGAGACCAAAGGAAGCGGAAAAATACTTTCAGATAAAGCCGAATCAAGGGAGCAGTACAATATCGGCAGGAGATATTTTTAACATAAGAACAGCGTAATATTAGAAGAAGGAGTTTAGAGAATGAATAACTTTGAAACGAAAAATGGGGTAAAATATAGACTTATTTGCACTTGTAAAAATTTGGAGAATATAAGTAGTGATAGTTATGAAAATAATATAATAATAGATATATCAGATGACCTGATTGCTACTTGTAGAGAATTTATTGTAGTATGTTCACCTATAATAAAAAAAGATATAAAAAAACAGATAGAGAAATTTCCAAAGGATAAAGAAAAAGCCCTTACAGCTTATTTTAAAACACTTCAAGGGTATGAAAAAATACAAAGTCTTTATGACTGGGCATATTTAGAAGTATCTCAATTAGCTAAGAAAAACGGTTGGAAGAGTATTGATGAATATATTGAGAAGAGGGTTTACCCATTTTATTATACACTGACAAAACTTGAAAAAGAAGAGATTAAGAAAAGTGATTATATTGAATTAGAAATTGAAGCATTGAAGAATATGGAACGCATATCAAATTCGTTAGCTAAGGGAGAATGCTCGGCATTTTCTATAGGGCTTGATGAAGGATATGCGCTAAAGCAAATATTCAATGCTCTATCTGATAACGACCAAAAGAAGAGTATAGCCTATTTTAAGAAATTGAGAAAGTGTTGGAAAGAAGAGTATTATTCTAATTGTATAGAATGGATAATTTATCAAATGGCATTTCCTGATGATTATGGAAAAGAAACTTTTCAAGGAAGCGGATTTCAAAAACCTATCCTTTTTAAAATCGCAGAAATCTACAAACATTTAAAAGATAAAAAATATGAAATAAGCGAAGAAAGAATACGCCAAATATGTAGGGCAATGCATATAGATATAGGCAGAACAAAGACAGGAAGACCTAAGAAGAATATATAATAAAATCCCAAATTTCAGGGTTAAAATAAAGTGCCAAATTTGGCACTTTTTTTTGTTAAAAGAATTATCAAGTTTTGAGCAAGTTTAGACTTTTGCTCTATGTTATTTTGTGCGATAAGATGAAGCGAAAACTTGAGCAAGGATTTAGGAACAAGGCTTTCTTTGCTGACGAGTACAAAACTGAAGAAAATTAACGAAAGGTAATAGTAATGAGTAAAAAGTATTCATACGAAAATACAAACACTGATATGCTTGACATTAAGCAGACCGCGAAACTTTTGGGAACGTCTGAAAGGTTCGTAAGGCTCTTATTGGAGAGAGGACGGTTGAAGTATATAAAACATTCGGCGCGAATGATTCGGATTAGCAAGCAGGCTATAAACGAATATATCGCAAGCAGGACTATTGGGAGCGCATTTAGTAATAACTAAGGGGAAAGGATATTAGTTTTATAGGCAAAAAAAATCCGCTTGCAAAGGATTAGCAAAGCGGACTGAAACAAGGAATTTAGAGAAGTGAAACATTTAAAATTTCTGTCTTCAGTATCGGCTAAACTTTGAGGTTTGCAAGCGGTTTTTTCAAAACAAAAAAGAAATTTTTGAAAAGATGAAATTTAATACAGAAGAATTAAAACAAAGGCTAAATATTTTTAGTCTATGCGAAAAGCTGGGAATAAGGTTGAACGGCAAGAATGGTTTATATCGAAGCCCTTTTAGAGAAGATAAGCACCCAAGCTTTTCAATTAGCAAAGACGGAAAATTTTTTAACGATTTTGCGACAGGAGACAAAGGCGACGTAATAACTTTTTACAAGCTTTATAAGGGTTGCAGTATTGGTGATGCTATAAGAGGATTAGCGGACATTGAGGGCTTGAAAAATAGCCCTTACAAGCCTTTTAAATCATTGGAGCGTACAAAGTATGCTTTAGCTCGCAAAGAGGATTTAAAGCCCAAAGAAAAGCCTTTCACACCGCCTATGCATTGGAGCGTTGAGAAGGCGCAAATTCTTTGCAATCAAAGGGGGTTTAATGTAGATGCGCTGAAGCTTGCCTATGAAAATAAATGCTTTGGCTTTGGCTCTTATCTGAATGAAGATGCTTGGTTCATTTTTGATAGTAGCGGAAATTCAGGACAGGCAAGGAGGTTGAACGGTGAGCCTTGGCAAACTGTTAATAGTCCGAAGGCGTTGACGTTAAAGAATAGTGATGCGTCTTACCCCATAGGGCTTGAGAGCGTAGGGGATAAACCTTTGCTTTGCATAGCTGAAGGAAGTACTGATTTTCTTTGCTTATGGCACTTTGCGTATTGTTTCGATTGTGAAGACATAGTAGCACCGCTTGCGATGCTTGGAGCAAGTCAACATATCGGAAAAGAATATTTAGCGAAGTTTAAGAATAGGTATGTTTTGATTTTCGCAGATAACGATAAAGCAGGGAAGAAAGGGCTTGAGAATTGGGCAGACGCTTTATTTCCATATGCTCGGAGTGTTCAATATTTCAAATATCCTAAGGGCAAAAAAGATTTATGTGAACTATTGGATATATCGGTTGACGAATGGGAGCGAATACGCCCATACGACAATATTTTTTATGGTACGATTTTAAAAATTGAGAATGACAAAAGAAAGGGTATGGAATGGAATTAGGAGAAAATGAAAATGATATGGGCGCAGTTGATTATAAGCCCCAAAAGATGTTAATTGATGATAGGCTAAGCAAATATACTGAAGTTGATTTCCCTACAGATGCTTTCCCTAATACAATAAAAGAGCTATCTAAGCACTTGGAGGAAACAATACACGCACCCTATGAGATGCTTTCTTTCTGTTCGCTTGGTATTATAGCAGGTATTGCAGGATACTATTACAAGCTTGTAGGAGCAGTTAACGGACAAACGCAAACAGCAAACCTTTATTTGCTCGGAAGTGGAGGGAGTTCGCAGGGTAAAAGTATTGCTTTAAAACCTTTATCGGCGTTTCTGGAAGATGAACAGGGAAGGTGGATAAAGCAGTATAGGGAAGAACGGAAGACTAATCCTGATGCAATAAGCCCGATGTTTATTTTCAGTAATTCTACTTCAGAAGCCCTTGCCAAAAGAATGGGTGAGGTGGACTCACCTTTATTTTCATTAGACGCAGAAGCGGGGGAAATATTGGATATTATAACAGGCAAGTATAATAAGAACAATATAACAGACGCCGATTTTTATAATAGAGCTTGGAGTATAGAGTCGTATTCGGGCGGAAGGGTTCATAGCGGAGACTTTTATATTCAAAAGCCTTGTTTAAGTTCGTTATGGCTGACGCAACCTTATAAAATACGGCAAACTATTGTCTCAAAAGAAAGCTTAAAGGATAGTGGTTTTGTCGGACGCTTAATAATGTTTGGGGTTGATGTGCAGATGCAGGAGGATAAAGGGAACGTACCGAAGGAGAATCCGCAAATACTGGAAAAGTGGAATTGTACTATTGGTAGGTTGCTTAATACTCGAAGGAACAAGTCTTTTATCGAAATATGCGCCGACGATGAAGCGAAGGAGGTATTCAGGCTTTTCCATAATGAAATAGTAAGGGCTTTAAAAGGAGACTTGGGGGGATTTGAAGCCTTACTCGGTAAGAGCAGGGAAAAGGCTTGTAGAGTAGCTTTAAACTTTGCGATATGCGACGGAGTAAAAAGAGTCAATGAGCAGACGGCAAAAAATGCTTGCGACATTATCCGATATTCAAATGCAAAGATTCTTGAGCTTTATAGTTCAGGGTATGCTGAACGAGTGGAAAAAATCAAGGCTACTACTGAAGACTTCTTTAAAGAAAGGGGAGTCGATGCGCTTACGGTATCGGAGCTTAAAAGGAATAAAAGAATTGAACTGGATGAGCTGAAGTTAATCAGTTCGCACTTTCCTAATTTGTTTAGCGTTGAAAAGGTAGAAAAAGGCAAAGGATATATAATAATGTATAAAGGGGAATTTAATTAGGGAATATATCTATTATGCTATTTTGTCTATTTGTCTATTTCCTGAATGGTTTGAGACTGGGCAAAATAGACAAAAGAGACAAATAGACAAAGAGACAAATAGACGGAAGTCTGTTTATGGGGATAGCAAAAAATTAAATTGTGATAGAGAAAATACCTCGCTTGGGGGAGTCGATGAGAATATTTTGGAGATTTTCGCAAGGGGAGGGGAAAATTCAGAAAAGAAAGGCTATTATGGCAGAAAATATCGGTAAAAAGTTTATGTTGGGCATAAGCGCAGACGCCCAAGAAATTTTCAATGCAGTGTTGAAGGAGCTGAACCTTAACGGAAATATCAAGGTAAAGCTCGATTTTGCGGTATTAAGCGTATTCTCGCAAGCTTGTGTAGATTACGCGAAGTTCAATGAGAAATTGCAGTCGGATTCATTAAGCCCGACCGAATACTACAATCTATACAATAACCGACAGCTTGCCAAAAAGGACATTATGAGCTCGGCAAGCAAGTTAGGGCTTACCCCGACCGACCGCAAAAGACTCGGCATTGAATACACTGGAGACAGGAAACCGACAGAGGTTGAAAAGCTCTTAGGGATAAGGTAAACCGATTGCAATTTGATGCGATTGAGAGCCAAAGGCGTAAGGAACTTTGGCTTTTTTTGCGCTGATAATTGTCAAGTATGATAGTTTTTATCCCTTAAAGGCTATTTTTGAGGGGTAAAAGTTTTGTAATATATTAAATGGCATTTAGTTGCGTTTCAAAGTTGCTAACTTTATGCTAACTTTAATACTTTGCAATGCTTGGGAAGATGTTTTGGGGAGTTTATTGTATGCTGACACAGCTCTTTTTATTAAAGGCTTTATTGGCAGTTTTGGCAAAAAAAGGTTAGCAAAAAGTTAGCAGTTTTTTGCGGAAAAACAGGGCAAAACAGGCAAATTCCTGATATTTTATAATATTTCTAAATAGCGCATTTTGGGCGTAAAAAAACCTCGCAAGTGGCTTGCTTGCAAGGTCTTAAAGTCAGAGCCGAAAGTCGGACTTGAACCGACGACCCACGCTTTACGAAAGCGTTGCTCTACCAACTGAGCTATTTCGGCATTTTTTGAAAGTGCGCATTCTTATTTTTTAAAACTTTTAGTCAAACACATTTTTCCCCTATTGTGCATATTCTCTTGCGGGAACGTGGCGAAAGGCTAAAATTCCCGCGTTTTTATATGAGATTGCCATTGGAATTCATAGAGCCGGCTTCCTGCGTGCCGTCCGCCGTTGCGGACTGGCTGTACGGCGGCTTGTTTCCGCAAAAAACGGGCGATATTTCCCTGGTGCTTCTTCCGACTCGCTCAGCCGCGCGGACCGTAAAGTCCATGCTTTTGAGAAAGGCTCAAAGGCATGGTTATTCTGGCATGGCTGGCGCGGTTTTCATTACTCCGGGAATGTTTATGGCCTCTCTCGCCTCCGGCCTGAAATTTGCAGGCCCCTATCGCAGCTTTTGCGCGTGGAAAAGCGTCTTGGCCAATTGCGAGCAAGATTCGGGAGATTATTCCCCGGCGCTGCCGAAGTCTGACGGCGATATTTTCGGATTTGTTTCTGAATTGAATTCGCTAATGTCCGATCTTTCGGAGTCGGGGCTCGATATAGCGTCTGCCGCAAAGTTTTTTGCGGGTGGATTTGATTCCGAGAAGTGGAGGCGCCTGGCGGAAATGGAATCTTCATACATGCGCTTTTTAGGCGATTATATCCCGAAAGAGAAGGCCTTTGATTTTGTAGACTGCAAGAGCGCGTTTCAAAGAGTTTACGGAGAAAATGCCAGGATATTTCTCGCCGGATTGTCCGATCCGTCGCCGCTGCTTGTGCGCATATTGGATTCACTTGAAGGCGTCGATGTTAAAATAGGGGTTGTGGCTCTCGAGTCGTGGCGGGATTGTTTCGATTCATGGGGGCGCCCAACCGATGCGTGGATCGGCAAGAACATAGAATTGGATTCCGCCGACATATTGCCCGTTGCAGACATATGCATGCAGGCCGAGGCGCTTAGCGATTTGATTTTATCCTATGGCTTCAATCCCTCGGGCATAGTGGCCGTTTGCTGCAATGAGCCGGATTCCTCTTCGGCCATTATGGCTTCCTTTAAATCTTCGAAAGTGGACGCGTATCTTCCTTCCGGAACGAGCCTTGCAGATGCGCCCCTAATGCGGCTGCTGTCCCTCTTGCGGAAATTTTGGGAGGACGCGTCTTTTGAAAGCGCAGCCAATATCATGAGAAATCCGCTCGTATTAGCAATGCTCGAGCGGCTCACGGGCGCATCTGCCGACGACATACTTTTGGAGTGCGACTCTTTCTTCGACTCCCGCCTTCCGGACACTTTTGCCTCAGCTTTGAATAATGCCGACGGACTGGCTTTCGATATATTTTCCTATTTAAACTCGCTTATTGATTGTTCGCATGTTGAGGCCGGTAGATATTTTGAAAATTTTATTTCAATGCTCTTTCCGGAGCAGCCGGAAATTAAGCCGGATTCATCTGCCTTTGTGGAGTTGAAATTTTTCAGGGAGCAAATCTCCGAAATTTTTGCCGTTAGAGACCTTGATATTGGGGTTTTAGACGCTGTTTGTGTGATTTTGCAGATTGCGCAGGGCCAAAGCATTCCCCCAGATAAAAGTTTGGAGTCTATGCCGCTGCTGGATTGGATGGAGGCCTTTTGGACTCCGCAGGAACATCTTGTGTTGTGCGATTTTAACGAGGGCATAGTTCCGCAAAATCCCCCTTCGCCTATCATACCCGATTCACAAAGGGCATTGCTGGGCATGCGCGATTCAAAATCAAGGCGCGCGCGGGACGCCCACATGCTTGCAGTTTTGGCGCATAGCCGCAATTCTTCGGGGCGATTGTCCATAATAGTCCCCGCCAGGCGCGGTGACGCATCGCCCGCAGCGGCTTCTTGTTTGCTTTTCCAATGTCCCGACCAGGCCTTGGCGCCAAGAGTGAAGGCTCTTTTTTCATGGGGCGTAGATTCCAGAAAAAATCTGCCCTTTGGGCCTTCGTGGACTTTGAAATTACCGGTGATAGAACTTGGGGACGTTATTTCGGTGTCGGCCTTAAAAGCGTACATGGAGTGCCCGTTCAGATTTTATCTTTCGCGCGTAATGCGCCTAAGGATCTTTGACGAGAATGCCGTTGAGCTGTCTCCTGACAAAATAGGCAATATAGTGCATTCAACGCTCGAAGCCTTCGGCCGCACTTCATTGAAGGACTCTGCCGATTCAAATGCCGTAGAAAAGTCTCTTGTGGGCATTATGGATTCCGAAATCATGCGCATGTACGGCCCTGATTTCCCGGCGGCCCTTTCATTGCAGTTCTATTCCCTGAAAAAAATCTTCGGATATGCCGCGCGCAAGCTTGCAAAGTTAAAGGAGGAAGGCTGGAAAACGGTGTCCACGGAACGGAGCCTGGACTCCCTCGAGATAGGAGGTTTCAAAATATCGATGCGCGTGGATAGAATAGACGAAAATCCCAACGGAGATTTGCTCGTTATAGATTACAAGACAAAAACGTCTTTTGAACCCGCGCGCGCGGCGCATTTGCGCAGGCGCAGGGGCTCTGCCGAAGAGTGGGTGGACTTGCAGCTTCCGCTCTATAAGGCGGCCTTGTCGGAGCTTTACCCGGGGCGGCGCATAATATGCGCGCACTTTGTGCTTTGCCCGTCTGAGGATGATACGCGGTTTAGCTTTTGGGATATAAGCGACGCGGAAATTGACTCTGCCATGAAGCGTGCGGGGGAGTTGTGCTCCGAAATACGCGCGCGCAAATTTGAGCCTTCCGCCAAATCTCCGAGGTGGGATCCCTATTCGACCATGTTTTCATTTGCCGGAGGCAATTTAAAAGATTATGTGGAGTTTGCGGATGCCTGAGAATACGCCCTCGATATTTTCTAACGAGCGCGCCGTGGCCTCGGCGGGCTCCGGAAAGACTTATGCCCTCACAAACAGGTATATAGCCTTGTCTTTGACTTGCGATCCGGCATCTATTTGCGCGCTTACATTTACACGGGCGGCGGCCGGAGAGTTTTTGGAAAAAATCCTGCTCAAACTTGCGGAGGCTTCTTCAAGCGAAGGCGGAGCAAAGTTATTGTCTGCTCAATTGGCGGAAATAGGGGCGCCAAAAAATTTAGGAATGGGGGATTTCTTGGCGCTCTTAAGAAAAATTGTTTCTGGGCTGCCGCGTTTGAGCCTTTCAACGATAGACGCGTTCGAGATGCGCTTGCTCTCGGCATTTGCTTCGGAGCTGGGAATATCCGGACCTATACGGGTGCTCGACTCGTTCGCGGAGGAAAAATTGCGCGCCGATATCCTAAGGCGCATGTTGCGGGGCATGTCCTCGGACACGCGGGCTTTCAGCAATTTCTTCGAGGCTGTTTCGCGCGCCAACCACGGCGATTCGAGAAGCGCCGTGTTCAGGACGCTCTTCGATTATGTCAAATCTGCGTACGCTTTTTATTGCGAGAATTCCGACATATCAAAATGGTCGGGCTCGGCGGAATTTTTGGGCTCCATAGTTCCATTAAAGGCCTGGAACGCCGATATGTATTCGGGGCTTTATGAAGAGTTTGTATCCCTGCTTCCGGACGAGGCTCTTAAAGCGCGTTCAAGGCACCCCCTCGCAACGCTTAGGACCTTTTTTGGCAATTCGTATTATTGCAGCCTGGCCAACGTTTTTACAAAGCCCATGGCTGTTGTGATGGACATGCTCTCCAAAGGGCTTTTCCCACTCCGCGAAGGCGTGGAATATCCGGAGTGCAAAACTCTTAAGGCTTCTACAAGGCAACTCAACTTGGTTTACGAAATGCTGTCGCTGCTTGCGGGGTCGTCGATACGGGCCTCAGTTGAAACGGCTTCGGCGGTCGGCTCCATATTGAGCGCCTACGATAGGCTCTATTCCGTTCTCGCGCGCTCAAGGGGGGCTTTGAGTTTTTCCGATTTGCCCGTGCTATTGTCGGCTTCGTCGTTGGAATTTGAGAGGGGATTGGTTGAGTATAGGCTCGACGCAAAATACAAGCACTGGCTTTTGGACGAATTTCAAGATACATCGCGCGCGCAGTGGCGCGTTATATCCAATTTAATAAGCGAAAATTTGCAAAGTGCAGACGCGTCGCGCACATTCTACTATGTGGGCGACACGAAGCAGTCCATATATTCGTGGCGGGGAGGCGATCCGAAACTCTTCGACGAAGTTTTCAGGGCATGGTCGGGGCGCATGCGCAATGCCGCCGAACTCAATGTGTCATGGCGTTCGACGAAACCGGTAATCGACACCGTAAACGCGGTGTTTTCGTCCCGGGAATTGTCGGGATTCGGTGCGGAGGCCGCTGCGCGCTGGGCCGCGGCGTGGAAAGACCACACCGCGCACGAATCAAAGGGAAGTTTGGGCTGCTCCATGCTGGTGAGGCGTCATGAGGGCGAAAGCATGGCAGAGGCGGTTTTTAAAATAATAGACGAGATACGCCCTTCAGAGAGGGGGCTGAGTTGCGCGGTTATCGTCCAGAGAAACGACACCCTATCAGAAATAGTGGAAGATTTGCGCTCTATAATAAGCTCCCGCAAACTCGATATGAGTGTGGGGGGGGAAGTCGACTCCGAAATAGCTTCCGACAACATGCTTGTTCCCGCGGTGCTTGAATATATAAGGGCCGCGGCGCATCCCTTGGACAGCGCGGCAGAGGCTTATGTGCGAATGACTCCGCTTGCGGATTTTGTGAAATCGGAGAATTGGCGTTTGCGCGCGCTTTCGGAAATAGCCTCTGGGGGCTTCGCAAAATTTATAGGAGGGCTTGTGTCGAAGCTTGAAGAGCTGGGCTTTTGCAAAGACGCTTTTACCCGCGCGCGCGCGCTTTCTCTTTTATCGGCGGCGGAACAGTTCGACGCGTCCGAATACTCCGATGTGGACTCGTTTGCGGAGTTTATAAAGGGCTATAAACTACGGGAAAGCTCCAAGAGAAGCGACATTCAAGTTGTAACATTCCACAAATCAAAGGGGCTGGACTACGATATTGTGATACTTCCGCAAAATGCAAACGCGAGGTCGGCTTCCGAAGCTTTGCGAATGGCAAAGGTGCGCGATAGCAGGGGCGAAGAAATTATAGTCAATATGCCGTCCCGCAGCCTTGCGGCATTTTCTCCCGCACTTTCAAAGGCGCATGCTTCGATGGAGGCCGACGCCGCATATGAAAAGATATGCATGTTCTATGTTGGGCTGACGCGCGCGAAAAAAGCGCTGTATTTTGTCTTGTCGCCGAATTCTTCTGAAAAAGGCTCAAAAAAATACGATTTCGAGGCGCATTTGCTGAAATCCCTGTCTTCGCACTTAAATCCGCGCAGCTTTGCGGGCTCGGACTCCTATTTGGCATTTGGGAACGAGCATTGGTTTAGGGAAATAGCATCGTCGGAAACGCCGCCGCGCAAATTTGCGGGATTGGCTAAAATAAAAGAGCCCAGGAGAATCGACCCTTTGCCGGAAATAGATGAGAACCCGTCTTCGCTGCCGCGCAAGTGCGCATCGGATTTGTCTCTTGAATTCGGATCCCTTGTCCACAGAGTTTTTGAGCGCGTAAAATTCGACAGCTCCGACGCCGATATAGACATGTTTGCTCGCTCCTGCGGGCTTTGCGAATCCGACGCCTCCGCTATTTCAGCCCTGGTGAAGAATTGCCTGAAAAATGGAGATATTCGCGGCCTATTTGAAATTGCTCCGGGGAGGGTGGCTCTTGTGGAATATCCATTTTCGGTAATAGACGGGAATGTTCAACAAAGCGGAATCTTCGACAGGCTTCTGATAGATTTGCGCCCCGACGGGCGGATAGCTTCCGCTTGCGTTGTGGATTTTAAAACGAATCTTGCCGGGCTAAGCGATGAAAAGCTCTTATCCGACAATTTGGGGCAGATGTCGGCGTATAAATCTGCGGTGCTGAAAATTTACGGCCTTCCCGAAACATCGGTATCGGTAAAGATTGTAAATGTAAGCGGGGCTTCCGTTGTTGATTGCACATAAAAAATGGCGCGCCCAGACGCGCGCCCGAATGCAATTTCGCGAAGTTAAAATGGCGGTTGCCTCAATGCCGCAAAGCTTTACTTTCCCTTGTCCAGATATTTGCGCACGGAGGCTATTACATTGTTGACATAGCGAACGGGAACATAGGGCTTGTTTCCGTCGACCATGGAGCCCTTTGTGTCTACCGATATAGAGTTGTCGGAGACTGAGAACGAAGCCACAGCTGTTTGCCTAATTTCGTAAAGTTTAGCCTTTATGGGATCGCCGTCGCTTTCCACAATCCAACCGCGGTCTTCCAAGGCGCGGAGAACTTTGCTGCGCAGGATGGATTTCGACGCGTCAAATGCCGAGAACTTCATAACGTATTCGTTTCTTGCGGCCCTGGCGTAACTGTCTTCGCTGACGTAGAACGCGCATCCCGAGAGGGCGATGAGCGATAGAAACGCTGTAAGTATGGATAGACGTCTTTTCATGTTTGCCTTTCGTTTATGAATGTAAAAAATATGTTTGCAAATGCAGCTTGTGTCAAAGCTTTTTGGAAGGCCCCGGCCATGGCGCGCTCTGCCGGCTAAACTTCCGCGCATTGGCGATGTGCATTTCAGCCCCCCGAAGGTTGGCGCTTTATGCAGAGTATTTTGAATTGAATGCGATTGTCTTTTTCAAACCTCTCCACTCCGTGTATGTCGCCTTCGTATCCGGGGAAAAGATTCTCGAAAGTCTCCCTCATTGAGAGATAGTCGAAAACCGGAGAGTTCTTGGAATCTATAATTTCTCCGCCCATTATTATCGGAATGCCCGGAGGATACGGAACTACCATCACCGCCGGTATGCGCCCGCGCATATGAGATAGCGGAACGAATTCCGCGTTCTTCTTTACCAGCTGCCTGTATGCGTCCGACGGCTTCATGGCCTGCTTTGGAAGCGTTTCAAAGGCCTTTTGCATTTTTTCGAGAATTTTGCTCTTTTTGATAAATTCGTGCAACTCGCGGCAGTGGTCCCTGAGCCCCTTTCCGGAGTATGCTCCCCGCGACTTTTTTGTCATTTCGGGAAATACGTCCTCCATTGGGGCGTTGGTGTCGTACAGCTTTTTAAATTTCATAAGAGCCATGAGAAGGCTCTCCTGCTTCGCCCTGTTTGTGCCGAGGGAATGAAGCATTAGAAAAGAATAAAAATCTGTCTTTTCGCATACAATGCCTTCCTCCATTAGGAAGTTCGTTACTACCGCGGCCGGTATTCCGGAATTCGGCAGGCTTCCGTGCACGTCGAAACCCGGCGTTGTGATAGTGAGCTTTATAGGGTCGAGCATTGCGTAACTGTCCTCGATGCCGTCAAATCCGTGCCAGTTGTTCCTTGAATCGAGAACCCAAGGCTTTTGGGAATTTACGAGCGTTTCGGTGTCAACGTCCTCGAATGGCAGTTTCTTGCCGCCGATGTTCGCAAATTCCGGCTGCCACATGCCGAAAAACCAGTCTCCCTTTTTTTCGAGATCTTTTCTGATTTTTACCATGCTTTTCCTGAATTCCACGGCAAGCGTTATTGTCTCGCCCCAGACATGCTCCCCGGATTCGTCCATCATTTTTGTGGCCACGTCGAGCGATGCCACCATGTTGTATTGCGGAGAAGTCGAAGCGTGCATCATATATGATTCGTTGAATTCAGCCGGATCTATCTTAACTTTCCCGCCATTTTTTATATGGAGCATGGAGCTCTGTGAAAAGGCGGTTAACAGTTTATGGGTTGATTGCGATACAAATATTGGCGGATGCTCTTCTTTTATATCGCCGTCGGCCATGCCGTAGTATCCGGCGTATATGGGAAAAAATCTCGCATAGGCGAACCAGGCTTCGTCAAAGTGCAAATTCTCAACTTTTCCTCCCAGCTTTTCCTTTATTCTTAAAATGTTGTAGCATATGCCGTCGTAAGTGGAATTTGTCAACGCGGCCATTTTGATTTTTTCTCCTTTGAGGCTTTCGGGTATGAGAGCGTTTCGCCCCACGTTGCATTCTATTGTTTCAGGCTCGAATTCTTTAAGCCTCACCGGCCCTATTATTCCCATTTTATTCCTGCGCGGCACCATGTAAACGGGGTAGGCTTCCGTAATAACCATGGCATAGTTTAGAGATTTGTGGCAATTCCTGTCTACAAGGGCTATGTCGTCTTTGGACACCTGGCTTCGCCATATTATTTGATTTACGTTGGAAGTACCGTTTAGAACATAGTAAGTCTGGTCGGCTCCAAACACTCTGGCGGAATTGCGTTCAGCGTCTCCCGTTACGCCGCTGTGGTCCAAAAGCGAGCCAAGCTCGGGAACGGAAACAGAAAGATCGTTCCTGAACATATTCTCCCCAAAATACTTGAAAAAGGCCGTTCCGGACGGCGTTCTAAGAAATCCCGTGCCGCCCATGTGGCCGGGGGTATGCCAGGCGTATTTATATTCTTCGGCGTATTTCACAAGCGCTCCGAAAAAGGGAGAGTGCAAAGTGGCTATGTAGTCGGAAAGGCGCTTTTCAACTATTCCTGCCAGAAACTCCACGGTGTCGGAAGTTTTCCAAAGGGTCCCGCTAAGCATGTTTATAATGTCGGAGTCGAGATTTTCCGCCTTTGCTTTGTCGGTAAACAAGAATATGGGAATATTGGTGTTCTTGCTCCTTATAAATTTGAGAAGCTCTCTGGCGTCGGGATCGGTTGCCGAGTGGGGCATGTCCCAGTCTATTATCACGGTGCCGAAGTCCGCCCGCGATGCGAATACGTCGCGGCCGTCCTCGTAAGATAGGCAT
>CALXOC010000063.1 GCA_944389915.1 uncultured Opitutales bacterium | reverse complement strand
GTCTCAAAAAACTTTCACGCCCGCTATAGCGCAAAGGGAAAGAGATACGTATACAGGATATACGAGGGCAGGGCGATGCCCCAGATTGCCCGCTTCAGGTGGTCTTTGGCGTCCGGCATTCCCCTCGATATCGACGCTATGAACGACGCCGCTAAAATTTTTATCGGAGAGCACGATTTTACCGCCTTTAGCGCCAGCCGCGGTCCCGATGCAAAAAAAGTCGATCCCGTGAAGCGCATATACAAATTGGAACTGTCCAGGAAGGGAAGGGAGCTAAGGCTTACAACCGAAGGCAGCGGCTATTTGTACCGCATGGTGCGCATGCTGTCGGGTGCCCTTGTGGGGGTAGGCAGAGGGAAGATACGCAAATCCGATTTGCAGGAGGCGCTTGATAGCGGAGTGAGGGGAAACCTATTTGAGTCCGCTCCGGCATGCGGCTTGTTTTTAGACAAGGTGTTTTATAGGGATTTTGCGTAGAGTTTTCAACTTTTTCGGATATTTTTGCCGGGAGAGCTCCGAATGCGGCGCGCGCTTTTGCCTGATGGGCCGAGCGAACGCGCGTCGATTTGCTGCATTCTCAGAATCCACGAGCCTCCGATGCCGGCCAAGGTCGAGAAAATGCCTATGCCTATTATCATTAGAAGCATGGCCACTGCGCGCCCGCCCTCGCTCACCGGATAGACATTGCCGCCGCCGACGGTGCTCACTGTGTTCATAGCCCACCAGAGGGCGTCGGAGGCGCTCTTTATGTTGGCATTTGGGATTCCGGACTCAAATTGAAGAACGAGCATGCCGCAAATTGTAACGCTGCTGATAAAGGTTAGCGCTAATATCGCGTAGCCGGATTTGATTTTGTCCCCGAAAAAATAGTCTGAAAGCCGCATCGTGGCCCGAATTGCCCTGATGCTTCGGATTATTCTGAGAACTTGGAAAAGGCGGCCCCACCTTGCTGGGGCGAAATTCGGTATGCTTGAAATTAAGTCTATCCATGCGTATTTCCAGTATGCCAGGCGGTTGGGAGCGGCCATCCAACGCAGGAAGACGTCGGCAATAAAGAAAATGCACGCGGCGGTGTCGCCGTACCTGAGAAATTTGTTAAATTCAGACTCGCTCGGATATATTAAGCCTATTAAAAAAGCCAACAAAACGTAGGCCGATAAAAATAATATTAGCATGTTCCAGGCCCCGGACGGCTTCCAGCGCTGGCGTCGAAATTCTTTCTTATCCATGGTATTTTTCACGATAGTAGTAATCGGACTATATTTCTTTCAAATAAATATTGCAGAAATTGTTGCTTGCGGGGAAAGGATTGCGGATAAGTTTACTGTCAACTTTTAAAGTCTTTCACAAGTATTGACCTGCCTTTGTCTTTGAACAAGATAAGCCTCAATGAAAACGGCGAATATAGATCCTTCAAGTTTGAAAATAACAGACATGCGCTTTGCCGATATTGACGGCGCGCCAAAGCGCTGCACTCTTTTAAAACTATACACGAATCAGGGATTGGTGGGTTACGGAGAGGTTCGGGACGCCTCGAGCCGCACGTATGCGGCAATGCTCAAGAGCAGAATTTTGGGCGAAAATCCCTGCAACGTCGACAAGATATTTCGCCGCATAAAGCAGTTTGGCGGAGAATCGCGCCAGGCCGGCGGCGTTTGCGGAATAGAAGTTGCCTTGTGGGATTTGGCCGGGAAGGCGTGGGGCGTTCCCGTGTGGCAGATGCTGGGCGGAAAATTTAGGGATAAGATACGCGTATATTGCGATACCGACAACGACGGCGGCGGCAGGGATATGGGGAAAGCGCTCAAAGCCAGAATGGATAGCGGTTATACTTTTCTCAAGATGGATTTGGGCATAGAGTTGCTTTCTGACGTGGAGGGCGCTCTTTCCGCCCCCTTGGGCTTTCTTGAGAAAATGCGGGAATACAAGCAGACCGTATTTTCTACTCCGCACGGCTCAATAGACCCGCGCGCGATGCGCGGAGAGGCTTACGACCTCTTCAATACCGAGCATCCCTTTACCGGAATACACATAACCGAAAAGGGCTTGGATTATCTTGAAAATTACATGGCTGAAGTCAGGGGGGAAATAGGTTATGAAGTTCCCCTGGCTATAGACCATATAGGGCACATACCGCTTGAGGATTGCATAAAGCTGGCAAGGCGCCTGGAGAAATACAATCTCGCCTGGATTGAAGATCCCGTCCCGTGGCAGTATACCGACCAATATGTGCGTTTGGCAAATTCTACGACAAGCCCCATAGCCACGGGGGAGGACATTTATCTGAAAGAGAATTTCATGCCGCTTCTAAAATCCGGGGCGCTGTCGGTAATTCATCCCGACATTCTCAGCGCGGGCGGAATTGCCGAAACAAAGAAAATCGGCGATATCGCCGAGGCCCACCATGTGGCCATGGCCATACATATGGCCGAGAGCCCTGTCGCTTGCATGGCGGCTGTCCATGTTGCCGCCGCCACAAGAAACTTTATGGCCTTGGAAATTCACTCGGTTGATGTCCCGTGGTGGGACAGCCTTGTAAATGGCCTTCCGAAGCCGCTGATTCAAAACGGCTACATAAGCGTTCCGGATTCCCCGGGGCTCGGCATCGAGTCCCTTAATGAGGAGCTCATAAGCCAGAAGCTCCACGCCGATTTCCCCGAAGCGTGGGGGGATACGTCGGAGTGGGACAAGGAGTGGTCGAACGACCGCAGGTGGTCTTAATTATCTTGCCGTTGCCCGGAATTAATCATAGAAAGATGTCTTTATGAAAACACATCTTATATTACCGATGATTATGATAGCATCAGCAACTTCAATCTTTGCATTCCCGAATGCAAAAATATCAAACGGCATTGTCGAGGCATCTGTATGCACGGCGGCAAAGGCTTCCGACGACTCTTGTCAGGGGACTCGCTTTGACAGGTTGGGCGTCGTTTTAACGCTCGATTATAAAGGGCATAGCTATTTCGGCGAGTGGTTCAAGAAATATTCTCCCGACGAACATCATTCCGTAACCGGCCCCGTAGAGGAGTTCGCCGCCATAGGCTATGATGAAGCTCCAGTGGGTGGCGGATTTATGAAGATAGGGGTAGGAATTTTAAAACGCCCCGATTCCTCGGAATACAATTTTCGCAGGACTTATGAAATTATAGATTCTGGGAAGCGTTCGGTTATGGTGTATCCGGACAGGGTCGAATACACCCACGAATTGGGCGACGCCAAAGGAACTTCATATCTATATACGAAGATTCTTAGGCTTGTCCCCGGAGAAGCGCGTCTGGTCATAGAGCATTCGCTCAAAAATACCGGCCAAAAGGCCATATCCACAACCGTTTATAACCACAACTTCTTTGTTATAGACGGCGCTCCCGTAGGTCCCGATTTGGAGCTTACGCTCCCATTTCCGCCAAAGGGCGAAATAGTTGCGGGAATAGGAGATTGCGTGGTTATAAAGGGCAATAAATTTACCTTCCCCGCGGTGATTGAAAAAGAGGGCGGGGCTATGCGCTCATTGAAAGGCGCAGACGCAATGGCCGACTACGATTTCCATTTGGACAATCTAAAAACGGGCGCCGGGGTGCGCATGCGCGCCGACAGGCCAATGTTGAAAGCCACTTTCTGGTGCTGCAATTCAGCCGCGTGCATAGAGCCCTTCATAGAGGTTTCCGCGGCTCCGGGCGAAACATTCACATGGAAGAATATTTACGATTTTTATGTAAAATAAAAATTTTTTATGGGGAAAAGTCTTATTCCATACAAGTGGCAGCTGGTGATAATCCTTTGGTTCGCATATTTTTTGAACCAAGGGGATCGCCAAATATACAATGTTGTCATTCCCTTGCTGAAGGAAGATTTGCATATCAGCGATATTCAGGCGGGCTTGGTTGTAATGATTTTTACAATAGTGTATGGAATACTTGTTCCCGTTTCGGGCTTTTTGGGCGATTTGATGTCGCGCAAGGCGATATTGTTTGCAAGTATAGCAATATTCAGTTTGGGCACGCTCTTTACCGGCATGGCGGGCGGGGTATTTTTGTTGGTGTTCTTTAGGAGTTTGACGACTGGCGCGGGAGAGGCATTCTATTTCCCCGCCGCTACGTCGCTGTTGGGGCAGTTTCACCACAAGACTCGCGCAATGGCGCTTTCCATACACCAGACGGCCCTGTATATAGGAATTGTGGCAAGCGGCTTTATTTCCGGATATATAGGGCAGCATTACGGCTGGCGCATGTCATTTTACACTTTCGGCTTTTTCGGTGTTATATGCGCGCTTGTCGTGCTGTTTAAGGTTGAAAACACGCCCATGCCCGAATCTTCCGATGGCGCTTCGAAAAATCCGGGCTTTCTTGAAATGCTTTCCGCCGTATGCAAAAAGGAAAGTTTTTATCTTTTGAGTCTGGCGTTTGCGTGCATGTGCTTTGTGAATGTGGGTTTTGTAACTTGGATGCCCACTTATTTGCACGAAAAATTCGGCATGTCTCTCGCGGCTGCGGGGCTGAATTCCACTCTATACCATTTTGCCTCTGCCTTTGCGGGAGTTATATTGGGGGCAAAAATATCGGATTTCTTCGCGCTGAAAAGAAAGAGCGCCCGCATGGAAACGGAATTTTGGGGATTGCTTCTCGGAGCTCCGTTTATCTTTCTAATGGGTTGGACCGATTCCGAATACGTCTGCTATGCGTCGATGGCGGCTTTCGGATTCTTTAGGGGAATATACGATTCCAACCTTTTTGCGGCGCTTTTCGATATAGTGGAGCCGAGGTTTAGGGCAACGGCTTCGGGTTTGTACCTATCCATTGCTTTTGTGGCGGGAAGTTTGGCTTCGGTTGTGCTTGCAGTAATAAAGGGAAATTTTGGAATGCAGGTCGGAATAATGTCGCTTTCGGCGTATTTTTTCGCAGGGGCCGTTTTTGTGCTCATATTAATAAAGTTTTTCTTCTCTAAAAATTTTTGCAGCGATTCTCAAACAAACTAATGCTAAACCATGCTTAAAGACTTATTTAACTTAAAAGGAAAAACGGCGCTTGTTACCGGCGGAGCCCAAGGCATAGGCAGGGCGATAACTTTGGCTTTGGCCGAATACGGAGCCGATGTGGTCGTAAATTTTAGAAGCAATACCGCTCTGGCGGAGGAGACCGCCGCGGGCGCGCGCGCATTGGGCTCAAGAGTTTTGCTTTGGCAATTCGATATAGGCAGGCGCGACGTGGGCGAAGCGTGGTTGAAATACGCTTCGGAAAACTCCTGCGACGCCGACATACTTGTAGCCAACGCATCATTGCAATACCGCAGGCCGTGGGACGAGGTCAGTGCGGATGAACTCGAGGACCAGGTAGACGTAAACTTGCGTTCGGCCCTTTTGCTGTGCCAGGCTGTTGTTCCTAAGATGCGCGAGAGGAAATGGGGCAGAATTCTCAACATCGGCTCCGTTCAGCAGGTTAGACCGCACAAGGATATGTGCATTTATGCGGCGACTAAATCGGCGCTGCTAAATCTGGTGGAGAATTTGGCCGCACAGCTGGCCCCGTTCGG
>CALXOC010000062.1 GCA_944389915.1 uncultured Opitutales bacterium | reverse complement strand
ATTTTAGCAATCTCACATACATTATTAAATAATTTCTATATATGCGCGCACTTTTGACATTCGCTTTATCGTTGGTAGGATTTTCCGCTGCGGCTGCAACATACAATATTACCGTGGAAACTTTTGTGGCAGGGAGGCTGGAAGATAAATTTTCGTTCAATTTATCTGAGGAAAAGTTTCAGGAAAAGGGATTTGACACTAAAATCTTAGCAAAGCGCTACCGCGCCGCCGGTTGGATACATCCGGACATCATTCAGCGCGATGCCGAGGAAAAGGAAAAAATTGCCCAGACAGAACAGGCGTCCGCCCCTAAAAAGACTCCTCTCGAAATTGCGAAAGAGAAATTAGAGGAGCTTGAAACGGAATACTCAAAGGCCGACAGGCGCATAGAGAGGTCGAGGGACAAGCTTGCTATTCTTGACGAGCGCATAAAGATGTTGAGGGACGCCGTTGAGAAGGGAGCAAGGAATATGGGGGCCTTCCAATCCGCCTATAAGTCCTATTTGGACAGGTACGAGCCTAAAGAGGAAATAGACGAAAACTACGAGAGGCTCTTAAGAAACAGGCCGAAAAATACGGGAGACGTCGAGGAGGTCCTGCTCGGTTCATATTGCAGAATGAAGCTTGTAAAGGAAAACGAAAAATCCATTCGCGTTGATTTGGATTACGCTTATTCGAGAGTTTTATCCTTCTTTTATTCCGACGGCAATAACAACGACAATTCGATAACAAAGCACCCCATATTTGAGCGCTTTGAGCGCCTCGGATTGCAAAATGTAAAATTGATATTTTCAAAACAATACTGCATTCAAATAGGCAGGCCTTCGCCCGAGGAGGCGCGCACTCTTCAAGACGCCTTGGCTGCAACGACAATATTTTCCAACATGGGCGGAATCCCGGAAGGGCAGCGCCCTGCGCCCATAAAACCAACCTACGCCGCTTCGGAGCTTGACGCCCAGGGGTCGTATGCCGAGATAAAGCAAAAATACGCCCTCGATTCCGGAAAGACCTTGCGCGTTGTAATAACTGCGAAAAAAATGCGTTGATTCGGCGGGGAAAGGCGCCCTATTATTCGCATATGGATGTGCTGTCGGAGGCCTTGAGAAAGTATTTTTCACACAATGCCTTTCGGGGGCAGCAGCGTGAAATAATAGAGAGCATACTTTCGGGCAGGGACACTTTGGCGATAATGCCTACCGGCTGCGGAAAGAGTTTGTGCTACCAGCTTCCGGCCGTGCTTTGCGAAGGCGTAACAATAGTGGTGTCTCCCCTGATTGCGCTGATGAAGGACCAGGTTGATTCTCTCAGGGGGCGCGGAATAGCCGCCGCAATGATAAATAGCGCGCAGTCGTGGAGTGCCCAGAGGGAAGTGCTCGAAGGCTTAGCGTCCGGGGCGGTGAGGCTTGCCTATGTCGCGCCGGAGAGATTTAGAATGCGCTCTTTTTCCGACGCCCTAAAAAAGGCGAAAATATCGCTTTTTGCCGTCGACGAAGCGCATTGCATAAGCCAGTGGGGACACGATTTCCGGCCGGACTATTTGCGTTTGGGCGAGGCCGTTGAGAGCTTGGGGCACCCCGTGTGCGCGGCCTTTACCGCCACAGCTACGCCGGACGTCAAGCTCGACATAGCAAAGCAGCTGGGAATGCGCAACGGCAAAATTTTTGTTTCCGGGTTCGCGCGTCCAAATCTCAGTTTCAATATTAGCCAGTGTTCCTCCAAAGCCGAGAAGATAGCGCGGGCGAAGGAGATGGTAGAGGAGTACAGGAGTGGTATAATATACTGCGCCACTCGCAAGAGCGCCGAGGAGCTTTCTGCAAAGCTTTGGGACGACGGCATAAGGCACGCTCTGTACCACGGCGGCATGACCGCGCGCGAGCGTGACGCCGCGCAGGATTCTTTTGTTGACGGCTCTTATAATGTTGCGGTAGCCACCAACGCTTTTGGCATGGGTATAGACAGGCCGGATTTGCGCTTCGTGTGCCATTACGAGCTGCCCGGGAGCGTTGAGGCATACTACCAGGAGGCGGGTCGCGCCGGCAGGGACGGGGCTCCCGCATTTTGCGAAATGCTTTTTATGTATGCCGACAAGCGGGTTCAGGAGTTTTTCATAGACGGGGCAAATCCGGATTTGGCGTACATAAGAAGCGTGTATGTCGTTTTGAGGGAGAATGCGGACAATTCCTGCGAGTGTCTGATGGGCATTGATGACATAGCGGAGGCTGTAGCGGATATGGGGCGCTTTTCAGCCGGAGGGCGCGGCGCAAAATTCGGGAGGGCGCGGCGCGGAAGATCGCTTTCAGCCAATCCCATGTCGGTGTCGAGCTCTCTGGCATTGCTTAGGAGGTTTAACTTCATAGACCGCTTTGACATAGCCGGCAAGAAAATCCGCGCCACGCGCATTTTAAACCCCGACATCGATTCTTCGGAAATTGCCTTTCCCGCCGGCATGCTTGAGGAGAAGCGCAGGCGCGACGAAAATAAATTGTGCGACATGCTCGCTCTTGCCTATGCCAAAACTTGCAGGCAGGAGTGGATATTGAGGTATTTTGGGCAAACAGACTGCTCCCCGTGCGGCTGTTGCGACAACTGTGCGCGTTTGGCATCGCGCAATTTTAGGGAGCTGTCCGGTTCGCAACTGACAGAACTCCGCAAGGCCCTCAGCGGCATAGCCAGAATGTCTTTTAAGCGCGGTCCGAGAGAGTGGGCTGCCAGATTCGGCAGGGACAAGATAGTAAAGAGCCTATGCGGCAGCAGGGACGAATCGCTTTCAAGGGCAGGGCTTGGGCAGCTGAGCACGCACGGAATATTGAAGGGGCACGGGAAAAAATTCGTGGAATCGCTTGTCGACAGGATAGTGGAGGCGGGGCTGGCGCAAATAAGCGGCGGGGAATATCCGCTTCTCGGCTTAACTAAGGCGGGGGTGGATGTCATGTTAGGCGCGCCTCCCCCTTCCTTTGAATATCCCGAAGAACTTTCTAAAATGGGCGCGGCAAGCCGCGTCAAATCTTCCAAAAGGCGGGCGGTAAATGGGGCGGGGGGAGTATCGGCCAGGTCGTCGGGATTGCCGCCTGCCGGGGGTGTCGCCGATATTGCAAGCAGCTCCGAAGACTTCAACCTTTCTCCAAAAGACATAGCCTTGTTCAACGAGCTTGTGGCCGAGCGAAACAGGCAGAGAATGGCTATGGGCGGAAAAGTTCCGGCATATTTGCTGTTCCCGAATCTCGTTCTTAAAAAATTTGCGCTTTTGCGCCCCATGAGCATTGGCGATGCCGTAAAGATAAAAGGGGTCGGAGAGCTAAAAGCGGCGAGATTTTTTCCGTCTATGCTTGAAATTATAAAGAAATATTCCGATTGAATTTTATATGCGTCGGGTTTATAATAGCCCGAAATTTTTGAAAAAGGAGACATACTGACATGAAAAAATACAAATGCGAAGTTTGCGGTTATATATACGATCCCGAAGCCGGCGATCCGGACAGCGGAGTGCAGCCTGGAACCCCCTTTGCCGACATTCCCGAGGATTGGGTGTGCCCCCTGTGCGGAGTTGGGAAAGACCAGTTTGTTGAAGTTGAAGATTAGGGCATGGTAGAAATATCAAAAGGCGTTTATTATTGCGGTTTGCACGATAAGGACAGGAAGATTTTTGACCAGTTAGTTCCGCTTCCGCAAGGTACCACATACAATTCCTATATAGTAAAGGGCGGATTAAAAACCGCGCTTATAGACACCATGTATGTGAAATTGCGCAAACCGTACATCGATATGCTGTCCGCGTCCGGCATTGTTCCCGACTATATAATATCGAACCATGCCGAGCCGGACCACAGCGGCCTAATACCGGAGCTTTTGGAAATCTTTCCGAATGCAGAAGTGCTGTGTTCATCAAAATGCGCGGAGAATCTTAAAAATATGCTGCATGTTGACGCCCCGCGCATACGCGAGGTCTCCGACGGCGAAGAGCTTGATCTCGGCGGGCGAAGGCTCCGCTTTATAATGGCGCCGTGGGTGCATTGGCCCGATACCATGTTTACATATTTAGCAGAGGACGGATTTCTCTTCACCTGCGATTTTTTCGGAGCCCATTACACCAGGAACGAGGTGTTTGCCGATTATACATCGGATCTCGCGGAGGCGGCAAAGCGCTATTATTCTGAAATAATGATGCCCTTTAGATCCTTTTGCGCAAAGTATTTGGAGAAGGTCCGCTCGATGCGGGTAAATATGATTTTGCCGAGCCACGGGCCGGTTTACGACAAGCCGGAATTTATAGAGAAGCTGTATGAAGATTGGACTTCGCCGGATGTTTCCCGCAAAGTTGTAATAGCCTATGTCTCCATGTACGACAACTCGCGCCTTATGGTTGAGCACCTTAAAGAAGCGCTCGCAAAGCGCGGCGTAAAAGTTGTGCTCGCCGACATAATGGATATAGACGAAGGCGACTTGGCAATGGAACTCATAGACGCTGCGGGCTTGGTTTTCGGAACGTCAATGGTCCTGACAGGGCCGCACCCGAAGTCGCTGTATGTGGCTTACTTAGCAAATATATTGCGCCCGAAATTGAAGTTCTACTGTGTTGTTGGCTCTTACGGCTGGGGAGGCAAACTGTCCGAGCCCGTAGATGCGATGTTTACCCTTACCAAGCCTCTGAAACTCGATTCCGTAATAGCGCGCGGCAAACCCGTAGAGGGG
>CALXOC010000061.1 GCA_944389915.1 uncultured Opitutales bacterium | reverse complement strand
GCAGTGGGTAAATAAAAAGAGGAGAAATAATTTTCCCTCTTAAAATGAAAAAAGAATAAAGCAGGCTTTTAGCCTGCGAAGCGCGGGGAAATTCAGTTTTCCCCAATTTTGCGCCCCGATAATAATCTGGGTGCTGGGATAATATTATTTGAGGGTCGAATTGCGCGCGAAGCCCTGCCCTTGGCAAATTCCCGCGCCCTTGCCCATACCAAGCCCGGCGCCTTTGCCCATGCCCTTGCCGTATCCTTGCCCGGCGGCCTGGGCGGAAGTCTGCGCTGCGGGGGCTGCTGTTTCGCCCTTTTCGGTCGGCCAAACTGCCAAAAGAATTGCGCCGCCAAAGCCGATTATTACAAATAAAACGTAAACTATGCGCGTTTTTAGGACATTCTTAAAGAAGCGCGAGTTCAGGCAGAAGTGGAGAATAAATGCCAAAATTGCGACAACTCCAACCCAGAAGTGGCCGGTTTCCCAAGCTTTTTTACCCATCGAAAGGACATATTGCGGACCCGCTCCCTTGACGAATGAAAATTCCATCATAAGTCCTGTCCCCGCGAGGAAACAAAAGCAGAAGTAAAGTATAATATCGTTTATAATTCTAATGGTTCTCATAGATAGATGCGGTTTTAATTTTTAACAACGCAAAAAATGCGACATTTGTTTCAATTATTAAAATCCAAAATCTCGGAGTTTACATAAGTCCCCAAGCTTTAAGGTCGGCTTCAAGTTTTTTTGCGTTGAAAACCTGCCCCGGTCTCCATTGTCCATTATACTCCATAGTTGGAACCACCCAATCGTCGCCGCCGTTGACCTCGACAACTTTTTTTACGATTTTCTCAGGTTGTTTTTCAATGTCGAGAGCCTCAAAAGGCACATTGTTTTTTTTGAGGAACTCCATCGCCCGATGGCAGTGCGGACAAACGTCCCAATAATAGACTTTTAACATATTTATGCCTTTCTGCACAATCCACTTCCATTATGAAATTTATTCCGATATAAAATTTATCGTAATCGAATTTATATTAGTAAGCATTTAAAAAGTTCCAAATATAAAATTGTTGACCGCAAATCTTAGCTTTAATATTATTTTCAAAAAAATATAGATAGGGTTTATGCAAAGGCGAAAATTTGTCAGCTCAATAGGAGTATTAGGAACGGCAATGGCAACCGGTGTGGCGCGGCCAATCGGAGCAAACGAAAAGGTTGGGATTGCGCTCATCGGGGCACGAAACATGGGTTGGAATGACTTGGCGTCGGCAATGCACACAGGAGGAGCCAAAGTTGTTGCAATCGTCGACGTCGACAAAGAAATACTCGAAAGGCGCGCAGGAGATTGCGAAAAGAAATTTAACACCAAACCCGACCTTTACACCGACTACCGGAAGGTTCTTGAAAGGAAAGACGTAGACGCCGTAATAATCGGCACGCCAGACCATTGGCACTGCTTGCAGGCGTGCGACGCATGCTCGGCCGGCAAAGACGTATATTTGGAAAAGCCCATAGCCAATTCAATAGCCGAGTGTGACGCTATCGTAAACTATGCAAAGAGATATAAGGCGGTAGTGTCGGTTGGCCAGCAGCAGAACAGCTCCAAAATGTGGAAACGCGTAATAGAAATAGCAAGAAGCGGCAAACTCGGCAAGATTGCTAAAGTTGATGTCTGGGCAAATTTTAGGTACGGCGCGGGATACGTTGCGAAGGCCGATACTCCGCCGCCGGAGTCGCTCGATTATCAGATGTGGCTTGGGCCGGCGCCGGAAGTGCCATACAACTCGGCGAAAGTGCACGGATTGTGGAGGCTGTACTGGAATTACGGCGGCGGGCTTATGACCGACTGGGGCGTCCACCTTCTCGACATGGTTCTGCAAGGGCTTGGCAAGACGACTACTCCTAAAAAAGTTGGTGGCGTAGGCGGCAAATACGCCCACCCTGAGACGCCTTCGCAAACATTCGACACTTTGAGCGTAGCCTTCGATTACGGCGATTGTTGCATATCTTGGGGCAATACAGCAACCCCGCTTGGGTATTTTGACATGTCGTACGGAATCGCCTTCAATGGTGAAAACGGGATACTTGCGGCAAACCGCGAAGGCTGGAAAATAATTCCGAATGACAGCATAAAGGGCAATTCCGTAAAGGCGGAATCCGGGAAGCCTGAAAATTCTGAGCATATAGACCATTTGGTTGATTTCCTCGACGCGGTGCGTTCAAGGAGATATAAGACAGCATGCACTATTGAAAACGGATCTCTCTGCGCCAAACTTGCGCATCTGGGCAACATAGCGGCGCGTTCCGGCGAGACAATAAAGTATGACGACAGTACCAAAAGTTTCTCAAACCCCGAAATTAACGCCTATTTAAAGCCCAAGTACCGTTCTCCATGGAAATTTCCGATTTTGTAAGATGAAAAAAATATCACGAAGAAACGCATTAAAGTTAGCCGCGGCAACAGCAGTTTCGGCTGTCGCGGCAGGGAATGCTGTGGCGAATCAAACTGCACGAAAGCGTTATAAGAGCGGGCTTCCGCTGCCAATAGGAATGAACTGCGGCACGCTAAACGGATACAATTTAAAGCTTGAAGAGCAGATAAAGTTGATATCGAAAGCGGGCTACGACGGCATTGAACCGTGGACGCGCCATATTGAGGATTTCATTTCGCGCGGCAATAAGATAAGTGAAGTAAAAAAGCGCCTTGAAGACGCTGACTTAAAACCTGACAATCTGATAGGATTCGCAAAATGCATGCTGGACGACCCCGCCGAGCGCGCAAAAAATATCGAGCAAATGAAGCGCGAGATAGGCTGGGCGGCGGAAATCGGAAGCAGGAACATAGCGTGCACAATGTACGGAATCGAGAAGCTCGATCCGCTTAAATTCGACGAATACGCTGAAAGGTACGCAAAAGTCATAGAACTAGCCAGGCCCTATGGAGTAAAGCCGCTCCTTGAGCTATGGGGACACCGCGCCCTGCACAGACTGGGCGACGCGCTAAAAATTGCAGCTCTCACAAACGATGCGAATGCCGGACTTCTGCTTGATTTCTACCATTTATACCGCGGGGGCAATTCTTTCGCCTCGCTAAATCTTGTGAATCTCGGCGGACTGGACGTATTCCACATAAATGACTATCCCTCCTCCCCCGCGCGAGAAAAACTTGTAGACGCCGACAGAGTGTTCCCGGGAGACGGCATATGCCCGTTTAAAGCCATCTTGCCCAAAATGTACTCGCAGGGTTTTAGAGGGAGCCTATCTTTGGAGCTGTTTAATAAGAACTACTGGAAACAGTCCCCGGAAAAGACCCTCGCTGAAGGCTACGCCAAGACAAAAGATACAATTTTATCGGCATTGGTGGAAGTTGCATAGCGGCTGCCGCGAAGCGCTTCCGTGAACAAAGAGCTTAGCTGTCAATCTAAATAGCGCACCAAAATACCGCGGTTAAAACGCGGTAATGCGCGAATAGCTTTTGGAAGCGTAAACGCAGGCGCGAACCTGAACGCAAGGCATAATCGACGCATTAAATCGGGACAGGAAGTTGGCTTCAAGTGGGAATAAAAAAAGCGGATTAAAAAATCCGCTTTTTTAATTAAAGAAACATTGCCCGAAATGCGATTTATCGGCTTCCGCGCATGCCGCGCCTTTTAAAGGCGATAAGCGCCAGCGCCAAGCCTCCGAGGAGGGCGGCTGCCGCCTCAGGCTCTGGGACATGGGTTATGACTGTCGACAGAATATTGGAAGTTTCGTCGTATATGAAATCGGCTGCAAACTTGGAATAATCCATTCCCAAAATCTCAAAGTCGTCGTTAAGTGAGTCGCCGAAGTTGGAAATTGATTCCGCCGAGAGCAAGTCGTATTTTACGGACGAGCCAAGCTCTATGGCATCATAATCTGCGGAAGTCAGATTCAAGTCAAATACGAGTTTTCCATCGCCGACTTTTTCAAGGATTCCGCCGATTTGCAAGTTGTCGCGCGAAGCGCTTTTTACATCGAGTTCAAGAACGCCGCCAGACCAGTGGAAACCCGTTGTTAAAAAGCCACGCCCGGAATAAAGAATGCCGAGCCTACCGCCCTCCAAATAAGTGTCGCCCGCGCTTTTTTGGTTGAAGAGGTACAATGTTCCATTCTTTACCGTTACCGTACCTGTGTAGTAGCAATTATTAGCGTCCTGAGGGGAGAGGCACTGTATTCCTTCTCCGTCCATTACAATATTCATCTTGGAGAGGTGGACACCATCTCCGGCGCCGTATCCACCGTCCATTAATTTACCGTTGTAAGTATAATTGGTACCGGCGGCATTTTTAAATATAAGTGTGGTAGAAGTTCCCGCGGCATCGATTGCATTTGAGACTTCGGCGCACTGTTTTGCCGCCACGAGCCCGCCAAGTTCCACAGTTACAGCGGATCCTGAG
>CALXOC010000060.1 GCA_944389915.1 uncultured Opitutales bacterium | reverse complement strand
TATCGAAGGAGTATGCTGGATGGGTGCGCCTTTTGCGCAATGATCCGCGCCCTCAGCGCCTTAGTCGTTCGGCGCTTGAAACCTTGGCCATAGTTGCGTACAGGCAGCCGGTAACCAGAGCCGAGATAGAGGCAATCAGGGGCGTCAGCGCTGACGGCCCGATATCGCGCCTCATAGAAAAAGAATTGGTGTACATAAGCGGCAGGGCCGATCTTCCCGGCCGGCCCTTGCAGTATTCCACAACCCAAAATTTTTTGGATTTCATAGGGGTCAATTCCATCGAGGAGCTTCCCGCTTCCGACGTTCTCAATCCCGGGCAAATTTCGGAGTGGATAAGAAGGGCCTCTAATCCGTCGGAGATAAAGGACAGCGATGTTGGCCTGCCCGACGACGGCTCCGAAGAAAGCCTATCAGACGCCCCGATTTCAAGCGGGGAAGCGTTAGACAATAGCGGCAGCCAAACAGGGGCGGAGCTCCATGAAAAACTTCGTGAGGGGGAACTTCCTTTGAATACCGACCGCTTCCCTTACGACGCTTCCGAGAGCGCTGGCGGCATGGGGGAATTTGAAGCCGCCGAAGGTGATTCAAAGGGCAGAAACATTTAGGTATGGGACAGATGGACAAAAACGACATAAGAAAGAATATAGACTCGATAGACACGCAGATTTTGGATTTGCTCACCGAGCGCATAGCTTGCGCTAAAGAAATAGGGCGCATGAAAACGGATCGCGGAGAGGACGTATATGTGCCGAGCCGCGAGGTGCAGGTCTTTAAAAATCTTTTGGATAAGAATGCCGGCAGAATTTCGGAAGCCGCATTGAAATCTATATACAGGGAAATAATATCCGCGTCGATATCGGCCGAAAAGAAGCTGATGGTGTCGTATTTGGGGCCCCGGGCGACATTTACCCAGCAGGCGGCATTAAAGAACTTCGGCTCCTGCGTGGATTACAGGGCAATGCCTTCAATCCCTGACGTTTTTGCGGCTGTTGAGAGCGGAGACGCCGACTACGGCGTAATCCCGATTGAAAATTCCACGGAGGGCGCAGTGTTCCACTCCATGGACATGCTTACCGAAAGCGATTTGTACATAGTGGGGCAGGTTTATATGCCCATAGAGCACTGCCTGATATCGCGCGGAAGCCTCGACGACATTCGAAAGGTATGCTCTAAGGATCAGGCGATAGGTCAGTGCAGATCATGGATACGAAGAAACATACCTTCCGCCGAGATTCAGTATGTTGAAAGTACTGCCTTGGCGGTAAAGATGGCTGCCGACAATCCTGAAATTGCGGCGGTTGGAAGTTCGCTTTCGGCGGAACTCTACGGGGTTCCAATTTTGGAGCGCTCCATTCAAGACAATAAGACCAACCAAACGAGGTTTTTGATTATAGGCAAAAATCCCGTTCCGAGGACTGATGGAGTGCGGTTTAAAACAAGTATGGTCCTTGCTGTAAACGACAGGCCCGGAGCTTTGTACGACATGCTTTTGCCTTTCAACAGGGCAAATTTGAATTTGACCCGCATCGAATCCCGGCCGAACAGGAAAAAGGCATGGAGCTATCACTTCTTTGTGGATTTTGAGGGGCACTGGGACGACGAAGTGGTGCGCACCGCAATAGGCGAGCTCCAAAAAACTTTGCCCATGATAAAATGGTTGGGCAGTTACCCAATGTAGTGTTGCTGCTGTCCCGATAAAATCTCGGCCGCGCATGGCTCTTTGCAGGAAGCCTTGCGGCGCGCTTTTTGACTATGTCAGAAATAATTAAAGTAAGAGCCGTTCCAAATGCGCCTAAAACCGCTTGTGCGGGGGCCTACGGCGACGGCGTAAAAGTAAAAGTAGCAGCGCCCGCTTCCGACGGCAAGGCAAATGCCCGGCTTGTGGCCTTTCTCGCAAAGACGCTCGGCATACCACGGAGAAATATCGGCATTGTTAGCGGTGAAACTTCGCGTGACAAACTTATTGAGATCAGCGGCGTGGAAAATGTTTTGAAAAAGCTTTTAGAGCCTTGATTTTTTTGCTGCGTTTTAAGGCCCAAGCGCCTATTGTGCGCTTTATTATTTGTTGACTTAAAGCTCCGGTAAATTTCAATCGGGTTATGAGATTTGTATCAGCCTTCATTCTTTTTGCGTTATTCCAGGCAAGTAATATCCATGCGTCTGTGCATAAGAGCGAAATAGAGCCCTTGGAGGGCGAGAAATGGTACGGCGCCCTTACGAGGCTCGGACACGAAACTCCCTTTGCGAAGGATACGAGACTTTTCGATTTGTCAAAAAGCCACATTTCCAACCAGGGGGCTCCGCTGCTTTTGTCGTCCAAAGGCAGATATATATGGAGCGAGGCGCCCTTTAAATTTCAATTCAAAGGCGGAGTTTTGCATTTGGAGTCGGAATCTGAAAAGCTCCAGGCATTTTCGGCGGGAAATACGCTCAAAGAGGCGTTTATGGCGGCCTCTGCAAAACATTTTCCCCCCGATGGCAAGGTGCCGCCCGCTATCTTTTTTGCGAAGCCCCAGTACAATACTTGGATTGCCCTCCATTACGACCAGACCCAGAAAGACGTATTGGCGTACGCAAACGCCATTTTAGAAAACGGCTTTCCCGCCGGATTAATGATGATAGACGACGGCTGGGAAACATTTTATGGATTGTTCCGCTTTAACATGGAATATTTCCCGAATCCGCGCGCCCTTAACGAAAAGCTCAGATCAATGGGCTTTAAAACTTTATATTGGATTTCGCCATTTGTTGCTTCGACAGGCAGGGATTTCAAGTTTTTAAGGGATAACGGGCTGCTGTTGAAAAGGGCCAACAACACTCCTGCGATAATCGCATGGTGGAACGGTTGGAGCGCCGCGTACGATACCACTAATCCGAAGACTCGGGAATATTTGATAAAAACCCTGAAAAATCTCCAGAGCAAATACGGCATAGACGGATTCAAATTCGACGGCGCGGACGCAGAGCATTTTCAGTCTCCTGACATTCGCTTCTCCGGCGGCGCCCTTTGCGCAGCAGACTATACGAAAGCATGGGGCAGCATAGGTTTGGAATTTCCCTACAACGAATTCAGGGCTTCTTGGAAGATGGGCGGCAGGGCCCTTGTCCAGCGCCTTCAGGATAAGAGGTACTCGTGGGAGGATTTGAGGGAGCTCATACCCGATATGATTGCCGCGGGGCTATTGGGCTACGCATACACATGCCCGGACATGATATGCGGGGGCGCGTATTCGACTCTTGCGAAGTTGAACAAAGACAACATAGACATGGAGTTCTTTGTTCGCTCTTGCCAAGTCCACACGCTAATGCCTATGATGCAATTTTCGCTGGAGCCTTGGAAAGTATTGGATGAAAAGCATCTAAAAATTGTTGCCGACATGGCGCGTCTCCACGAGAAGTTCGGGCCCTATATCATGGAATGCGCCAAGCGAGCGTCGCAAACGGGAGAACCCATAGTACGCCATATGGCTTACGCGTTTCCCGGCGAGAATTTCGAGGATACCTGCGACCAATTTATGCTTGGAGACGATTATATGGTGGCTCCCATGTTGACAAAGGGCAACAAACGTTCGGTTCGCCTTCCTAAAGGCAAATGGATAGACGATTTGGGCCTTGTCCGCGACGGCGGATGCGAATTTGAAATGCAAGTCCCCATAGAGCGCCTGCCGTATTTTAAGCGCGCGCAATAGCTCGATTCCCGGAGCGCCTGCGCTTCCGCATTGGAGGGGGGGAGGCGTAGCGCGCTGAAAGCCAGATAAAGCGTTCAAGCAAATTGCTTATATTAAAAATGGAACCCGTATCCCCTATATTTGGGCATTTGCTGTTTGTTGCAAGTTCGTTGCGCAGAGCGAAAATATTGAGAGCGGCGCTTTCCTCCCTGAATTTCGCCAGAGATGCTTCGTCGCCGCGCTCGCACGCCTCCACAAATTCGGAGCAAAACACTGAAAGCTCGTCGAAGAGCCTGGATATTAAGCTGTGCGTTTTGTTGTCAGGCTTAAGCTTTTCAATTTCTGTTGCCAGGTCCACGAGGGTTCGCTCCATAAGCGACAGCGTGTAGTTCTTTTCCTTGAGGTTCAATATGCGCTCGGTGGCAGCTTGGTCGGGCGCGTAAGAGAGCATGCCCTTTATGTAATCGTGGAGTATATCCTCCACCGACGAAAATGCGCTATTGCCTATCGACAATTCGCTGAAAACCTTTTCCTTTATTTGCCTAACAAATGTGGGGAGGCGTTTCAGCAGCCTGTTTTGCTCCTTTATTGCCAGTTCGATAGCCAATGGAATATCGTCGCGCAGGCTCGGGTCTATATACTTCGGGCGCTGTTCGTGCTCGAATGGGAGTTCGGGAGAAATCCGCTCCGCAATTAAAGCGAAATATTTTGCTCCCAAAGATATTATTGCGCACGCGGCGAGATTGGCTGAGAGTATCGCTCCGGCCGTCTTCCACTCTGCGCCGATTGAGTTTATGCCCAGCAAATCAAGCAGTTTGAGCGATTCCGGCATAATGCGGAAAAACAGGCAAAAAGCGTAGAATAGCGCCACGACCGCGCAATAGTATAGGGAATCGTATATTACGATCTGCCTTGGAGAGCCCTTGAGCCCCAATCCCAAAAGGTACGCATTTGGAGCCGATCCCAAGTGCGCTCCCATGGCGAAGGCCATGGACGTATTCCATGAAAGCTCCGGCGAAGACATGGAAATGGCAAGAAGCATCATTGCCGGATAGGACTGTGTCAGAATTACAAGCAGCGCACCCGCAATAAAGGCATAGATGGGACTTCCATTGGCATACTCCAATAGGCTGCGGAGCTCGCCAAAAAGCATGAATTTTCCCGCCGCGCCGGATATTGTTGCCAATCCCAGGAGGGTTATGGCTATGCCCAGGAAAGTAGTGTAAAATGGCAGAAGTTTCTTTGGCCTTTCAATGGAATACGCCAATCCTGCTGCGGCGGTGAGCAGCAAAGCCACATATTGCATAGGCACCATGGCGAGCCCCATAATGCCGAGAACGCCTATGTTTGTAAATATTATAAAAATTAATAATTGCCTGGGCTTGGCCAGCCCCACGGAGACTATATTTGAAAAAAGCAGGGCTAAAGTTCTCGAGCTTTGGCTGAGAAATCCAAGCCCGACGCCCCATAGAGCCGATAAAAGCGCTGACTTTGTCAGCGCGCGCGTAAAACTTTTGAAATTTTTTCCTACAATATGCCTTACATTCTCCGAAAGCAGCTTTATCCCGACGAGAAACAAGCCGACGCCGCCGGCGAGATATATTAGGACTTCTGGTAAGTTTTCCATTGCGGTGAAGAATGCAGTGCTAATGTTAGGTCTTCAACTTTCCAAAGATGAATGCATGCGGATGTCAATTTTGCAAAACAAAAAATTTTGCATTTCCGCTTTTGCAGCGCTGTTGGAATTTTTTATTTGAAGCAAGAATAAGGGAGCGCATAATCGTTTGCATGAAGGGATTTCTCTCAGTGTTTTTTCTTGCGCTCCACTGTTTATTTGCCGGAGAGCAAGTATTTAAGATTTCAGAATTCGGAGCGTTTCCGGGAAAGGGAGACGCTTCGGGGGCGGTTGCTGCGGCCCTTAAAGCGGCGGCCGCTTGCGGCGGCCCGGCCAGAATTTCTTTTGAAAAGGGGACATACCACTTCGGCTGCGCCGGGGCGCATGAGAGATATTTGTTTGTAAGCAACAATGATTCGGGTTTAAAAGCCGTTGTTTTCCTAATAGAAAAAGCGGATTCGATAACCATTGACGGCGGGGGCGCAAGTTTTGTGTTTCACGGCAATGTCAGCCCTTTTGCGGCCATAAATTCGAGAAATGTGAAGTTCGAGAATTTTTCCGTAGACGTGAGCAGGCCCCTCGTGAGCGAGGGAAAGATACTCGAGGCGGATTCAGGCGGAATAGTTGTTGAATTTCCAGAAAACTTCCCCTATTGCGTGAGTCGGGGAACTTTGCAGTTTAGGGGCGTCGACGGCGATCCAATAGCGCTTTACGACGATTTTAAGAGTGTTTATCCCTATCGCTTCATGCTTGAATTTGATCCGGCAACAGGCGCATTCGCCCGCATGGCCCGCGATTATCCCACTTTGGGCGAGCTTCCCGCAAAGCAGCTTGACGGGCGGAAGGTGAGAATATTTTACGATGGCATAAAAGCCAAGCCTGGGAACATCATGGCCTTTTGGGGCGGGCACAGGAAATATCCTTCTTTCACAATTTCAAATTGCTCCGACCTGCGTTTTGATAATATTACAATACATTCCAGCCTCGGTATGGGCATAATTGCGCAAAATTCCGGTAATGTGGAGATAAGCAACTGCAAAGTCACCCCATCAAAAGGCCGTTATATAAGTTGCGCCGCCGATGCCACGCATTTTGTAAATTGCAGCGGAAAAATAATTTTGCGCAACAATCTGTTTGAGCGCCAGCTCGACGACGCCACAAACATACACGGCATATACGAGCAAATTGCCGATATAAGCGGCGGGCGTGTGCTTACGAGGCTCGTGCACAGGCAGCAGCGCGGCTTTGAGACTTTTGTTTCGGGCGGCGAAGTGGAATTTGTAAAGGCTTCAAGCATGATTTGTGCGGGCCATGCGAAGGTGGCGTCGCTTGAGCGCGTTAACAGCCGCTATAAGGTTTTGGAATTTGATTCTCCCCTTCCGCCCTCGGTGAAAGTCGGAGATTGCATTTCCCGGGTGCGCGATTATCCGCAGGTTGTTATTTCCGGAAACATCATTAGAGGGAACCGCGCGCGCGGAATTCTCCTGAATTGCCGGGGAAAAACGCTGGTTGAAAATAATATATTCAGTTCTCCCGGCACGGCTATTTTGTTTGAGGGGGACGCCTCTTTTTGGTTTGAACAGGGCGGAATTAGAGATTGCCTCATAAAAAACAATACTTTCGACAGCTGCAAGTACGGCGTTTGGGGGAGGGGAATCATAGCCGTTGGTTCGGGGATCCGCGCGGATATGGACAAGAGCAGATACCATAAAAATCTGCGCATAGAGGGCAATACCTTTAGAGTTTTCGACAAGACCCCGCTCCTTTACGCCTATTGCTTAGACGGATTAAAATGGAGGGGCAATAAAGTGGAGAAGTCGGATTCATACCCCGAATCCTGCAAAGACGGCCGGCCTTTCATAATAAAATATTGCGACAACATCGATATTGACACGGAGAACAGTTTTTGAGCTTTTGTGCGTTATATTTCAGGAAGCCGCAACATTTAACAATGCAGACGCATATTGCTTGACTGGGAGGAAAGCATATATTTTTTACAAATTGATTTTATCGGAAACACCCGAATATGGACTCAAAAAAGGTAACTCTGGCGGATATTGCCAAAAAAGCGAAACTTTCAAAGAGCGCGGTGTCGCTTGCGCTGAATGAATCGCCCATGATATCCCACAAGACTCGCGAAAAAGTTCTGAAAGTGGCGCGGTCGCTCGGTTATGTGCGCAATGAACTTTTATCCTCAATGATGTCGAGCATGAAAAAGGGCAGATGCGCGTCATTTTCGGAAACAATCGCCCTTGTAAACGGCAATCACGACGAATACGCCCTCACAAACCACCCCACGCTTCCGAGGTATTGCATAGGCATAAGGGAGGAGGCCAAGCGCTTGGGCTATGCAATTAACGAGTTCTGGCTCCACGACCCGCGTCTCGACGGCGAAAGCTTTTCAAAGATTCTGCGTTCGCGCGGGATACGGGGCGGCATAATTCTGGGGCATTCGTGGTGCAACAACCTTCCTCCGGCTTTCCAGACGGTCTGGAGGGATTTTTATTTTATATCTGCCGGCATAAAAACTTTCAACCCCACTCTCGAAATGGTGTCGGCCGACCATTACGCAATTACCTATCAGGCAGTTGCAAAGGCCATAGAGCACGGCTTTAAAAGGCCCGCCCTCATATTGGAGGAGCATATTGACAGGCTCGTGGACGGCCGTTTTCTGGCCGGGTATATGCGCGCACAGTTGAACCTGCGCCCTTCGGACAGGCTGAGCCCGTTTTTGGAGTCGGACACGAATCCGAATTACGTTTCAAGGCTTAAGGCTTGGCTCGAAAAATCCAAACCAGACGTTATTTTATACCTTTTAAATTCCACCCGCGAGATAATTTCCGGGCTTCCGTCTACAGGAAGCCGCACGCCGCTCATTCAGCTGGAGCAGAGGGGATATGTGCCCGATTGGATGGGGGTGGAGCAGAATAACGATTTAGTGGGGCGCGTTGCAATGCGGCGTTTGGCGGATATGCTCAATAGAAATTCCTCGCGCATCGGCGAGAACGCCAATATTGTTACGTTGGTTCCCCCAACCTGGCTTGAAAACTCGTCGCTCAGCGAGAAGAAGCTTTAATTTTTTTCGGCATCGATTTGTGTTGCAGCGCTTTTGGGCGCCTAATTTTTAAAGCGATTTATTCAACTGTCCAATAAATATTTTATAAATAGGATTTGAAAATTTTCGGAGAGGTGAAATAAATGCTCCTTGTTCGAAGAGTGGAATTTTGCGCGCGTGGTAAACATAGCTTAAAATATTGGCTTAAGTTTTGTTGCGCGTTGATTTCTAATCTTTGAATGCAGAGCGTTTTTTCGCTTAGAAGCCATCTTGCCCTTCTGCGGTGCGCATGATGCGGCTAAACTTTCTAAAAATTTGCAATATGGATTACATAGGCCTCGGATTTTGCAGCAACGACGATCTCTCAGTTCTTCCGGAGATACCATTTGACTCCAAAGTGCAAATATTGGAGCATACCGTGCAGGGAGGCGGCCCCGCCGCCACTTCAACCGTGGCTGCCGCCCGATTGGGCTTAAGCGCGGCATTTATCGGGGTTGTGGGGGACGATCCCGCAGGAAAGCGGATTTTGAGCGACTTCGAATCGGAAGGCGTCTATACCGGAGCGATGAAAATCGGGCGGGGAAAGACTTCCGCGATAGCATATTGTT
>CALXOC010000059.1 GCA_944389915.1 uncultured Opitutales bacterium | reverse complement strand
ATGGCCTGGTGGAGGCCCTCGCTCCATCTGCGCCCCTCCATAACACGCCCGGTATTAGGATCCACTATCTCAACTTTGCCGCCGCGCACAATATAATCTACATCGCGCTCGTAAAGCGCAAAGGCTTTCAACAGCTGCGTAAAGCAATGCAGCCTTTCGCGCGCTTTTTCGGACTCTTTCAATAGCCCGCTCCGCCTTTGCGATTTTTCCTTTTCCGACATGCTTGCATCGGAGGCTATCGCAGCCCTTTCCCTGTCCAAGTCGGGCATGACAAAAGCGCGACTGTCGCTCTGCGACAGAAAATCCTGGCCTTTTTTTGTCAGGGAAACAGAATTGCTTTTTTCGTCCACACGGTAGTACAACTCCCTGCTCAAGCGCTCCAATTCAAATTCGCCAAAACTTGCAGCCATGCGCGTTTGAAATTGCTCAACAGCGGCGTTCGCCGCCCCCAAGCGCAATATGCGTTTTAACTTCTTATTGCGCGGATCGGCAATTTTTGCCTTCACTATTTCTTCTATGTCCGAATCGAGCGGCTCAATCCCGCCGCTGAGCCTTGAAAATATGCCGTCAAGGGCGCTGTTGCACAATTTGGCCTGCATGCGGACAAGCTGATTAATTTGGGGAGAATATAGGCAATATGGATTGGCGTCTTCCTCTTGTGCTTGCCCGGAAATTATCAGCGGAGTGCGGGCCTCGTCCACGAGTATAGAGTCGGCCTCGTCCACGAGACAAAAAAAGAAGCCCCTTTGTACTTTTTCGGCAAGCGAAGTGGTTGTAGAATTGTCGCGAAGATAATCGAAGGCAAATTCCGACGAACTTCCATAGGTAATGTCCGCTGCGTAGGCGCGCCTTTTATCTTCCGGAGGCTGCCCCGCATATATATAAGAGCAACTCAATCCCAAAAGAGAATACAATGGACGCATCCATTCGCAATCTCGGCGCGCCAAATACTCGTTAACCGTTGCAATGTGGCAGCCTTTGGCATGGAGAGCGTACAAATACGCGGGAAGCGTCGCGATTAGGGTCTTGCCTTCGCCCGTTGCGACCTCTGCCACATAAGCTTTGCATAAGGCTATTCCGGCCTGAAGCTGAACGCGATAATGCGCCATGTTCCACACCCAATCTTCCGAAAAAACCTTGAAAGATTTTCCCCTTAAACGCCGCGCGGCCGCGCGCACAAGCGCAAAGGCCTCGGGCAAAAGTTTTTCAAGATTCTCCCCCATGCCGATTCTCGACTTCAGCTCCTTTGTTTTGGCAGCGAAATCGGATTCGCAAAAATCCGCAAAGCTCCTTTCGAAAGCTTCGATTTTTCTTATTGCGCGCCTTGCTTTTCTATGAAAACTTTTATTTTTTAAATCCGCCAAAAGCGAAGATGGCTCCAACATAATTTAATCCGATTTTACGCCGATTACAATCACACGTCCGCAAGCCATGCAAAACGCACAACAATGGATAAGTTGCTCGAATGGCTTGCCACAACTGCATAAAAATGCAGAGGTATCAGATTAACAGAGCAAAATAGCGCCGGATGCGTCCCCCATTTCCCGGCGAAAAATACGCAACAAGCGATAAAACAGCATTCATGCGCATGTGCCTGCGCAAGAAAAACTCGAAAAACAACCCTATCAGCGCAAGCGCGGGCATAATGGAGAAATCGCAGGTTTGGGAAGTGCCCGCCGCCAAAAGCTCGCGCCTTTTGTTTCTCAACTTGTCCGGAGTAGAAATAGAGTACGACGGAACCAAAGCATATATATCCGAAAAAATATTGGAAGTTACAGATAGGCCGCCGTCTCTTTGTATATCCGAGGAAAACTGCGGCGCGCAAAAACCCCCATGCGAGGAAAGCCCCATAAGAGAGTGCAGCCCCCAAATCGCAAACAGCAAACTTAGCAGTAATTTCTTCAAAAAATAAAAATATTTTTGTTGAAAATGAATCATGGGCACTGAAAGTCAAACTTAATTCTTTGATTTGCCCTTAAAAATTTGAACATGCACATAATGAATATATTATTTTATCGGTATTCATTCATAATATTTATGAAATATAATTCTTGATTTTCCAAATCAAAATATTAAAATGAAGTTCATGAAAAAGAGCGTGATTTATCTTCTATTACTTATATTTTGCACAACGGCAAAAAATTCATTTTCAGCATCAAACATAGATTGCTCCGACGGCTCGTGCACTATTCCTGCGGAGATGTTTAATTATATAAAAAACAAAAATTCTAAATTAAGCAAACTCGACCATGCAAAAACCGTCTATGAAACTTTCGGCTATGTATCCGAAATAGTTGAATTGGCTAAGAGCGACCCCGAAGCGGCAAAAGCGCTCGCAGCAATAAAAACCAAACTTAAAGCCGGCGCCGACGCCGGAAAGGCCTTTGAAAAGATGCAGCTCGGGCAAATCTATTATCTCGAGGGCGACTTCGACAATTTCAGGCGTTACGCCAATCCACAACACCTAAAGAGCTTGAAGCTGCTTTCACAAGCTTTTGGCATCGCTTTTGAAGACAGTGCGCTAATAGCTTCAATCTCCAACAACAGCTATAATTACAACAGCATCTCAAATCTGATATTTTCTTCATACATGTTTGCCGGAGACTTGGAGATTGCAAAAAAAATATTTGAGTCCGATTCGAAATACGCCGACACCTGCAATTATGGACAAGTCATAGACATGTACACAAATTTATACCGGATGGGGGAAGATGAAGATGTAAAAGAAAAATTTATAAACTATTTAGCGTCTCTGGATACGCAAGATAGAAATTATATCGACGGCTTGCTTTACATTCTAACCGACACTGATGCAAAATATCAAAATACAGCAAAAAAAGTGCGCGAGAAAGTAGATAGTTATCCCAACCAACGCAAATACCGGATTTTGCTGGATGCCGCAAACCGATTAAATGACGCAAGTTCCATTGATAAATACCTTGATAAAGCATGGGAATTTAAAATATTAAATAATTGGGAATTATCAAATTACGCAAATAAGATTCTATTCGGATCATCGCGTACAATGCCGGATATAGAATCAGTGTCGCCGGATAAAATTCTTAAAAATCCAAAACTTAATACCGCTATTGAGATTTTAGAGAAAAATTATGATAATAATACTTATTACTCTGCATCCATTTTAATGTATATATTTAAGTTAAAGGGAGATAGAGACTCATATTTTAAGTATGTCGACAATCTAATTCCGAGACTTAATAACAGTTATGAGATTACTTCACTTGCGCAAAAATTATTATTGCCGTCAGCATGCTATTACCAAGACAAAGTCCGCGCCGAAAAAATCATAAATACCATGACTAAGCGTGAACGCGGGTTGTTTATGAATCAAACAGCCTTAATATTCTTAAGAACTAACGGTACAACTTATGAATATTCTCCTTCAAAAGCATTAGAGTATTTATATAAGGCTCTGGATTACGAACATATAGATTCGATAAATACAATAACCAATTATCTGGATTTCGATTCTGCAATAGCTTTATTCGACAAATATTCCGATAACAAACTGATGGTTTTCATGAAAGCCATGTATTTGGCGCAAAATCAAAAATGGGATGAAGCCATAAAAAATTTCGAGCGCGCAAGAAGCATGGGGTGCAACAGGGCAACCGGCATTTTGGGCGGCATGAAATTAAGCGGCCTGTATAATGGAGACGATAAGTCAGACGCAAACGCCATGCTCGACGAATTCATATCTAAACTTGGAGACCCCTGTGCCCAAACAAAATTGAACAATTACGGCGCCGATTATATTTTAAAACAAATTTTCGGCTCAAAATCCAAAGTTATGCTCGAATTTTATGAAAAAGCCGCAAAAACAAAAAAATATTCGGATTGGGCGAACAAACAAATTTACGCATACAATCAAAGCTTGCCGCTATTAAGCGATGAAAAGGAAAAGCTTATTAAAGCGCATATAAAAGAGCTCGAAAGCAAAAATGATAACGATTCCTTGTATTCGCTGTTATATTCTTACTCGGGCGAACTAAAAAATACGCCCAAAAGATTGGAAACCTTAAAAAAATTGTCCGGTATCGATAGTTACAGCAAATTAAAATATATAACAGAGCTATTGAATGTTGCATTCTCTGATGAAGACAAGAAACAAGCTTTTGACGAACTTAAAAAACTAAAAACCTACGATGTAAGAACGCAGAATGCCATAATTGCAGCTTGCTACGAAAACGGCATAGGAGTCGAGAAAAATCTAAAGAAAGCCCAAGAAATACGTTCAAAATTGCAATCAGAAGACTATATCTTCAACAATCGTTTTTCCTTTTTAACTCCGAAGCAAGTGGCAAAAGAAAGAGAATACTATTTGCAGATGGAATTAGAGAATTCCGCAAATTATCCCCCGCTTAAACTTAGGAAACTATACAATACTTTAGGCAATCATTATAAAAATTCTCCATCGCCATATAAAAACTCACAAAAGGCTCTCGAATACTATTTAAAAGCGAGCCAGATAAATCCTTTAGACTTTGATAAAGTAATAGCGTTATATAAATCAGACGCCTCTTTAAAAGACGATAAAAAGTATTTTGATTCCATGTTAAAATACAAAAATAGCGCATGGAAAGACCTAAATAATTATAGCCGCACAAGGCTCCTATATGACATAGCTTTTTGCTATCTAAACGGCCGCGGCACGAAAAAGTCTCCAGAAAGCGCATATGAGCTTTTCCGTGAAATACAAAAAATGCCTTGCACAAGCCTGACTTTCAACGCGATGGAAGCCGAGGCGTACTGCCTGCAACACGGTTTGGGCGTGAAAGCCGATGCCGAACAAGCCGAAGCAATACGCAAACGCATAAAAGAAATCGCCCTAAGAAATACTTCGCCTTTGAACTTGTACCGATCGGCCTGCATAGCATTCATGTATAACTCGCAAAACCTGCTTGGTAAGAATCCCGATATGTATGAATACTGGACCGGTTTTGCCATGGATAAGGAGCCAAACGCGCATATTATTAACGGCTTGTATATGCTCTTTGCCAACTCTCCCAAGAGCCGCGACATGCAAAAGGCGCAAAATTATGCCGATTTGTACGCCAAATATTGGGGCTATAACCCAATATCATCGCATAGGATTGGAGTTTTCGAACTTTTCGGCATAAACAGGCCCCAAAACGTGCAGAAAGGGTTGGAATTGCTAAATAAGTCGGCCATGTACGAGAATGCAGCCGCGCTGGAAGCATTGGCCTATGCATATGAAAAAGGCATAGGCGTCAGCAAAGACGATAAGCAAGCCAAAGAATATTTAAACCGCTTAAGGCAATTAAAGCCAAATTATGTAAGTTTGGCGGACTCTTATATAAGCAGCCTCTATGGTATTGAAGACGAGGCCCGGGCGAAATTTATTCTCGAATTTGGCGCTGAACAAGGTTCAGATGCGGCGGCCGAAAATTTGAAAAATTTCGATTCCTTTGTAAAAAAAATACGAGATCGCGAATAAAAAACCAGGCGCCGATTTTGGCGCCTGCCCTTTTATTATCGGAAAATTTTGCAAATTTTTGGCAGAATAGGAAATTTACGAAAGCGAATTTTTTATGCTGTAAAGATTTTTTAAAAAAAGGACTTGCTTTTGGGTTTTTAAGTACTGACAAACGCCGATAAAAAAGTTTGCATATCGACATATACAATAAAGAAGGATAATATTATGAGAAATTTTGTAAATTACATACCAACAAAGTTCATATTTGGCAAAGGAACCTTAAACAGCCTCCACAAAGAGCAGCTTCCTGGTAAGAAAGCGCTTCTTGTAATATCCAACGGGAAATCCAGCCGTGCAAACGGCTATTTGGAAAGAACGCAAAACGAACTTAAAATTGCGGGGGTCTCCTGGACAATATTCGACAAGGTTGAGCCAAATCCATTAAAATCCACTGTTATGGCGGGAGCGGCCGCCGCAAGAAAAGAAAATTGCGATTTCATTGTAGCTCTCGGAGGGGGAAGCGTAATGGACGCTTCAAAAGCAATAGCAGCAATGGCCACAAACTGCGGAGACCTGTGGGATTACATATTTTTCGGAAGCGGGGGCAAAAAACATTTCGCCAATCAGCCGCTTCCAATAGTGGCCATAACAACCACCGCTGGAACGGGTTCGGAACTCGACGCCGGAGGCGTTATAACAAATTCAGAGACAAATGAAAAAACAGCAGTGTTCGCCGATGCCCTGTTCCCGAGAATATCGATTGTCGATCCGGAGCTGAGCGCATCCGTGCCTCCTAAATTTACGGCATTTCAAGGTTTCGATGCGTTATTTCACAGCGTCGAAGGCTACTTATCAAAGGCGGCTAACCCTATGAGCGACATTTATGCGATAAACGCCATAGAAAATGTGGGGCGCTGGTTGGCGAGGGCGGTAAAAGACGGCGCCGATATGGAGGCGCGCGAACATGTGAGTTTCGGCAATTCATTGTCGGGCATGCTCATGTCTACGGCTTCATGCATGAGCGAGCATTCTCTCGAACACGCAATGAGCGCATTTCATCAGGAGCTTCCGCACGGCGCGGGGTTAATCATGATAAGCGCGGCATATTTCAGGCACATGATTTCGAGGGGGGTTTCTCCCGAACGCTTCGTGAAAATGGCGCAAGCTATGGGGAAAGAATCCGCCAATAAGCCTGAAGACTTCATTGATGCCCTGCTTACCCTTCAAAAGGAATGCGGTGTACACGACTTAAAGATGTCCGACTACGGCATAACTCCCGACGAATTTCCCAAGTTTGCCGAAAACGCGAAATCTGCCATGAGTTTTCTATTTGAATCGGGAGATCCCATTGAGCTGTCAAACGGCGACTGCGTGGCAATATACGCCGCATCTTATAAATAATCGAGTTTCGCCATGAAAACAAAAAACGTGCTAATAATCTCCTCAAGCCCGCGGCGCGGTGGCAATTCTGATCTTTTGTGCGACAAATTTTTAAAGGGAGCGAAATCTTCGGGGCATAGCGCCGAGAAAATCTTTTTAGCCTCAAAAAAAATTTCCTATTGTACTGGATGCGACATATGCAGCACTTCCGACAAGCCTTGTCCCCAAAAAGACGACGCCGCCGAAATCATAGCAAAAATGAAAGCCGCCGACGTTATCGCATTGGGGACTCCCGCATACTTTTACGCAATGAGCGCTCAACTAAAAACTCTGATAGACAGGTGCTGCGGAGATTACTCGGAGATGTCAAATAAAGATTTTTATTTCATAATATCGGCCGCCGACACCGACGCCGATAATGTAAAAATGGTGTCTGATTCGCTCAAAGGCTTTCTCTACTGCCTGGAGTCGGCGAAGCTAAAAAAGGTTGTTATGGGGCTCGGCGCGTGGCGGCGCGGCGACATATTAAACAATGGAAAGGCCTTGAAGGAAGCGTTTGATTGCGGGCGTTCCGTTTAGCCCGCATCCCACATAGGCATATTCCAAAATCTTCGAATTAGCCTTAAGCTATTCCCAAGAGGCGGAAAATTCGTCGTCTTTAAATAGGGCGGCGAGCCCAGTAATTTGTTTTAATCTCAAAATTTCGTCGGCGCACATGCCCAGATGCTTTGATATCCATGTGTCGGATTTGCCCATTTCAGTAAGTTCCGCCACTATATTGCTCATCAAGTCCACATCGTGGGACCCCCTCGCCCTGTTGTGCCTTATGGTGGA
>CALXOC010000058.1 GCA_944389915.1 uncultured Opitutales bacterium | reverse complement strand
CTTTTTTTTTTTTTTTTTTTGCCGCCGTCTTCGGAACGGATACAGATCCGCGCATGATGGGCTCTGAAAATAGAAAGGTGTGCTCAATTTTTGCGGAGGGATTTTTTATCCGGCGCAAAATGCTTTGGGCGCCCATTTCGCCGAGCTTTTCAATATCGGTGTGCAGTGTGCTCAGGGGCGGATTGCATCTGGTAGCTATGGCGGTGTCGTCGAAGCCGGCTATGCTCAATTCGGAGGGAATTGAAATATTCATGGATTTCGCCTTCTCGAGAAGGGAGTGCGCAAGGGAATCGTTGCTTGCCAATATCGCGCTCGGAGGCTTTTTGCGCGAGCGTAGCATTCTTTCCAATTCCGCGCAGGCGCCATCGTTGGTCTTGAAGTTTCTGTGCAAAATGCAGCGGCGGCGGTCGAAGCCGTATTTGGCAATGCCGGATAAAAATCCGGATATGCGGGAGTCGGTATTGTAATCCTCGGTTATATAGGCGAAATAATGGGCGCTCTTGTGTCCGAGGGCGGCGAGCTCGGACATCATGGCTTCCGTGGACCTTGCGCCGTCGGTGGTGATGGAGTCGCAGTTCTCGGAAAATGTGTCGAGCATTACGGTGGGAATTTTGACCGAAGCCAGAATTTCCACGGCGCGCTTTGGAAAGCCACCGAAGATTACAAGGCCGTCGGCTTTGCCCTTTATGAGAAAAGACGGTTGAATGCAGTCCTCAAGCATTGAATCGGTATATTCCGACAATATCATATCGTAGCCGCATTCCGACAGTTTTCGCTGCAACCCGCGCATGAGGCTTAGGTAAAATTCGCTTATGAATATATCGGCGTTCGGCTTGTAAAATATCACGCCGACAAGCTCGGTTTTCCCGCATCTTAAGCCCCGGGCCGACGGATTGGGAGCGTAATTGTAGCGACGCGCCGCCTTTAGAACTTTGTCCTTTATCTTGCTGCCGAAAAATCCCTTTGAATTGAGAACGTTGGATACAGTTGCCGTGGAGCAACCGCATTCTTTGGCCAACTGCTTTATTGATATTTTTGACGACATATATCGGTTGTGTCCGAAATTGTCTGCATGTTGTTTGGAACTTTTTCAAGCCAAATGTTTCGCAGCTACGGAAAGCGTTGCGAAAGCAAGACCTGTTTATCGCAAAATTTCGCAAATTTTTCGCTTTGGGCTTAGAAAAAGCTTGCACGCTTTGCATTTTTTAGTTAATCGTTTTACTATAAAGATGGAAATACATAATTCCAGGCAATTTTGGCTTCATTGGATACTAATTTAAATATAAGGAGGAAAAAATGAAAAGATTACTGGCATTTAACGCGCTCGCATTATTGCTGACGATTTTGTGGGGGGCGGAGCCGCGCGGTGGAATGGAGAGCCAATCGCTAAACGGAGACTGGGAGCTCTCTTTCTGGCGGCAGCCCCAAAATACGGTAAGAGACCCTGTGCATGTTCCGGCAGAGGCGCGGAAAGTGCCGGCAAAGGTCCCGGGAAATGTTGAAATCGATCTGCTTGCCGCGGGAGTTATTGATGACCCCAAAAAGGGAGACAATATTTACAAGTTGAGGAAATATGAGCCCTACCAGTGGATGTATTCGCGCGAGTTTGAAGCCCCAAAAATTGAAAATGGCCAGAAGGCTTATTTGAGATTCGAGGGCATAGATACCTTTGCAGACATATTTTTAAACGGACGGAAAATCGCTTCAACCGACAACATGCTCATACCTCATCGCATTCCGCTTGGGGAAAACTTGAAGGAGGGGAAAAATAGGCTCGATGTAATCATACGCTCTCCGGTGCTTGAAGTTCAGAATAATACGCTTGGAGCGATTTCATCAGCATACGAATTTGAACATCAGCGAAAAGCGCCCCACATGTACGGTTGGGATATAATGCCGCGCTTGGTGAGCGCGGGCCTTTGGAGGGGCGTATATTTGGATATAGACAACCCCGCAAAGATAAACGACGTTTTCATGGCTGTCAGGAGCCTGAATTTGAAAAGTGGAACCGCAATCATAACGGGGGTGTTCCAGTTTAAAATTCCGCCGGATTTGCTGGGGAAATCAAAGTTGTCATTGAGCTTTTCAAAGGGCGGGAAAAAGATTTTTGACAAGTCCTATCCCTTTAACACTTCCGTCCTGAGAATCACAGACACTGTAAAAAACGTGGAAGCCTGGTGGCCGCGCGGATACGGGAAGCCCGCATTGTACGATATGGAGGTTGCGGTGGCGGGGCCGGACGGCAAGATTTTAGATTCTATATCCAGAAAATTCGGGTTCAGAACGGTTGAGTTGGACATCCGCGACATTAAAGGCGACGATAAAGGGGAATTCCAATTCAAGATCAACGGGGAAAAGATTTTTGTAAAAGGCACAAACTGGGTGCCGATAAGCGCCCTTCACAGCGAGGACGCCAAACTTGGAATGGACGTTCTGAAAATGGCGGCAGACCTCAACTGCAATATGATACGCTGTTGGGGCGGCAATGTTTACGAGGATTCGTGGTTTTACGACTTTTGCGATTCGCAGGGGATAATGGTGTGGCAGGATTTTTCCTTTGCGTGCTCGACTCCGCCGCAGAACGACGAATTTGCCAAGAGCGTGGCGGAAGAAGTCCGCAGCGTTGTCCTAAAACTGCGCAATCATCCGTGCCTGGTCTTGTGGGCGGGAAACAATGAGAACGACGCGCAATTAAACTGGACTTTTAGGGGGGCTTTCAAGATAAATCCAAATATGGAGCGCATAAGCAGGCGCGTAATTCCGGAAGTGCTGTACGAGTTTGATCCCACCCGCCCGTATCTGCCGAGTTCTCCTTACATTTCACAGGGGGTTTTTGAGGGCGTGGCGAAGAATCCCGAAGTCCACCTGTGGGGGCCGAGGGGATACTATAAAGCTCCATTCTACACAAGCAATCCGGCGCATTTCGTCAGCGAAATAGGATATCACGGCTGCCCCAACAGGGAGAGTTTGGAGAAAATGCTGTCGCCTGAGTTTTTATATCCTTGGGGTGATTATAAGAAGCTGGATTTTAATCCGCAGTGGCAGGCAAAGGCAGTGTGCCCCTTCGAGGACAGGGAACAGCTGAAATTTAGAAATTCGCTCATGACTAACCAGATTAAACATTTATTCGGCAATGTTCCCGAAGGCTTGGACGATTTTATATTCGCATCGCAGGTGGTTCAGGCCGAGGCAAAGAAATACTTTATAGAGTTCTGGCGCTCGCAAAAATTTGACCGCAGCGGCATACTGTGGTGGAATCTGCGCGACGGCTGGCCGATAATATCTGACGCCATAGTAGATTACTTCAACTCCAAAAAGCTTGCCTACGAGTATATAAAAAGAGTCCAAACTGACATGCTTGTGCTTGTGAACGACTCCCTTGAGCTAATAGCCGTAAACGACACCCTAAAGCCAGCCGATAAGGGCAGGGTTGCCGTTCGAGATTCTAAAAGCGGAAAACTTCTGTTTGAAGGAGATTTTAAAATAGCAAAAAATGCGAAAACCCTAATAGCGAAACTGACTTTGCCGAAAGATTCAAAACAAGGGGTTTTGCTCATAGAATACGAGATTGGCGGAGTGAAGGGCTTCAATCATTATCTCTATGGCAATCCGCCTTTTAAGCTTGATGATTACAGAGAGCATTTCAAAAAGATAATGAAATAGTTTTTCGGCGGGGCGCATTTTTCAGCGGTGATAAGAAGTTGTGGAGCATAAACCCGTTATTGCTTTTAAAATGCGGCGCCTGAACTTTGGATAAAGCGTTGGGATTCAGGGCATGCGGCATGCAAACTTTGCACATGCCGGACTCTCCGCCCTTGGCAGTGAAAAATCCATTGTAAAAAAATGCGGCAGGCGGGTATTTTGCGGAAGTTATTTGTTGACGGATTTTGCTTCTAATATTTATTGGCATAATATGAATATCAGCACTTCAAAATCAAAATTTCTGGCGCTTTTTACACTAACACTATTCGCATTTTTCCCGCAGGCATGGGTTTGCGCGAAGAGCTACGAAGTGAAGTCTCCCGACGGCAGACTCGAGGCGCTTGTTGAAGACGGCGACAATTTGTCAATATCCATACTTTCCGACGGCAAAGTGGTGATGGATAAGGCGCTCATAGGCATGAGCGCAAGTTTTGGCGAATTGGGCAAGAATGCGAAGGCGATTTCATCAAAAACGCTGTCAAACAACACCGTAATAAAGAATTCCTTCGGCATACGTTCGGAAGTTCCGGACAATTACAGGCAATTGGAGCTCTCTTTCGGCAAATGGTCTTTGATTGTGCGGGTTTACAACGAGGCGGTAGCGTACCGCTTTTCCGCGAACTTCGGAAACGGAGACGCCGTGATTGTAGACGAAACGCTTGAGCTACCATTCGCTTCCGACACGAAAATAATATCCCATTACATGCCGAAGCTAATGTCTGCGCACGAAGAATTCTTTTCGCGCGATACCATAGGCGGCATGCGCGGCAAGTTTAGCGCAATGCTCCCCTTTCTTATCAGCCTGGACGGAGCCACGCTTGTGGTAACCGAATCCGACGTGTATTCCTATCCGGCCATGCGCATGGCTTACAAAAACGGCAAGGCTTGCGGAAGCCTCTCAAAGTATCCGAAGAAGCTCAAAGACACAAGATTTATGGCCCTTACCACGGAAGTTGAGGACTTTGCCGCAAAGACCAAGGCTTCAAGGCAGTTCCCGTGGAGGGTGTTCATATTTGCGCGCGACGACACCGAGCTTGCCGATAGCGATACCGTATTTAAATTGGCATCGCCTCTGGCCTTGGAGGATACATCGTGGATACACCCCGGTACATGCCTGTGGGACTGGTGGAACTGCTGGAATCTGGAGGGGGTAAATTTCAAATCCGGAGTGAACGAAGAGACATATAGGTACATGATAGACTTCGCTTCAACCCACGGCATTCCGTATATTCTTATGGACTCCGGGTGGCTGACCGGCACCGACGTTGCCGGAATGAAGGATTCGATACATGAAGCGCTGATAAACGGAAAGCCATTCCTCGACGTTCCCTCAATTATAGCCTACGCGCATTCAAAGGACGTAAAAGTTGTGCTATGGGTGCTTGGGCGCTCCATTGAAAAGTACTGCGATAAGGCTTTTGACTTGTTGGCTTCATGGGGAACTGACGGCGTGAAGGTGGACTTCTTCGACCGCGACGACCAAAGCGCCTACGAGCTCTATGAGCGCATAGCAGCCGCCGCGGCGAAGCGCAATATGGTTGTGGATTTCCACGGTTGCGCAAAACCTGCGGGGCTTAATAAAAAATATCCAAACGTGCTGAATTTCGAGGCGGTTCGCGGCAATGAGTATAATAAGTTCAACCCCGAGGGCACCCCGCCGTCGCACAATTTGGACATAATTTTTACAAGAATGCTTCAGGGACCGATGGATTACACTCCGGGCGCCACCAGAAATGTTCGGAAGGGCGAATTTAGAATGTCGTCAAACCAGCCCGTCGCGATGGGGACGAGGGCTTCCCAGGCAGCCATGTATGTGCTCTATTACGCTCCATTGCAGATGCTTTCGGACAGCGCCACCGATTACGCTAAGTCTCCTGCCTTCTTTAAGTTTATTGCCGGTGTTCCGACCGTGTGGGACGACACAAAAGTCCTCGAAGGTAAAATTGGCGAGTATGCGGTGATTGCGCGGAGAAAGGGCGAAAACTGGTATGTTGCCGGAATGACGGATTGGACGCCCCGAGATGTATCGCTTACTTTGTCTAAATTCCTCTCACCTGACACCGAATACAAGGCGGAGATAATACGGGACGGCTTTAATACAGACAAACTCGCAACCGATTACCGCCACGAGGTTGTGGAAGTTGATTCCACCGGGAAACTGAATTTCTCAATGAGAAGCGGCGGCGGTTTTGCCGTGAAATTTTCGCCTAAAAAATTGTCCTTCTTCGACGATGTGGTAAAATTTTTCACAGATGAAGATTAGCTGCAAGATGTCCGAATAGTTCTTTTGCATATCTTCATCGGGTGCGTGCTGCTTGCAAAAATGCGAAAAGAACATGTTATAGTAGATGCTTGGAATCTGATACACTTCGATCTCGAACTTAGGCGCGTTTTGAAAACGGAGTCCCAGGTTTCGGCCGCGCGCGGGCTTCTAAAAAAACTTGAGGCTTTTTGCCTTTACGACGGGAGGCGCCTGAGCATTGTTTACGACGGCGTTGGGGACGAAATATCCATATCGCGCCCTACGCCATCTCCGGATCTGTCTGAGATTTATACGCCTTCGTCGATGACTGCCGACGAATTTATCGAGAGTTTTTGCGCGCTTTCAAAAAAACCTTCGGAAATAATCGTAGCCACGGCCGACAGGCTTCTGTCGCTAACCGTATCGAGTTTCGGGGCAACTGCCATTGAGCCTGAACTTTTGTTTTCTGCCGCCGAGGCTTCGGAAAAGTCCATGCGCGGCAGCGCTAAAAGGGAAAACTTTTTAAACGACAGGCTGTGGGCGCGCGTGTCTCCATTTGACGGCCTCGACCTTCTAAAAGCCGAAATAGACGGAATGCGCGAATCTCTTCCGCTCATGTCTAAGCGCATGAAAAAAAAATATAAGAGGCAGAAAAAACTTGGGTGTGCGGCTAAAGATTTAAAGTCCGGCTTGCCTAAACGGGAAGACCCGCCTAAGATGGGCATTGCCTCCAAGCATGTTCCCGCAAAGGTAAAACCAGATAAGGCTGAGGCTTTAAAGTTTTCGTTTAAACTCGGAATGGGCGCTCCAAGCGATGCCGCCCTTGAGGAGCTCAAGGAAAGTTTTTCCAAAACGCATGGGAAAAAACGGAGCAAGAGCTTGTAAAGGCGCCGCAAAGCTGACATGCGCCCGAGATGTTTTATTTTCTCCGAATTTCGCAAAAAAACAACGAAGTGCTTGACATTTTACAAATACGTAGCTACTCATTCGTTTGAGAAAAGATTTATAGTTTTTAGGATAAATATGAAAAGAAGAACTTTTGTAAAAAATTTGGCAAAGGCGGGTTTGGTGTTGGGTTTCCCGTCTATAATTCCCGCTTCCGCCCTTGGAAAAGACGGGAAGGTCGCCCCGAGCAATAGAATAACAATGGGCTCGATAGGTCTTGGAACGCAGGGAATAAACAATACGAAGAACTTTTCGGGCGATCCCCGCGTTCAAATTGTTGCCCTTTGCGACGTGAACAATACTGAAGGGCGCCAATATTACGGCTATAAGAACAACGATACCCGCGGTTTGCGGGCGGCGCGCCGTCAGTTTGGTGAAAACATTCCATGCTTTAACGATTTCCGGGAACTTTTGGCGCAGCCAGATATAGACGCAATCACAACGGCGACTCCCGACCACTGGCATGCCATAGTCGGGCTCGCGTGCATAGACGCGGGCAAAGACGTATGGGGAGAAAAGCCGCTCACCAGAACAATACGCGAGGGAAAAGTTTTGCGCAACGCGGTGTTTACATCGGGAAGGATATGGCAGACCGGGTCGTGGCAGCGTTCGCGCCTGAACTTTGTCAAGAGCGTTGAGCTTGTGCGCAACGGTTACATAGGCCGCATAACCCATATAAAAATAGGCCTGCCATCAAACTTTGCCGCCGAAGTCCTGTCTCCCGTTCCTGTGCCTCCGGGCATGGATTGGGAAATGTGGCAGGGCCCGGCCCAGAGGAGCTATTACAATCCTTGCCGCACATTCACCCGTTGGCGCGGCGTGTGCAACTACAGCGCCGGCAAGATAGCTGACTGGGGGGCGCACCATTTGGATATAGCCCACTGGGCCTTGGGCATAGATAGAAGCGGGCCAACTGAGATTGTTCCCGAATATGTTGAATGGCCCCAAAACGGATTTTCCGATCAGCCCAGAAAGTTTAAAGTTGTTTTCTACTACGAAAACGGAGTGGAAATAGAGATGTCGGACATGAACAGAAACGGGGTTGAATTCTTTGGGACAAGGGGAAAACTCTTTGTGGACAGGGCCATGTCTTTTTCCGATCCAATCGACCTTGCCGACATTCGAATACTCCCAACCGAGGACAGGGTTTTCCCGGTGCGGCACGGCACGCATTTTACGGCTTTTATAGACAGTGTCATAGACAGGAGAATAACTTCGACGGATATAGACGTTGCGCATCGCACAAATACCGGCTGCCTGCTTGGCGAAATAGCTTACAGATTAAACCGCCCGATAAAATGGGACCCGAAAAAAGAGGAAATTATAGGCGACGACGAAGCGAGGCGCCTATGCGACAGGGCGTACACCGCTCCGTGGGAACTTAGGGCATAAATCAAATGTTTAAAAAAATGAAAAAATACGCAGGCAAAATTATACTTTTGGCGATATCGGCGGCTGTTTCAACATTCGCAGCAGCTGCGCAGCAGGCTTCAGACAATGCTCCGGTTGCGGAACCGCCCTTGGGGGCCAATCCAATAGAGGCTATGAAAAATTATGAGCCGGGGAATAGCCTTGCTTGGTTTTTCGAGCTGAAAGTCGATTCGCAAAAGAAGGCGAAGTCCAAAAATATTGCAAAAAAAATTCTCGGCGCCCTTTCTTCCGGAAATATTGGAGACGAGGCGTTTAGACTTGCGTGCGTGCTGCTTAAGCCCATTGCGCCGGCCGACAGCGAAACCACCGGCGCAATGCGAAAATTTTTGCTTGATGAAAAGCGCGTATCGCCGGCGTGCGACGTTCTTATAGCGCTTTCCACCTCGGACGCCGACGAAGCGCTTTCAGATGCGCTAAAAGAGGCATTGAAAAGCAAAAATTATCTGTGCGCCATGAATATAGTTTCAACTATAGCCGCGCGCGGGGAAGACATTGACTCGGTTGCGGAAGTTGCAAATTCCGAGAACGAGAAGCTGGCATGTTTCGCGGTGGTAGCCCTTGGAAGGTTCTGTTCCGGCAGCGCCCTTGAAGTGCTTGAGGCAATAGCCGGTAAAAAAGATTTTCGCAGAAAATCTGCAATTTTTGCCATAAATACCATAGCTTCAAATGCATTCATGTCTGGCGACGTCAGGCTTGCAAGAAGAGCCGTGGCGCTGGTTCCCGAAAACTGCCCGTTGTCTGTATTTGTGCGCGCGGCTACAATCGAAAAAGACAACGCGAATTATCTGGATTCGCTAATAGCAAAGGGAGGCGCGCTTTCTCAGTCGGCGGCGCGCGCCAGAAATATAGGTAGAACTTTTGAAAACTCCGGAGAGCTTATAGAAAAATTTCCTAAGCTGGAACGCGATGCGAAACTTGCTGCAATGGGAAGTTTTATGATAACGGGCGATACAAGATTTTATCATACAATAGCGCCCGAAATTGATTCTGCAGATAGCGATATTCGCGCATTGGCCATATATTCGGCAAGGTTTATATGCACTGACGAGGCCAATCTCAAAAAAATATACAAGATTTTTTCGGATAAGCTCGATTGCTGGCAATTGGCGCGCAATGTTCTTGTCGAGAATCCGAGTTTTGCAATGAAGAAAGTTCTTCAAGAAGCCGCGGATTCAGGCGATTTGTCGGCTCTTGAGATACTGGTTGAGCGCGGGGACATTCCGGCAAGAAAAAAGCTGCTATCAATGTTTTTGGACTCAAATACCCGCAATTCTAAAATATCGCAGGCTGTGGAGAATACAGTAAGGTATTCTGAATTAAAAGAATTGGCTAAAAACTTTAAAAGGGCAGATGCCGACCTTTCCAAAGAGATAGCCAAACTAATAATAAAGAAACTGGCCAAGACAAAGGATAAAGATTTCAACTCTCGGGCGGCAAAGGAAATAATATCTGACAGCCTGGAAGACGGTGATCCTTTGAAGAAATTTATATACGAGAAGCTTTCAATTAAATGAGCGCAAAACAGATTCTATTTTAATTATATTGATAGGATTCGCTTTTAGTCAAAAGAGGGGGTGTAAATTCTTTTGTGAAGAGGAAATTTGCGTTTCATTTTGATTGGCATGGGTTTTCTTTTAATTTCTAATAAATTCAATAAAAACTATAATTAGAAATATTTTAGTATTTAGAAAAGATTTAGGCTTTAAAAGGCGTTTTTTAGAAAGGAAAGAATTAGCAAAAGCGCTAAAAACATTTCTTGTAAGCGTCGGGCGGCGCCGTCCGCTCCTTAGGCAATTTTGTTGATTTTTGTTTTTTACCTCAAGCCGCGTCAGATTTTGTGCGGCTTTTTTGTTTCCATAATTGGCTGGAGTTTTACTTTGATTTTGTCGCAAAACTTAAAAAGCTTCCGGAGGCTTAGAGAGTCTTAAAATGCAACAAACAGTTTATAAGCCGAAAAGAGAGTTGGGGCTATTTTGCCCGAAGATGTAACAAACCTTTGGGAATAAATATGATAAAACAACTCTTAATTAGGCTAAAGAAAATAATGGTTTTAAGGTGGTTTAACTATGTAAGTGCCAGAATATTCGATAGTTAAACGTTTATTTGGGCCTATTTTAAGACTTAAAAAATTATAAAAGAAGAGTTAGGATATTTCTGAACTTTTAGGAGGGGGTAAGAAAATTTATGGAGTGTAGAATTAGATGAGGGGATAGAATTGTATATTTTTGTTGTTGACAATTATAGGTGTGTTTCCTTAAATTATTAGCACTCGTAAAAGGAGTAATAAGCAATCACCCCTTTTAAGAGCGCGCCTATTAACCCTTCCTAACATTATTTTTTTATCAAAGGATACAATATGAGAAAAGTTAACTTAGCTTTAATAATAGCTTCGTTTGCCGGCAGCGCAATGGCTGCGGATATTACGGCTGTTGCTGGTGGAGGAGATTGGAGCAACTCTTCTACATGGAGCGGGGGTACTGTTCCTACATCATCAGATACCGTGTATTTCTCACAGAGCGGAGATACGGTAACTATTGACAAATCGGGTTTAACCGTAGGAATGATTTCCATAGGTGACGGGCAAACTGAAACCTTAAATCTCGCTTCGGGGTCAAAATTAACTACTTCTCAAGGTTTGAGCGGCGTATCTATGGATAGCTCGATTCTAACCATAACGGGATCCGGTCAATTGACATCAAGCGGTGGTACCATAGATAAACTTACAATCAACTTTGATTTGGAACCGGGAACAAGTCTTGGTTGGAGTTCTGTAAGTATAACAAATACCAATATCAATGTGCACTCCACTATGACGGGCCCCCGATACAATATTATGACCAATTCTACGCTGACTATAAAAAGCGGTGCGGAATATACAGTATCTGGTGGCCACCTAAACGGCTGGAGTAGAAATTGTAGCTTGATAGTGGAAAGCGGCGGAAGCGTTATATTGACCGGTAACAACGGATACAATATGGCGACAACTGAGCTCTCAGGTTCTCTCTATATTCCGGGATATTTTAATGTGGCAACTCAAAAATATTCGGCACGCATGGTCAATGCAACATTTAACGCCGGAGCTTCCGTAACCCAAACCAATGCTTCATATGATGTGATATGGGGTGATGAAACCGGGAAAATCAAAGGCAATATTGTTGTTAATTCCGGAGTAAATACAGGAGCCTTGTCATTTGCCGGAAAGCTTTATGTGCAGTCAAACACCACGGTTGAACTAAATTCAAGTGACGTTATAGCAACGGGCGGCTCAAGTACGCAGGCGTCTTCAGTATTGAGTATATGCCATACAAAGACTGCTAACTCTGTAATGTCGCTATCGGCCTCTACTGGAGGCGAGCTGATAGTGAATGCAGACCAGAATTTTGGAGGCATTGAGTTCTATACGGGCAGCGACCTTAAGCTGACAATTGCCGAAGGTGCAACTCTCAATGTGGGGGGCTTTTATCTTATGAGCGGCGCCAGCGGAGATGTTAAGATTATGCTTAATGAATTTGGGAAAGACAGTTTGTTTATAAACAGCATGACCCAATCCGAAATTGAGGATATAGCTTTTTACGATTCCACCGGCACAGAGCGTCTAATTGCTGGCGAGGACTTCAATATCGTGGCCGGAGAATATAATGGACTCAGTGGCTATTGGGTTGCGAATGCAATCCCCGAGCCCGCGGAATGGGCGGCGATATTTGGGGCATGCGCATTGTTATTCTGTGTTGTAAGGCGCAGGAAGTAATATTGATTTTATAATAAGCTTGGCGCGCATATTATGATGCTAATATGCGCGCCGTTTTTTATAGCGAAAACTTGCAGGCTTTATAGTATGCGCTTAAAGCTGAAGAAGTATTGCATTTAACTGCAATTTCTTTCTTAAGATTAGCTTGATTTGCAATATGTAAGCCGTTTGTAATTTTATACTGCGCAAGAAGTGGGGCATCAGCAAAGATTAGCGCATTATTTTGCTACTCTATGCGCGCGCTACTGTGGAATTTTTGCCGGATTTCATTATGTAAGGGGCAATTATTCTCCGCGTGCTTTTGCTGCCGCAGCTTGATGGCTATCCTGAAACTGCAAAATATTGTTTGCGCAATTCAAGGCAGGCAAACAGGTTTTGAAGTTAATGCGCAGAGGCGCGAAACTATTTTTTCACCGTATTCTGGCGGCGGCTGCGGTGCCTCGTAAACTTTTAGCCCCAATCTCCGGGCTTTATCTATGCCGTATGGGATATAAGGTTCTATGTCTATTTGGACCACGCGCGACAGGGAATCCGCCAATTTTGCTATGGCCTCAATTTCCGCATTGCCGTCGTTCAGTCCGGGAATCATAGGGCAGCGCAGTATGATTTTGCGCGTTTGGCTGCTCTCCGCCTCGAGTGCGGCATTTACACGGCGGAGATTTGAAAGAATGGGCTCAAGGGGTACAAGAGTGTAGGAAATGTGCTTTTTTTCGTCTAATTCTTTTACGTCCCACAGCCATAAATCTACAAATGGCAAAACTTCATCTATTACTTCAGGCGCGGCGTACCCGCTTGTCTCTATTGCGGTGTGCAGGGCTTTATGTTTGGCTTTCTTTAGTATTTCCACTGCGAATCCGGGGCTTGCCAAAGGTTCGCCGCCGGATAGGGTCATGCCGCCTCCCGAAGCGTCGTAAAAATCTTTGTCTTCCATAAGCGTCGATATTACTTCATCGGAAGTCATTTTTTGCCCAATAATTTCTCCGTCGGGGTATTTTTGCACCCCGAAGCTCCAACTTTCAGGGCTGTGGCACCATTTGCATCTCAACTTGCAGCCCTTTAGAAAAACGACGGTTCGGATTCCGGGGCCGTCGTGGGTAGCGAATTTTTCAATCTTTAATACGACTCCTTCCCGCATGATGTGTCCCGAGCTTAAGATTTCTTATTTAAGGCGATGGCGCGATATAACTTCGTCCTGCCAGCGCTTTGAAAGCGCAACAAAGCGCGCCGAAAATCCGCATACCTTCACCACTATATTCTGATGCCGTTCGGGGTGTTTCTGGGCGTCCAAGAGCTCTTCAAGCGAGTTGCAGTTGGGCTGAATAAGATGCCCGCATTTTTTAGCATACACGCGCAAAACGGCGGCAAATATGTCGGCGCTCATGGCTGTCTTGTCAAAAGTGAGATTGGCGTTCGACGCCCAAAGGCATTCGTGGGGCAATTTCCCTATGGCGTTAAATACAGTTGTAAGCCCCGTTTTGCAGCGGTATTCGCTCGGGGTAAAGCCCTGTACGAGTTGGTCGCCATCGCGCCTGCCGTCGGGAGTGGCTTTCGTGGCATTCCCCCAATATAGAAATTCCCGGTAGGTATAAATAGCCAGTCTGTAGGCGTCTCCCTGGTCGTTTTCAAATCCCTCTATGTCGTCATGTATGCGGCGCATCCACCACGACATCTCTGCACAAGATTCCGGAGAGCCATCGCCCCAATAAGGGCTGGCAAGCGCCGCTTCCCGCAGCTGCTGGCCGCGTTCGCCCGCCCAATTTGATCTGACCGCATCGAGAAGCTCTTTCAAAGTGCAAATGTTTTTTTGAAAGCAAATGTTTTTCATTGCCAAAAGCGAATCTACAACATTCCCGAGAAATCCCAGAGTTATCATTCTCGGGCGCGACGGAATTCCACCTTCAGTGGTGTCGCGCCTGCTTTCTATTCCGCCGCGCAGGCACATGGAATATGTGGGGTGCGGAAATATCTTCCCGTTTTGCCTTCCGTAACGCGTGTACTCGCTCATGGCGTTGCGGAAAAAGCGTATGAAATTGCGGTAAGCAATGGAGCGAAGCTGCTCGTAGGAGGCGGCGCCATCAAGGGAGTCTATGCGTATCTTTGCTTCGCTTTCAACCTTCTTGTCTTTATGAATAGCCAATTCTAAGGTGCGGATTATAGAAAAGTAGTTTGCCGAATCGACATCCGTTACCGAATCTATAAATCCATTCCAACAGCCGCAGCCGGTATAATCGCGGGCGTCCTCCAGAGGGAAGCCATCACTTATATACTGGGGAATATAGCGGTCGTCGTTTAGAAGGGCGAATACTGCATGTCCACTCATAAGCATATCCCCTATTTTTTTTAAATATTCCTGCGGAGAGTCTGAGGCTATGCGGCAATGCAGTTTGGGAAATACGCATTGCGTGCCGATATGGGCGTCTAAAAACATGCGCGTCAGTTCGTTATAAACGGGTTTCCCATTCTTGTCACATCCACCAAGAGACATCGGAATTTCCATCTCGTGGTCCGAGTACGAGTCCACGGGGCGCATTTTATCATGATGACAGTCTGCGGTGATCAAAAAGCGCGCTACAAGATCTTCGGCTTCCGATTTCGTTATGCGCCCGGAATCAATGTCGGCACGGTATAGATCGTATAGCCAGCAGTCCGGCCTGCCGAGGGTATAGTTCATTAATCCGTCTAAATATCCGAGAATTTCGCGCGTAAACCAGAGAGTATTCAAGCCTTCAAAGAAAGTTTTTGGCGCTTCCCATGGGCAGCGTTGGGCGCTCTCTGCTATGCGGGCAAAATTGCGCCGGGCGCGTTCGTCGAGGGATTTATCCTCAAGACGCATTTGCGCTTCCCTCGCAAATGCAAGCTGAATGTCGCGTATTGTGTCAAAGCCTACAAGAGCCGTTTCAAGCATTTTCTTCCCATGAGGGTCATTTTTTGGACATTTT
>CALXOC010000057.1 GCA_944389915.1 uncultured Opitutales bacterium | reverse complement strand
GGCGGCAAACGATTTTTGCCATATAGTTCCGCCGGCCTCCTCAAAGTTTAGGCGCAACGCGTCAACTCCCAATATGCCGAGTATGTCGAATGCCGCTTGCTTTGCGCTGAAAAAGTCTGGAAGCTCTCTGCTCTTCCATTTGCGCTCATTTGCGTCTGGGGATATGACAAATGCCACCGACGAAAGCTCCGTGAGTTCGCCGTTGCTGTCGGCGCTAAATATTCTGCCGCATTCAAAGAAGCCCTTAAACTCGTTGCCATTTGATATGTTCAAGCGAAGCACATCGAGCAATCCGTCTAAGAGCGACGCCCTCAGGCTGTCTTGATCTGACGCGAGCGGATTGGCAAGGCGGTTGAATTGCGCGTTCGCGTGCAATTTCACCATTTCGGCACCGTCGCGCAGCGTATAGTTTTGGCATTCGTTCAACCCTATTGAAGACAGGTAGTCCGACGCCGCGGCGTTGAATTTGAAAAGGGGGTCGTCGTCCCGCAATAGTGCGGAGCATTTTATTTCTGTGTCGGGAATCTTATCGGAGCCCCATATGCGTATGAATTCTTCGACTAAATCCACGGGCCTGTCGACATCGCTGCGGAAAGTCCCGACTTTCACCGACAAGTTGCCGCCGCCGAGATTGTCGACTTCAAATCCGAGGCGCCTGAATACATCAGCCATGTCGCCGCACGACACCGCAAAGCCCACTCTGTCGGACATGTATTTTTCCGATATTTCTATTGTGCGTTCTCCGCGCGGGGAAGCTCCAACAACGCATGTGTCTCCCACTACCTTCCCTCCAGCCGTTTCCAATATCAGATCGACCGCGCGCCTTGAAGCCTCAAATAGCGCCTGCGGATCTACGTCTCTTGCAAATCGGTACGAGGCGTCGGTGTTTATTGCATATTTGCGTGAAGTGGCCCTTATGTTTCCGGGTTTAAAGTAGGCGGATTCTATCACTACGTCGCGTGTTTGGTCGGTAACTTCGGAGTTTAATCCACCCATTACCCCGGCTATTCCTATGGGGCCTTCTGCGTCGCATATGAGCATGGCTTCGGGGCTCAGTTTGTATTTTTTTTCGTCGAGCGTTTGTATCTCCTCCCCGTCTTCGGCTTGGCGCACAATTATCTCGGAGCCCCGTATATTGGCGGCGTCGAATGAATGCAGGGGTTGCCCGTATTCCAGCAAGACGTAATTAGTAACGTCCACAACATTGTTTATCGAGCGCAGGCCAGCCGCTTCGAGGTCGCGGACAAGCCACTGCGGGCTCTTGCCTATTTTTACCCCCTTTATTGACACCGCCGTGTACAAGGGGCAGTTCGGGGTTGTTACCGACACCCCCTTAAGTATTTCCCCGTCGGCTTTGTTAGAGTACTTCGGCGAATATTTTAATTCCGGTTTTTTTAGCTTTCTGCCGAATTTTGCGGCGAGCTCTCTGGCGACTCCTATATGGCTTAGGCAATCTCCCCTGTTTGCCGTCAATTCTATTTCAAAGACAGTGTCGGAATCAGTAAAGACCTCGTTTATTGGAGTCCCCGGTTCGGGACGGCTTTCGAGTATCAGCAAGCCGCTGTGGTCGCCTCCCAATCCTATTTCGCGGGCAGAGCACATCATTCCGTAGCTTTCAACTCCGCGCAGCTTAGACTGCTTTATTTCAAAAAATTCGCCTTCTCCGGCAGGGAGTTTCGCCCCTATAAGCGCTACGGGGACCCTGTCTCCGACTTTGTAATTGCTTGCCCCGCAAACTATTTGCAAGGCTTCTGGCTGCCCGACATTTACCGTGCACACGCCCAAATGGTCGGAGTTCTCGTGCGGAACCCTGCTGAGTATTTCGCCTACAACCACTTTTTCCAACTGCTTTAAGCCTGTTGATGATACGCTTTCAACTTCCAGCCCGAGCATAGGAAGCGCCTCGGCTATGTCTTCCGCCGATATGCCGTCGAGGTCCACGTACTTGTTTAACCACTTTAAACTGACTTTCATATAAAAATCCTATCTATTTGAAAATTGGCGCAAGAAACGGAGGTCGTTAGCATAAAAATGCCTGATATCGTCTATGGAGTGCTCAAGCATGGCCACTCTCTCTACACCGAGACCAAAGGCGAATCCGCTATATTCGCCGGGATTGAGCCCTACATTCTCTATTACTTTGGGATCGACCATTCCGCAACCCATTATTTCTATCCACTTCCCGCTGAGCTTCCCAAGGTCGTCGCTCATAAAATCAACCTCAAAACTTGGCTCGGTGAAGGGAAAGAAACTCGGCCTTAGGCGCGTCCTGGCGGACTTGCCGAAGAGGTTTTTAAAGAGATAGTCCAACGTGGCCTTTAAGTCCGTCAATTTTACGTCCCTGTCAACATATAGGCATTCTATCTGATGAAAATTGGCAGAGTGCGTGGCGTCTACGGTGTCGCGCCGAAATGCGCGCCCCGGGGCTAAAATCCTTATTGGGGCGCCTTCGCGAAGCATGGCTCTTATCTGTACGCTGGAAGTGTGGCTTCTTAGCAGGTATAGTTCGTCGGCGTGCTTTGGCACATTCGAGAACCTTGTCTGGCGCGGGAGAAAGAGAGTGTCTTGCGCATCGCGGGCAGGGTGGTCCTCCGGAGTATTGAGGGCGTCGAAACAGAACCATTCGGTTTCGGCGTCGGTTGCTTCGGCTACAGTGTATCCTATGCGCTTGAATATTGAGCAAATCTTTCTTATAGTCAGCGTGAGCGGATGAAGCGTTCCCCTTGGGGCGTCTACATTGGGCAGGGTGATGTCAGGGGCCCCGCCGAGAGCCTCAGCCATTTGGCGGTTTTCTATTCTCTCGTAAGCTTCGGCTATCATGGGCTCGATTTTTGATTTCGCCATGTTTATGAGCTTGCCTGCCGCCGGACGCTCCGCTTTGTCCAATGTCGGTATTGTTTTCATTAGAGCAGTCAGTTCTCCGTTGGGTCCGGTTATGGACGCGCCTATGGCGGCCACTTCATTCTTTGTCTGAGCCATGGGCAGGGCCGATTGGGCCTTTGCCAAAATTTCGTTAATTTTGCTTTCCATAAAAATAATAAAAATCCAATGCGCGCAAGAGAGCCTTGCGCAATTCTTTTGCTCTTTAAATGCAAAGCTACAAGGAAATTTCAAAGCGCGCGCTTGGCAAGCATTTTATAATTTTGAATGCCGTTTTTAAATGCCGCCCTCAACCGGGCTTATTAGACGATAATTTGATTTTCCCTATTGCCCCTTGCTTGCGAACATGGAGCGTATCCGTTTTTCGCGCTTGCCGGGCATTAATCAAAAAATCTTCGGTACTATTTTACAAAAAAAGGCGGATTCCTGGGGAATCCGCCTTTTTTTAATATTGAAAAGTTATTTTTTTACGGAATCAGCAACCTTTTTTATTAAAACAGCAAAGGCGGCTTCGTCGTTTATAGCCATTTCCGACAGCTGCTTTCTGTCGAGACCGATATTGAGAGCCTTTAAGCCCGCCATAAATACGCTGTATTTTAATCCGGCTGCGCGGCAGGCTGCGTTAATGCGGGTAATCCACAATTTGCGGAATTCGCGGCGGCGAACGCGGCGATCCCTATAGGCGTACTTTCCGGCGTGCTGGGCGGCGTCTTTCGCGTAGCGGAATAGGCGCGACTTGTTTCCGAAGTAACCTCTTGTTGTCTTTAACAGGCGTGTCCTGCGCTTGCGGGACGCCACTGAACTTGTAACTTTTGGCATGTTTTATCTCCTTTTGTGTTTTGCGGCCTTGGGGGTCGCCTTCACCCTTTCGACCAGTTTCTGTTTGCTTCAATCGTTACGCGAAAGGCATTGCCTTCTTCACGTTCGCGGCAACACCGGGGGTTACGGGCTTGTCGCGCCCCATAGACCTCTTTTGCTTAACACTCTTGGCGCTGAGCAAATGACGTTTGCCGGGGCTTCTGCGCAGCACCTTGCCCGATGCCGTGATTTTGAAGCGTTTTGCTATTGATTTCTTTGTCTTTTGCATGGATAAAGCACGAAATACAAGCATATCGCGCAATTCTGTCAAGAAGCTTTTTGCCATTTTTTAGATGCCTGCGTTAAATCCGCAATTTTGAAACTTATACGCGGGACTTAAACTGCCTCTGACACGGCGCAAATAATGCGCTTGTAATGCAATGTTTTTGTAAAATCTTTTACTTGGCGCTCTTTTGGGCCAGCAACCAGAGCAGATCCGAAAGCCTGTTTATATATTTTAGCGGAAAATCTCTTGCTAAAGGCTCCTCCGCATTCAGGGCCACTATTTCCCTTTCGGCAGACGTGCAACGCGCGCGGGCCATGTCGAGAGCCGCCTGCAGATGGGTTTCGCCGCTGTGGGCCCAGCCCGAAAATACATCGCCCCCGCTTTCAAGCCTGTCAATGTTTGTCTCAAGTTCCTTCAAGTCCCCGTCGCCGAGAAGCTTGAAATTTTTTTCTTCAAGCTTGTGGAAATCGCTTTTATCGGTTGCCAGCTCCGTCATCAAAAATACGAGCTTTTCTTGAAGGCCAAGAATAAACGCCGACAGCTCCTTGTCGGCATATGAGCGGGCGAGGCCCAGCGTTGCCGAAAAATCGTCAATAGCCCCATAGGCTTTCACGCGCGGCGCGCATTTTAGCACGTCTTTGCCGAACATTAGCTTTGTGCGCCCCAGATCTCCGTTTTTAGTCGATATCTTCATTACATTTTCTCCAAGGGTTCTATGCCGAGCAGCCTGAGCCCGGTTTCAAGAACGCCGAGCGTTCTTGAACACAGCATCAGGCGCCTTTCCATTGCCTGCTTGTCGTCCGAAATAACTTTATCGGCGTTGTAGAATGCCGAAAAAGTTCCCGCCAATTCATATAGATATGTGCACAAAAAATGCGGGCGCAGATCCGATAGCGTTGATTCAAAAACGGCCGGCAGCGAAAGCAGCTTGTGCGCCAGGGCTATTTCGGTGTCGGTCTCTATTTCGGAAGCGCCCTCAAAATCACCGTAAGGGCTCCTGTTTATTTTTCTAAAGATGGAATGTATTCTGGCGGCGGCGTACAATAGGTATGGGGCTGTATTGCCGTCGAATGCCAAGAGCTTGTCCCATGAAAACAGATAGTCTCCGCTTCTATTCTGGGACAAGTCAGCGTAGCGTATTGCGGCAACCCCCACCGTGTTTGCTATTTTCTCCGCCTCGTCTTCAGAAGCGCCGGGATTTTTTGCGCGCACAACGTCGCGCGCCCTCGACACGGCTTCGTCCAAAAGCGCCCGTAATCTCACAGGCTCGCCGCTCTTTGTCTTTATGGCCTTGCCGTCTTCCCCGAGAATTGTTCCGAACCACACATGGCGCAGGGAGGGCAGGCTGTATCCCTTGGCGTCGAACCATTTCTTCGCGGTTAGGAACAGCTGCTGAAAATGGTCCTGCTGGCGCCCGTCGGTGACATACACGATTTCTTCGGCCCCGAAGTTTTCCACCCTGTAAAGGAGGGTGGCCAAATCTGTTGATGCGTAGTTGGAGGCGCCGTCGCTCTTTCGTATTATAAAGGGCTGGGTTTTAAATCTGTCGTGATCGCGCAGGAAGACCACGAGCGCGCCCTGGTTTTCCTCGGCAATGCCTGTTTCGCAGAGCTCCTTGTATATTCTCGATACTTTGTCCCTATAGAATGATTCTCCGAGTGTCATGTCTATTTTCAGCCCCATGCGCTTGTACATGCGGTCGAATGCGGCCGAGCTCACCTTGTTTATTTCATTCCATAAGGCCACATTCTCGGGATCGCCGCTCTGCAGCTTCAGCAGCTCCGCGCGCGCTGCCTCGGCGTGCTCTGGGCTTTCCTTCGCAAGCGCGCTCCCCTTTTTGTACATGGATTCGAGCTCTTCGAGGGAGTTTTCGTTAGAGGTGTCGAGCTTGTAGCCCTGGCTTTTTATACCGTAAATAAGAATGCCGAAGTTTGTGCCCCAGTCTCCGATATGGTTGTCGCTTTTTATGTCGGCCCCGCAAAATTCGAGCAGGCGCCTTATAGCTTCCCCTATGACCATCGGGCGGAGATGCCCGACGTGCATTTGCTTTGCCGTATTCGGCGAAGGGTAATCTATTATTACTTTTTTGCCGTCGTAAAATTTCTTTGCGGCGGCTTTCAATTCGCTTTCGCCCTTGTATTTTGTGAGCCAAGACTGGAGAAATTTTTTTGTGAGCCTGAAATTTATAAAGCCCGGCCCGGCAATGGACGTTTCTATATACGAAGGGTCGAAATCCGGATTTTTTTCTATGTGCCCAAGCAGAATTTGGGCGCAGGTTCTCGGATTGGACTTTTTCGATTTCGCATAGGGCAGCGCGCCGTTGGCTTGAAAATCGCCAAAACGCGGGTCTGCAGTGCGGATTTGCGGCTCGAAAGATTTGTCGAAGCCCGCGTCTTCTGCGGCTTTTGCCACTATTTTTTCCAATTCTTCAGATGGGTGAAACCAGATATCCATGATTATTTGTCTTGTTTACGACGGCGCCCGAATTCGCGCAAGTTTTTTTGTGCGCTTGAGGCGTGAAATAGAAATTTTGGAGGCGGATTTCATCTTTTCCTGACATCGCTGTTAAATGGCGCAAAACGCCATTCCCAACGCGCCGGGACAAAACACAAGCGCCTATGAAACAATAGGCGTAAAATTTAATTCCAAAAATTGCGCGCAAATAAAATTGCAGAGCCTTTTTTGCCCCGCGGTGGAATGCGAATGCCTATTTCTTTATGCCAAGAAATGCCTTTATGCGCGCGCCCCAGTTTGCCTTTTCCGCCTCAGTTGGCTTGGGCGTTTCAGATTCGTCGTCCCACCATTGCGGAACTTCGGTATCCAATGATGCGCATTTGCGAATAGTGTAAACGAGCTTGTTTACTATCTCCTTTATGTCGCCGTGCGTATGCTTGGAGAATATTATATCGAGTTGGTGCACGTAGTTGTCGGGATTTTGCTTTATTGTGGCGGGGACGCTCGTAACGGCATATACCGACGATAGCGCTTTTTTAAACTCCTCCATCTTAAGCTTCGACATGGCGCGCTTTGCCATGAGTTTTGAAGCTTCGGTCGGGGTATCGAAAATAAATGTCAGTGAGATGTAGTCTATTTCCTTTACATTCTGGGGCTGCGCAACTTTGCATAGTCCGTCAAGTTCGCTCTCGCCGTTTTCGCCTATTTTGCAAAAGTCGAAGAATGCCAGGAATTTTTCTTTTTGCAGTATTTCAAGCAACTTGCTATCAGAAGTGTAATCCATAATAATATACTTTTATAATATAATGTTGTATTGATAAAAACCGAAAAATAATACATGTTCAAGAAAAAATGACTTGGGGTGACGCATATATGTACTTAATGGTTATTGCCGTTTACTTGCTTATGGCGCTCGGCGTCGTAGGCACGCTTCTGCCGGTTATCCCCGGCATGTTTGTAGCTTCGCTTTCCATTTTGGCTTTCAAGTTGCTTTTTCCGGAGTCTTCTTTGGGTTGGGGCTTTGTGATTTTCGCGCAGTGTTTGAGTGTGGCAGGCCAGTTGGCAGACATCTTTATGACCTGGATTGGCGCAAAGAAGTTCGGGGCTACATGGCGCGGGGCTTTGGGTTCTTTTGCGGGAGTTGTATTCGGCATATTTATCCCGCCGCAGTTATTTTGGATTTTTGCGGCCCCCATACTTTTTGCCTTCGCGTTTGAGTATTTCGGAGGGGCAAGTTTTAAAAGCGCGGGCAGGGCGGGCTTGGGCGCTTTTGCCGGAAGCGTAGGAGCCTCGGCTTTTAAAATAGCAGGAGTTTTTGTAATGATTGGCGGATTTACCTATCAAATGTTCTTTTAAGCGTTGAGGCAATGGAAAATACGGATTTTAACCCGGACTTGAAAGGTTTTTTTTAAGCCCCATTTCGGGGCGGGACATTTTCGTATTTCAGGCTGGAATAAGAATATTGCGAAATAAATCTTATAAGATTGTTTACGCCAGCGACAATGCAATGTGCAGATATAAAAAAATCAAAAAAATCTTGACGAATATATGGAAAAAAACAATAGTACGCGCTTTCAATTTTAGCGAGCATAGTTTAGTGGTAAAACCGCTGTCTTCCACACAGCTGATGTCAGTTCGATTCTGTCTGCTCGCACCACTTTCCCCGCTTGCGGGTTTTTTTTTAAGCGAAAACAACGATGAGCAATCCTCTTATAATGCTTGGCCTGCCCAAGGGCAGTCTTGAAGAATCAACTATAGCCTTGTTTGGAAAGGCTGGCTGGAAGATAACAAAGGGTTCGCGCTCTTACAAGCCCTCAATTGACGACCCCGAACTCGACGGGCGCTTTGTGCGCGCGCAGGAGATAAGCCGATATGTCGAGCAGGGCTTTTTCGACTGCGGACTGACGGGTTACGACTGGATAGTTGAAAACGGCAGCGACGTGGTTGAAGTATGCGACTTAATTTATAGCAAAGCAACGGCTCTTAAATCGCGCTGGGTATTGTGCGTTAAAGAGGATTCACCCTATAAAGACATAAAGGATTTGGAGGGTAAGCGGGTTGCCACGGAGCTGCTCAACGTTACAAAGAAGTTTTTTGAAGACAAAGGCGTAAATGCTGAGGTCGAATTTTCGTGGGGCGCCACAGAAGTCAAGGTCCCCGACTTAGTGGACGCGATTGCCGATATTACCGAGACAGGCTCGTCCCTGCGCGCCAATAATTTGCGGATTATAGACACCATTTTGTATACAAATACAAAACTGATAGCCAACAAGGCTGCATGGGAGATTCCTGAAAAGCGCGCGAAAATAGAGACTATAGCGCTGCTCTTGCAGGCTGCCTTAAATGCGGGCGGCAAGGTCGGGTTAAAGCTTAACCTGCCAAAGGCGAGTTTGCCCAAAGTGCTTTCCGAATTGCCCGCTTTGCGCAAGCCAACAGTGTCACAGCTTTCGGATCCGGCGTGGGTTGCCGTTGAAACGATAGTCGACGAGAAACTCGTTCGAGACCTGATACCAACTCTAAGGGCCAATGGCGGAGAAGGCATTGTGGAGTATCCCCTGAATAAAGTTATAGCATAGCAGTTTTGCTATTGTTTCCCGGATTTTTAGGCGCCTATTGAAGGCGCCTTTTTTTTAGCCGATGCCCGCGGAGATTTTTTTGCTTTAATTGCGCCGGAAATTGTCTCGCCGCACGGGGCAAGGGTCAGTTAGGCGCGCGGAGGTTTTGGGAGATTCCCGCGGGCAGCCCTGCGCCGATTCCAATCTTGATTCGGCCGCGGGCCATTCTATGCCGCAAGTCTGTCGGGCTTTTGCGGGATTTCAATTTGGCGCTATCTCCCGGCGGTACTTGTCCAATTTTTTACCGGCGTCCGCTATCTTGGCGCGGGCTTTGTCGAGTTTTTCGGGAGCTATGAATACAAAGGCGTCAGATGATATTTTTTTCGGATCCAATTCATTTAGCAGCTTAAGGGGTATTCTCGAGCTGCTGTCGGCCACGAATTCTACAAAGGAGCAGTAGTCTTTGGATTCAAAAATCAATGTTGCCTTAAGCTCGCCTGCGGAGCCCATGGAAGGATAATCCCTTGCAAGCATGTCTATGAGCGACAGCGCTTCGGCCCGCATGTTTAACCTGTTTAAAAATTTGACGATTGCCAAGATGTTTTTTGGCGTGTCCGCATGCTTTTTGTAAAAATCCTTTATAAGCGGTTCCGGCGATTCATGCGACATAATTTTTGCTATCATTTCCATGCCTTCGTAAGATTGCTGGTTGTATTTCTTTTTCATCTTTGACGCGGCGATTTTGACCGCGTTTAGCTTGAGTGCGGCTTCGTGCGTGTCGCCTTTGTTTAAAGCGTATTCCACTTCCAACATTTTCATGGAGAGGTCAAAAGAGGGGGGAGCGTTTTTTAGCCCGTGCTTCAAGCACATATTTACGGCTTCGACGTTGTTTTTATACACCGCGGATTTCATGAGTCTCAAGAGAGTATCTATGGATTTCGCTTTCTTGAAAATTTTTTCAAATTTTGACAGATACGCTTTTGCGTCTAATTCGCTGTCGAGGTAGTAAAATTCTGCGTCGATATCGCTTTTAGAGCTTAAGGCAGCCATTCTTTTGCATTCTTCGGACGCCTTTTTATTTCCCATGTCCGCGTGCCATACGGATAAAATCTTATATATTGGCGAGGGATTTTTTGTCTTTTTTACGAGCGAGTTTAATATCTTTAAGGCGTTTATTTCATGTCCGCTGTTCCATAAATTAAATGCCATGGTCTGGGCATATACGGATCCTGAGCGTATGTTGAAAGAATAGAGAAGCTTTTGGGCCTTGTCGGGTTCAGAGTTGCTTAGAAATGCCACGGCACCGTTTTGCGCGCAGAAACGCTGAAAAATTGGCGATGACGACCTGGAGGCCATATCGGAACACAAGTTGCCTATCTTTTCGTATTCCTTCCGGGCGTCTAATGATTTTATTATGGGGAGAATAGATGAAATTATTTCTTTTTCAGAGGCGATATTGTCGTTGAGAGCGCTTGAAGCGACGTTTATGGCGTTTTCCAAGGTGTCGTCGGACGATAGCATGATGGCGATACCCGACAGGATATAGCGCTTGTCCTTTTTTTCGTAAGCCAGCGGCATTTTTTCGGACATTATTTTTGCGGCCTTTTCGGTATCCTGCATTAAATACAGGAAAAACATTGCCAGTTCCATGCGGGCGCCGAGATTGTCGGGAGAGCGCGCAACGCCGCTGTACAAATGTATCAGGGCGTTCTGGTAATCGCGGGCGTCGAGAAATTTCTTCGCCTGCCTTATGTTAAATTCGCCCATTTCGACCCTAAACCTGTCTATATTGAAGGGCATTTTAACGACGTTTGCGAAGGATATTTCGTCAAATTTCTTGGCGTATTTGTAATAGGAATATATTGTTACGGACGCGCCCAGCCAAAGTATGAGCGCCGATACCAGCGCAAGTATTGCTATGAATTTAAAGTTTAACCTAAACTTCCAGCGGTTGGCGTTTGTATCATAGACTCTATAGAGCAGTCCGAATAAGACTTTTCGATGGTGATGTCTTTGTTCTCTATTCATTGTCCGGCGGAGAATTTGGATATTTTACGGGACAAGTTAAACAATCCCAAACTCGCCGCATCATGGGCCCATTCAAGCTGGAGATGCGGCGGCATATGCGATTGCAAGCTAAGCGCCCGTCATGCTTTGACTCAAACCGAGTATGCTCATGACAATGCCCATCGCAAAAATCAAGACAAGCAAAAACGCAATTCCAAGGGCCACTCCGCCGAGAGCCGCCGTCATAAGTTTTATTCGCAAGCTGAGGGAATTTGAGTGGGAGCGCGCAATTTCGGAGAAGCCCTCCACAAAACTGCCCGTGCGTTCGCCCACAGATATGATGTCTATGTCCTCGTTGTCGAGCAAGCCGTAGCGCTGCAATGCCGCAGAAATTGGGGCGCCGTCGTTTACGGATGTCCTAAAGAGCTGGAAGCGGGAACGCATATCGGAATTTTTTACCGATTTTTCCGCAAGCCTGAATGTTTCCGTGGTGTTGACGCCCGATGCGAAGAGCGTCGATGAAAGCGTGGCGTAGCGGGATACGTCGGCGTCGAAAGCTATCTTTCCTATGAGCGGAATTTTTAGGATAATGGAGTCGCTTTTGCGCAGCCCGGAGTCGCTCTTTCGCCAGAATGCGAGCGCCGCCAATCCGACCGCCAACACGATGGCGAAAACCGGTATTCCGCGGGTCATAAATTCCCCTATGAATTCCATCATGCGTATTGGAAAGTTTTCGTCGGCCCCCATGTTTGCCATCATGGATTTGATTTTGGGAAGCATGAAAAAGAGAAACATCAGCACAACTCCCGTCGCAAGAAGGCACAGGAATATGGGGTATGCAAGGGCCGATATTATAGTGCTTCTAAGCTGCCTGCGGTCCTCTATATATTTTATGATATTTGAAAATACAAATTCCAAATTTGCAGTGGCTTCTCCCGCCTCCACAAGATGAACCATGCAGGAGTCAAAAGTGTCGGGAAACCTCTCCATGGAGCAGGCGAGAGTGCGCCCTTCGCTTAGGTCTTTGTACAATTCCCTGCTTAGGCCCTTAAGATTCTTGTCTATAGAACGCAAGCTCAGCGACTTTACTGCGTCGCTTACCGGCAATCCGCCCCCCCCGCATAGTTGGTGCAGTTTCCTGAATAATGCAAGGGCTGTCTTTTCGCCGCCGCCTTTTTTTGCATCCTGCGCGCCGTCAGGCGCATCGTCCTCGGCAGCCCTGATCTTCACCACTCCGAGCGACATGGCTTTTAATGATTCCATGGCGGCGCTTTTATTGGCCGCCTCGATTGAAGCGTCTATTATTCTTCCGGCGGAATCGAAGGCGCGGTATTTGTAATTAGGCATCTTTTTCCTCCGAAGCGTTGGCGTAATACATAATCTCCTCAAGCCCAGTCATTCCGCGCTTGAAGAGTTCCCAGCCGCACTCCTGTAGCGTCCTCATTCCGTTTAAACGCGCCGCTTTTCGTATTTCCTGCGCAGTTTTGCGGGCCACAATCATAGAGTGTACTTCCTCGTCGGTTATGAGTATCTCAAAAATTCCAACACGTCCGAAATATCCTATGCCGCGGCATTTGTCGCAGCCGCGGGGCTTGCGCGCGTCTTCCATATGGGAAATTTCCGAAGCGGGCAATCCGAGCGCGTCTATGCACGATGCCATATAGCCGGTATCGTAATCAGCCTTCACTGAGCACGAACATAGGCGCCTTACAAGCCTTTGGGCGAGAATCATCTCCACTGACGAGGCTATCAGAAATGGCTCTATGTCCATGTCTATAAGGCGCGTCAAAGCGCCGGCGGCGTCGTTGGTGTGCAGAGTGCTCAAAACGAGGTGCCCTGTTAAAGATGCCCTTATGGCTATGTCCGCGGTTTCGCGGTCTCGAATTTCCCCGACCATTATAATGTCGGGATCCTGCCGCAATATCGAGCGCAACACCGATGAGAATGTCAATCCGATTTCGGGATGCACTTGCGTCTGGTTTACGCTCCCTATTTCGTATTCTACGGGATCCTCCACTGTTATTATGCGTATCTCTGGAGAGCGCAAACGCCTTATGAAAGCCGAGAGCGTTGTGGATTTGCCCGAACCCGTGGGGCCAGTAACGAGTATTATCCCGTGGGGGCGGGAGAGCGGCTTCGATATGCGCTCTATGTCGTCAGGGAGAAAGCCCAGATCCTCTATGCCGGTGGGCTGCGAGTTCTGGCTTAACAGGCGCAAAGATACGCTTTCGCCGTACAGCGTGGGGAGGCTTGAAACTCTTATGTCTATCTCCGTTCCGTCCTTTGTTGAAAACACTATTCTGCCGTCTTGCGGGCGGCGCTTTTCAGATATGTTCAAGCGCGCCATTATCTTTATTCTGGACGTTACGGCGTCCTTGAACTTTATGAGATTCTCGGGAAGCTTTACGGGCACGAGATTGCCGTCTATCCGGTAGCGTATAACGAGAGAGTCGCGCTGCGGCTCTATGTGTATGTCGGTTGCGCGGTCGGCGAGCGCGCGGGTTATTATCTCGTTTACAAATTTTATTACGGCTGCGTTTTCGTCCTCCTCTATGTCGGTGTCGGCAATGTCTGAAAAATCGTCGGCGTCTTTGCCCATGAGGCTGTCGGCGCCCACTCCAAAAAGCTGCGATATCTTTTCTTTTATGGCGTTTGAGGTCGCTATTTTCCAAACTGGCAATTCGTCGGCAAGGGCTATAGCCCACTTCTGCATGTCTTCAGACGGCGGCCACGACACCGCTATGTGGCCGGCAGTAGTGGGAAGGCATTGGTATTGGCTTATAAATTTTAGCGGCAGGACGTCTTTTGCGGATATGTCGGCATCAAAATTTTCTACAAATTCAAAACCCGATGCGTCGGATAGGGCTTTTGCTATTTCATGCTCGGAAAGCTCGGATTTTTCAAGAATGGCCTGCGCTCTCCTGTGCGCGGGAAGAGCAAATACGGCGTCGATGTCTTCGGCGCGCAAATGCCGCTCTAAATATTGGCGGATTTTTTGCTGTGCAATGTGTTCGGATTTTATCATGTCTTTAGCGCTTTGGGGCGTTCTTTACCCTATCCTTTGTCTTTGTGTTTTTTTGCTCGTGGGGAGGCGGCGGAGGCGGAGTGGGAGCGCCTTTGGGCTCGTCCGGCGTCTTGAGCGTCATGACAAAAGAATTCAAATTGCTGGTGACGCTTATTGAGTTGGTCTCTTCATCGTAAAAATCGACAGCATAAGGGCACAGAGAGTCCGTCTTTCCGCCGAGCATTACAACGTAGTCCTTTTTTAAAGAGACGTCGCGTATGCTGAAATACCATTTCCCGTCTACGCAGTAAATGGAATGCAGATTCAGACCCTTCGGAGTCTGAGATGCGCCGCTGGCGCCGGCTCCAGAAACGCCTATCGATGCTCCGAATGGATTTCTCTCAAATAATTTTTTCAATTCCGGGGGGAATTTTGTCAGGTCCTCCGCAATCTTGGGAGCTTCAGGCTTTGCATCAGGATTTGCGGAAGCATCAGCCTCGCCATCGTCCGGCGCAGTTTCCGATGCGGTCTTTACCTCATCTGTATTTTGAGGCGTTTGGGGAATGTTTTGCCTGCCAGAAGAGTCTTCAGATTCCTCTTGGCGGATTGAAGCTGCATTGTAAGGCGGCGGAGGCGGAATATTTGAATTTTCGGGCGGCTTCGGAAAAGCGTAGGCATTTGGGGGGGGAGGAAAATCCGGCTGGCCGTTTTGCGGGGGGAAAGGCCCCGGAGCATCGAAGGGTAAATCCATCGCCTCGCGGAAGGGCTCGGCAGTTTGCCTGTCAGCATCCGCAGAGCCTTCAAAACGCGCCTGCGCCGATGCGAGAAGGCAGGCGGTTGCGATAACAGTTGTAAGAAGAGCCCTCAAGGTTTATTTCCTTATGCCGGTAATGCGCTTTGAGGCTCGCCGGGGCTCTTCAGCCTTGTCCGCGCCGTCGGCATCGGACGCCTTGGAGGAATCTCGCGCAATGTTTTCCCCATTCTCCGAATCGTCGGATTTTTTAGAATCTATAGGATATATGGTTTTCCAAAAAGAGCTTTGTTTGAATTTCCCCTTGCCCATATTGTCGTTTTTCAAGTCTTGAAACTTTCCGGTTGAAAAGTAGCGGTTTATTTCTTTGCTCGCCCCCGACGCGTCTATTTGCTCCTTTGTAAGGCCTTCGTATTCATGCATGCTCGTTATTATGACCGGGCGTATAAATATGATGAGCTCCGTTCTTTCGTTGCTTTCACGGGCCGGCTTAAATAGGTTCCCCAAAAGAGGTATGTCTGATAGTCCGAATACGGCGCCGTCTATGGTTTTGTTGTTTACCTGTTGAAGCCCACCTAATATTATCGTTTCTCCGGAGCGGGCGCTCACAAAGCTCTCCGCCTCGCGCTTGCCTATTATAGGCTGGATGTTTGTGTCTATTACAGTGTTGTCTATAACGGTTTCAACGGTTTGCTTTATATTCATCTGAATCATTCCGTTGTCGCCGATTAGTGGGGTGACTTCAAGCTGAATCCCTATGTCGGTCCATGTTACGGTGCTCTTTGTTGTTGGATAGGATGTGGCGTCGTACGAAGTTATGCCTGTTATGAGCGGCTGGCGCTTTGATACGTTTACTTTGGCTATGTTGTTGTGCGAAGTAACCACCGAGGGGGCCGATAAAACTTTTACATTGCTGTTTTGTTCGGCCACATTGAAAACCAAATCAAAGCCCCTTTCGGACACGCCGGCGGAAAATACGGGAGTGTTGCTGCTGTCGCTAAGCCCGAAGCTCTCTGTAGAACCGCTCCAGCCCTTGTCAACCAATTCGGTTGCGTCCTTTGAATACGAAAGTCCGAAGGTCGACAAGCCGGAGGCCTGGTTGTCGGTGAGCGTTACTTCGGTTACTATTACATCTATCTTAACTTGGGCGAGAACAACGTCGATTTTCCCTATTATGTCGCCTATTTGTTTTAAATCCGTAGGCGTACCGTAGGTTACTATTGAATTGCTCCGCTCGTCGGGGACTATTGTTATGTATTCGCTAAACTGCAACGATGCTCCCACAGGATCCGCAGTCAGGTTCGTTGGAAGCCTGGCGGCGCCCTGAACGTTCCTGTTGCGGTAGTTTTGCCTGCTGTTGCTCCGGTTTTGCGCATTGACAGCGGCCGTATTGGCCGCGTTCGCCTTTTTGACCGCGGATTGCTGCCCCTTGACAATGTCGTTGAGAACGGTGGCAACATCTTTGGCCTCGCCGTGTTTTATGTAGAAAACCTGGCTTCTGGTCATAGGCTCGCAGTCTATGTCAAGCTTCTCTATGAAATCCCTGATGTTTTTGAGGTTTCCCCGCTGTGTAACCACTATTAGCTGGTTTGTACGCTCGTCGCTTTCTATGGTTGTCTTTTCAAAGTAGCGCTTCAGAAGATCTCCCTGTATGGCGGTTATTCTCCTTTTCATGTCGTCGGCAGCGGTGTTCTTTAGCTGGATAAATCCCACGTCTTCGCGTATTAATGGGGGGGTGTCGAGCTTTTCGAGCAGGCTTTCTATGCGCTGGTGGTTGGCGAGGGTGTCGGTAAACAAAAAGGCGTTGCTCCTTGAAAATACGGCCACAGTCCCGACTTCGTTCGGGCTTGTAAAAGGTTTTAGGGCGTCTTTGAGAGTGTCTACATCTATGTATTGAAGCTGGTATAGCTTGGTGTAAAAATTCTGGCTTGCGGGAAGTTCAGAGGCTTTGCCCGTAAGCAGAGACGGAGATTGCGCGTTTATTGACTTTGATGGGGACACCTTAAAGAATTTGTCTCCCATGGGTGTTATGGCCATGCCGTTTATTGCAAGCACGGATTTCAATGCGTTTATGGCATCCTCCCTGGCGAGTTTTTTCTGGGAAGAGAAGTTTATTTTTGCATTGGGCAGCTCCGCCGATATGATTGCGCTCTTGCCGGAGAGGTTTTCTAAGATTTTAATTACCTGAAAAGGCGATTCGTCGACAAGATAAAAGGGACCTTGTAAGTCGTCTTTTTCGGGAGAGTCGCAAAATGCCGACGGGATTAATGCCGTTAGGGCAATAACTGCCAGAATTCTTAGTTTATGCATTGCAATGAAAGATATTTGTGTTACAAAAAATATATATCTAAAAATAAAACGCTTCGTACAGGTAAAAGTTTCTTTGCGGGCAATTT
>CALXOC010000056.1 GCA_944389915.1 uncultured Opitutales bacterium | reverse complement strand
AATCAACATAACGCCGCACAAACTCCGCCATACCTTTGCCACACACCTTGTAAACAGGGGGGTTGATTTGCGTTCGCTTCAGGAAATGATGGGGCATGCCAGCCTTTCAACGACCCAAATATATACGCATTTAAACACCCGCCAGCTTGTGGCCGAACATAGGGCAGCGCATCCGCGCGCGCATAAGTTATAGGGCTTTTTATTTACGTTTGCAGGGAGTTTAAATTTGTTGCCGCAGGGAACAGGCATTCTTGCCTGCCGATATGATTTTAAGGCAAGCCCCGCTTTATGAATGCAATCTTTTTCCGCGCCGCAAGCGCGAAATATTTTTTCTGAGCTGTCAGCCGCCACTCTTTATGGCAGAAAGAAGAAAAACGCCGATATAACAATAGTGGGGAAAAGCGCCCCGATAAAGAGTTTTATTGGGGATACGTTTTTCCCGAAATATTTTTTCAATATCGCCATGCCCGCGGGGTTCGGCGCGTTTGCAATGACCGTCAGCCCGCCTCCGGCAACTGCGCCCGCAACAACCATGTACTTCATTGAATTGTCAAATTCTGGCACAAGAGTGCATAAATAGGTTATGGCTGCGTTGTCGTTAAAGGCCGATAAGCCTATGGCTCCCACAAATGCCCCCAAACCGCTAAAGCTTTTTAGGGCGGGTTCAATCCACCAGCCTTGAAGGCTGCCGTGGGTAACCAGAGCCGCCAGGAATACGCCGACTAAAAAGGGAGTTTTAATTTTAAACGGATATTGCTTGTAGCGCGTGGCTTCCACAAAGGCCATAAAGAGCAGGAATGCAAACACAAAGAGCGCCGGATGGTGCAATGAAAACACGGTAAAAGCCAGAAACAGCACATGCACGCTTACAATCCAGGCGGGAACTCTGCCTTCGCTTTGAGTGTTATGGCAGTCCGGGGGCTTCATGTTTGCTAATTCGCCCTTAAATACGGCATAAATGGCGAATACCGACACACCTATTGCAAGTATCGCCTTCCAGCCGAAATTTGCGAACATAAACGGCGTGTCCCATTCCCACACACCCGCAACCATTAGGACGGGCGGGGCCGCAAAATGCGTCAGAGTTCCCCCCGCGGAAATTGCGGCGAATAGCAGGCCGAGTGTTGCATAGGAAAATTTTTTAGAAGGCTTGTGCGGGAAAAACTTTTCCGATAGCAAAACGGCGCATATTGTGATGGCCGCCGGTTCCGTAATAAACGAACCGAGCAATGGCCCTATCAACAAAATTGACAGCCACCATGCCTTTGCGGATTCCCTTCCGAGTTTTGCAAACATGCTTATTATGTCCGAAGCGAGCTGTATAATGGGGCGCGTTGCAGCCATGCACATTATGACAACTACAAATAGAGGTTCGGTGTATTTTCGCTGCACGAAAGCGAGGTTGTCGATATAGTCCCCAAGCCCCGACCACCCGAAAACGGCGAAAAATCCCGCGAATAGCGGTATGAGCCACAATGCGAATATTACCTCGACCTCGCCCAGCAAATGGCATATCTCGGCGGGGAGATATACCGTTGATGGCGTTTCGGATGAGGCCTCGGAGAGGTTTTTATCATGCTTTTGCCTCAGTTCCCGAGATAGCTTCGTAAAAAAGCCGTGGCACAGAGTGTGGATTACCGCCAGTGCGAATATCGCCGTCGCATACAAATTAAAAGGTTCGGCTTTTACCCTTGAAACGAGCGTTTCCCACAAGCCTGATTGCGGCGCATATGCCTCCGGAGGCGGAGGATATACTGAAGCTGCGTCCGAGGCGGCGCAAATAGCCGCAGTCGCAAAAAATGCGAATGCGGCAAATAATTTTTTCAATGTCGAATGCTGAATCAAAGCTGCGCTTTCCCTCCGAATGCCGACTCTGCAAATAACAGAGCATTGGAATAGTAATGTATCGTCCCTCTTTTATAAAACCTTAAAAGCGTAGACGCCAAAACGATAAATTTGGCGGCTTTTAAAAATCTATGTTTTGCGAGTCGTCCGAGGTTATGCGGTCGTTGTCGTCTGAATAGTTCCCCTCAGAAAACACCTTCATAGAGGTATTTTTCATGAGCATGTCTATTTCGTTCATGAGCTTGACTCTGTTGGCTGTAAATATGAAGCGGTCGCTTGCCAAATTCTTTCGCGCTTCGGCCACCAATTCGCGCGGAGGACGGCGCATTTGAAGCAGGCGGAATATGTGTTTGTCTAAATTTGTGGAGTTCCCAAGCTCGATTTCCATCTGAATCAGGCGTATGAGCGCAAGTTGGTGGCGCGGGAAGCGGTCCACGGTATTTTCCAGGAGTTTCAATGCGGTCATTTTAGCCCCCATCTGGCTTAAGCGGCGAGCAGTGGCTATTTGAACTTTCGGGGAAGCCGTACCGCGCTTTAAAACATCGCTCAAGAGAATGTCGGCCATGTTTACGTTTCCGGTTGCGTAATATGCTATGGCGCGCAGACAGGAAATTACATCTTCATAGCGCTTGGCCCAGCGCGGTTTGCTCTTCAAAATTTCTTCGGCAAATTCGGTCGCGGATTTGAAATCGCCATTGGTAAGTATGGTTTCAAGGCGCAAGAGGCAGTATGGGGCGGGGGGATAATTGCTCTTTATGGCGATGTCGTAGATGCGACGCATTGCATCGGTGTCCCCGGTATCGGCGGCATAGTTGGCTAATATCAGTAGCGAGCGGTTGTCGTTTTGGTATTGCTTTATAAGGTTGTTGAGGTCGCGCTGCACGCCCTTTTCGTCTCCGGTCTTCTTTAATAGCCGCAGATATTCCATCTTTTGCGATAGCGAAAAGGGATTTTCTATATTTCTAAGCATTGAATATTGGCGCGCTTTCTCAAAATTGTTCATTGCAGAGTAGTAGTTGACCAACAATGCGTATATAGGCTCCTTGTTTTGGGCATAGGCAAAATTATTTGCCAGTATGTTAATGGCTTCGTCCCTATTGCCCTGTTCCCACTCGTTTTTTGACAAGCGAAGTATTCCGGGGAGAGTCTTTTCCAATTTGTATTTTACAAGATATTCCTTTGATTTCGCATAATTCCCGTGAAAGGCGTACACTGAAGATAAAGCCATGGCCAAATATGCTGAAATTTCGGGATTTTTTACTTCGCCTGAATTTAGAAGTTTTTCGCATACGGATACAACTTTGGCGTCTTCCGATTGATCCAAAAGAAGTTTTATATACATGCGCATGTATTTCAGGTCGTTTACCGCATATACAAGAGCACCCTCAAGCACGTCTATAGCCATATCCGGGCGATTGCTCAAATACTGGTAAAATTCCGCCAGTATCATGCGGGCTTCCAAATTCTTCTGGTTGCGCCCTACGGCTGATGTGAGGTTCAAATAGGCGTCTCGCCATTTGTTGTCCTTGATGTTTTGCCTCGCCATTCTGAGATTGTATTCGCTGACTTTGTGCCGGTGCCCGGTGCGGTCAAATGGAAGCACAATCGCTTGGGCAAAAGTCATTTCCCCGTAGTCTTTGACATATTTAAAAAGAATGAATAGAAATAGCGAAAGAGCCATCCATGCGGCGACAAATAGCATTGCAAAAAATATGAAAACTCGCCCCCATAACACCTGAAATACCCAAACTCCATTGGGTTTTTGTATGCGTTTTAGCATTCCAAATGCCGTTTTTTGCGAGCTTGATGGATTTGAGGGGTATTTTTTCTCGTCCGACATAAATTTTAGGGTTTTGTAAAATTATATTGGCATGGTTCGTTTTATGCGAAGAAAACCATATTGCCAAAGTATTGCAAGCAGATTCATATGTTCCCGGTAATATTGCTTTTTTTTTCAATTTTATGCGAAAGCTTTCAATTAATGCTTGACAGACGTATTAAAAAAAGAAAATAATCATGGAAAATAAGAAAGATTTTTCTATCTGGTTTAATAATTTTAACAAGAAATACACGATGAAAAAATTAATAGTATCCTCTATCTTTGCCGCCGCAGCATATACGGCGGGAGCCGCACCGCTTATTACCATTGGAGATCAGCTCGATCTCTTCTTTAAGGGTGCTTTTATTGGCAAATGGGACAGCAACGTTACTTATGCGCATGATTCCGATAATAAGATTGACGATTATGCTGCAACATTTCGCCTTGGAGCTGAAGCAGATTACGGCAGGAACAGCAAATTCAAGGCAAATGTTAAATTCCATGAGGATATCACTCGCTATGCCGAGCATAAAGAGTTGAATTCCAATCTCGCCCATGTGAAGGCAAATGTAGCATATGTAGAATCAAACTACAAGATTGCTGCAGATTTTTCATTTGACCAGAACTTCCAGAATTCTGCCGATACCGTGGAATTTGCGAGAGGAAAGTTGGTTCGCTACAACAATATTACCGCAGGCGTTAACGGTTCTTACGATTTCACCGAAAAACTTTTTGGAGAAATAGGTTTTAGATGGTATGAAATTCAATACCTCGGCGAATGGGAAAATGTATATTCTGACCAGGATATTTATTCAGTTCCTGTAAGCGTTCTCTATAGAATAACCGAGAAAATTTCCGCCGGTCTTACTTACCAGTATCGCTACACAGAATTTTCAGGCGGTCCCGATTATTACGCCCTTTTCTATGGTGATAACCGTTCCGACCACTTCGGCGGTCTTACATTGCGCGGCGAACTCTTGCCGAAGCTCACTTCCGAAATCTATGCCGGTGTCTCTTACAGAGATTTCACCACTCCGGACCGTGGCGATGTTGATGACACGACTTTCGCTATCCGCGGTAATTTTGCCTATGAGGTTACGGAGAAATTGGGTGTTTACGTTTCCGGTTCCAGAGACTTTGGCAGCGGTGCCAGCCGTCAGGCGACTATCGTTTCAATGGGCGAAATTGGCGTAAACTACTTCTTCTCGGAGCAAGTTTCGGCTATATCTAGCTTTACATACTCCTATACGGAATATACGAGCATATTCCGCAATGACGATTGCTACATAGGCAGGGTTGGAATTCGTTACATACCCAACAAGTTCCTTACTTTTGCAGCAAATTATCGCTATTTGGACAATGCTTCAAACGTAACGAGCGCGACCTATTCGCAACACTTGGTTGACATCTCTGTTTCCGTTAAGTACTAATAATTTACATCGTGTAAAAGCCGGAGCTTTATTTAGCCCCGGCTTTTTTTTGTGCAATTTTATAAATTACCGCTTGCTGAGGCTGCAAAGGATTTTAACAATGTTTAGTCTCTGCTTGAAAAGCGAAAGAAAAAGCGGGCAAAATACCGGAATGCCAAACTAAAAATCAAATGGAGAGCTCTCTTGCAGTGGAGGTACAATCTCAATTTTTGTTCTGATTGAAGAGGCAATCCCGGATAATAGTTCGTTTATATGCGACACGCTGTTGCATTCGCGCGATATATGGGCGAGATACACCTTGTCTACAAGAGTACTGTCAAGGCCTTCTATAAGACTTATGGCGTCGGAGTTTGAAAGGTGCCCGTGCGATCCTTTTATTCTCATTTTTAGGCTGTATGGCCTGTTGGAATTGTCGAGCATTCGGGGGCAATAGTTGCTTTCAAGCACAAGAATTTGCGCATGTGAGGCAATATCGCGCACTGAGAGGGTAAGTTTGCCTATATCCGTAACCCAAACCAAAGTTTTTCCTCCCAAATCGAAGCGATAGCCTACAGCATCGCTCGTATCGTGCGGAATGGGAAAAGATGAAACTTTTATCCCCATAAAATCGAAAGCTTCGCCGGTTGAAAAGATTCTCCAATCGAGACACTTGGTGGCGGAATCCAAATACTGTATAGACTCGGCCGTCAGGCGGTTTGCAAAGATTTTTGCATTGCTGCCTTTAAAATTTTTAAGAGCCCTGTAATGGTCTATATGTTCATGGGTTACAAAAACTGCGTCTATGTCGAGTATATCGAGACCCCGCTTGGAGAGATATCCGCGTATTTTTTTTATTCCGACTCCCGCATCTATCAAAAAGCGAATTCCCTCGCATTCGGCATAGGCGCAATTTCCGGCGCTTGAAGTCTCAATTATCTGAAAGAACATGTCAGTTTGCCCCGCCCGATTGAGCCGTATCGAGTTCTTTTGTTAGATCGAGAAAATCCTTAATGGCGTGGTTTATTCTTCGGGAATCGCTCCTTTTGAATATGGGAAATTTTCCTATGTAGTCTGTGAATACGCTTCCAGATCGGAA
>CALXOC010000055.1 GCA_944389915.1 uncultured Opitutales bacterium | reverse complement strand
TCAAAACATTTCCGAGGTCCCCTCCGATTGACGCCAAGACGTCGGCAGAGGTATTGTTGGAAAAATCGAAGCGCAAAAGCCTTTGAATGTGCGAATATGAGGCTATAAAGCCGAATTCATTGTTGATCTGCGTATCCCAGCCCATTGGGGTTTCTGCATCTATTATGCTGTGGTAGGTTTTTTGCGTTTGCTCGGCAAATGAAAGTGGGCCGACTATCCCCATTGTTATGCTCAATGAGTCGAGCGAATTTTTTTTGGCAATATGGGCGCCTCCGCTGAGATAGAGCCAACCTGCATAGGGTCTATCCCAAAGCGGAGGGTTTGATTCGCTTATGGAACTTGAGACATACATGTTCTGTCCGAGCGAAGCGCTTTGGTAAGCTTGCGAAGCCTCGTCTTCCGGCACAAACATGCGCAAAAGAGCAAATTGAATTTTACTTGTGTAAAAATCGTCGCCCCTTCCCGTATACAAGAGCTTTATGCCGTTAGTGTAATAGCGGTCGGAATAGAATATGTCGTTTTCGATGTAAAAGGAGATGCTTTGGGGAGAATCCTCAGGTTTTGATTCCGAAGTAGCCGGGGCGGCAAGGGCGATAGAGTTTGGCGCCGCCGCAAGCAAATGGGCGAGCAGAATAATTGACATGACAGCTGCGAATCTCATAATTTGCAGTAATTATGAGAATAACATCCGGCATGGCAAGAGGAATTTCCCTGCTCGCCCCCAAAGGCGGGCTTACGCGCCCCGCAACCGACGCGGCACGACAGGCCGTTTTTTCCTCCTTGGGAGACGGCATTGCGGGAGCCCGGGTGCTGGATCTCTTTGCGGGCACTGGAGCCTACGGCCTTGAGGCTCTGAGCAGGGGCGCCATATCGGCAACCTTTGTTGAAAGCAACGCGGCGGCATTTGAAGCGCTGAAAAAGAATATATCGGCTGTAAGCGCTTCAATATCGGCCTTTAATAAAGGCTTTGCCGCAAACGCAATCAAGCTCGACTGCTTTAAAGCGCCGCCTGTTTTAAAGGACAACAATTTCGACTTCGTTTTTGCCGATCCCCCCTACGATATGTTGCGCCGCGAAAGCACTTTATTTAAGATTATGGAAATGCTCTGCCGCATCCTTCCTTCGATAGCCGTCCTCGAGGCGCCCGCCGAATTTTCCTTGCCTGAAGGGCATTTTAGCGAAACATTGGGGGGCAAATTTGCGTTTAAAATTCTTAAGCGTCTCGGTAAAAACACTCGCGGCAAACCCGCTCAATTAATTTTTAAAATAGAAAAGAAATGAGAGAACTCGACATGATTTTGGCCGCGGCATCAAATGCTCGCGCCACAGACATACATATAGGCGAAAGCATAATTCCGCGCATGAGGGTGGATACCGAACTTTTGCCGATGAAATTGAATATACCCGTATCAATGGAGACCCTCTTCGAGCAGATAATGCAGAGCCTAAAGCCCAAAGAGCGCGACATAATGCTCAAAAAATTCGCCGAGAATAAGGACTTGGACTGCGCGTTTACCGCCTTTAACGGGAACCGAGTGAGAGTCAACGTCTATAGGAGCGAAAACGGCCTTTCTGCGGCTTTGAGGATAATTCCCCACATGCGGCTCAGCATGGAAAATATCGGTCTTCCCTTTTACATGGCCTCTATATGCAAGACAAAAAGCGGTTTGTTCATAGTTTCAGGCGCGAGCGGATCCGGCAAGACAACCACTATCGCCGCCATAATAGACTCAATTAACGACAACCGCAATGTGCACATAATAACGATAGAAGATCCCGTAGAGTACGTTTTCCAAAGCAAGCGCGCCCTGATTTCACAGCGCGAGATAGGCTTGCATTCGCCCTCTTTTTACGACGCCCTGCGCTCGTCGATGCGCGAAAATCCCGATATAATCGTGCTCGGGGAGATGCGCGATATTGAAACCGCTCGAACCGCTATAGAGTTGGCCGAGACTGGGCATCTGGTTTTCGCAACTTTGCACACCCGCACTTCGATATCCACTGTGGATAGGCTGATAGGCCAATTTCCTCCCGCGGAACAGCGCCAAATACGCCTAATGTTGTCGGACAATCTGCTGGGAGTGCTTTCCCAGACGCTTTTGCCCAAATCCGGAGGCGGGTTGATAGCCGCCTTTGAATTGCTCATAGCAACCCATTCCATCAGAAATCTAATAAGGGAGGAAAAGCTTCCCCAAATATACAGCGTATTGCAAACAGGGCGCTCGCAGGGAATGATGACAATGGAAGATTCACTGCTTGCGTATGTTGAAAGAGGCATTGTAAGCCCTTCGGACGCGCTTTTAAAGGCGCCCATGCGCTCGCAATTCCTGGAAATGATGCGCAATTCCCAAAAAATAAATGCTTCTTTTCTGCGAAACCTGTATTGACGATATTAAAGAAAATATCCCAATCCATTAAAGGGCATAAGGCTACTTATGCAGATCGAGCGCGAAGACTTTTGAGTGGCGGCCGTTGGCTTTGTATTTTTCCAGGCGCCCGGCAGGCAGTTCATCCGGGCTTGTTTCCTCAAAGCCGTTAAGGAGGAAAAATGGGGCGTTTTTTGTGCTCAAGGCAAAGAGCCTGTCGAATTTCTTTTGCTTTGCCTTCATTTTAACAAACTCGACCATGTGCGTGCCTACGTCCCTGCCCTGATAAAAAGGTTGGACGTGAAGTCCCGCCAATTCCGCATCGCCCCCGCCCAAATCAATCAGGCTCACAAAAGCCATGATGCTGCCGTCTACTTCGTAGACATAATATGAATCTATGCGCGAGGCAATATCTTCGCGCGAGCGGTAAAGCAAATTCTGCTCTTGCGAAGACAAAAGAGAAAGATTGTATATTGTAGGGATATCGTCCGCAACGGCAGCGCGAATTTTTTGGTAGACATCGGCGTAAATCATGGTGCCGCAGCCAACTTTGTCGAAAAGTTCGGTAAGCAGACATGCAAATTCCCTGCCGTCCAGTATATGGGCCCGCCGTGTGCGCGCCGATTCGAGAGCTTTTATGGCGCTTTTAACCTTGGAAAATACGCGGTGGTCAAGAGCGTCGCGCCTGGTA
>CALXOC010000054.1 GCA_944389915.1 uncultured Opitutales bacterium | reverse complement strand
AAAGCGCCCATTCTGATGGGGTCAGTCCAAATTCTCATCGAAAATGTAACTCCGCCAAACACATCCGCGGCGGAAACTCCGTCTATGCGGCTTACGGCATCGGCTATTGTGGTGGAGGCGTAGTTGTTCAACTCCAAATCCGACATCTGGGAGCCGTCGGTCATGAGCTGAAATACCGCGAGCAAATCGCCCGTGCGCTTGCGGACGCTTATTCCCGTTCGCTGCACTTCGCTCGGGAGTTTTGCCTCAGAGCGCTTAATGGCGTTCTGAACTTCCACCATGGCTATGTCGGAGTTGGTCCCGGTTTTAAAGGTCAAAGAACAGGTGTATGTTCCGGTGTTTGAGCATTCGGAGTCGAAATACAAGAGGTTTTCCAGTCCGTTAAGTTCCGATTCTATAACAAGGGCGACGGTGTCGCGCAGCACTTCGGCGCTTGCTCCGCTGTATGTGGCTTGGACTCTGATTTGCGGCGGGGATATTTCGGGATAGTCCGCCACGGGAAGTTTTGTGATAGTGAGCGCCCCCGTTATCACCAAAAAAAGGCTGATAACTGCGGCAAATCTCGGATGTTCTATGAAAAATTTTGAAAACATAGCGCGCGTTACTTTGCTATTTTTACTTTTACGTTCTCAATGACTTTATGGACGCCGTCGCTCACCACGCGCTCTCCCTCTTTCAATCCAGCATTTACAAATTGAAGCGCCCCTTTCGACGAGCCGAGGGTGATGTTTCTCCTGTGCGGAATATCCTTTTCGTCGAGAACGAACACATAGGGCGAATTATCGTCGAACATTAGCGCGGTAATGGGAATTGCAACCTTTTCCTTGTCCACCTTGTTTTTTAAATACACGGCCACGGTATTGTTTGGCAATAGGCGGGATTTAGGATTCTTGAATTTCGCATATACTTGACTGGTGGCGGTTGTCTTTACGGCCTCGTTGTTTATAAAGTCTATTTCGCCTTCACATTCGTAAAATGAGTTGTCGGCAAGTTTCAATCTTAGGGCGCAATTATTTTTAAACGAGGCAAAATCGGAAAAGTTGTTTAAAAAATCGCGCGTACTCATGGAAAACTTTACGCGTATCGGATCCAGCTGGACTATTGTGGCCAAAACTCCGGAGGAAGGCGTGATATAGTTACCTTCGGTATAATTTGTCTGCCCTATAACGCCGAAAATGGGAGAATAAATTTTGCAGTGCTCATAGTCGTCTTCAGAAAGTATAAGATCGGCCTGAGCACCGAGCAGCGATGCCTGATAGGATTTGTATTGGCTCAGCGAGCTTTCCATTTCGTCCTTTGTGGATACGCCCTTTTTAAAAAGCTCATTGGTTCGTTCAAAGTCGTTTTTTGCGTATATGAGCTTTGCTTCGTATTCCGCGATTCTGGCTTTGTCGCTTTTCAAGGTCGCATTGTATCTGGTGTCGTCGAAAGTGTAGAGAAGGTGCCCCTTCTTTACGAAATCGCCCTCCTCAAAGCCCACTTCCATCAGGTCGGCGGATATTCGCGATGTTATATTCACACTGGAAATCGGAACGACTCTGCCCGTGTATCTAAATTCTTCGGCCTCTTTTTGCAAAACAGCCTTTGCCACTGGAACGGCAATTTGCAGAGGCGCGTTTTTATCCGCGCCGGGATCTTTCGCACGGGAAGGCGCGCAAAATAGTAGCGCGCCAAATATCGGCAATAATAGTTTGAGTGTTTTCATGCGAGTTCTCTATTGAAATTTTCGCTTAAGCATTTCAGCGTTTTAGACAATGTTTCCAGCTCTTTGTTTGGTATCCTTTGAATAAGAGGATAAATGTATTCCTTTTCTAAGCGCTTTATTTTGTAGCACAGTCTCGCCAATTTTTTTGTGCGAAACAGCAAAATATTTCTGGCGTCGGAATCGGAGCGCGACTTCTTTAAATAACCGTGGCTCACAAGCCTGCCCACGGACTGCGAGGCTAGGCTTTTAGATATTCTAAATTTCTGAATCAAATCTTTTAGCTTGGTTCCCGATGCGCTTCCGCCGACATAGTGCAGTATTTCTATTTGGTTGAGCGTCAGGCCCGCTAAACGGCGGTTGTCCTTATATGCAATATAGCGCTTCATCTTCTCTGTGCACGAATTTATTAAATCGCATATTTCCTCGGGAGACGGATTTTTCGACGCTTTTTCCATATTTTTTTTGGCGATATAAACTTTGTTTAAAAAAAATCGTGTCAATCAAAAAAGTTTATTAAGCTAAACTAATACAATGTAAAAACGCATTTTTTAGCGCGCGGTTTCATGGGCGCAAAAATTTTACCGGATAATATGCATGAATGAAAAAGGGCGTTGAATTTATTAAATTGCTTTGCACAGGCGCGGCGCCCTTATTGCTTGGATGCGCGCGCTTGTTTTACTATCCAAAAGTCGCCTCAGGCCGTCGATGCGTCGGCATGCAGTTTTTATATAATATTGAACATAAATATATTAAACTTTGATTTAATAGGCAAAGCGGCATAATTTTACCGGTTTTTAGGCCTTGCAACGCGCATGTCACAAGAGTGGAATATTAGAAATTGACGCCGTAAAAAAAAATGTTTTCCTTGTTCCTTACTAAGTATGCCAAAACGCACAGATATTAAATCCATTTTAATCGTGGGTTCGGGGCCTATTGTAATCGGCCAGGCCTGCGAATTCGACTACTCCGGAAGCCAGGCCTGCAAAGCGCTGCGGGAAGAGGGCTACAAAGTGATATTGGTCAATTCCAATCCCGCCACCATTATGACGGATCCCCAAATGGCCGACGTTACCTACATAGAGCCTTTGGTTCCGGAAATTCTTGAAAAAATAATAGCCAAAGAGCGCCCGGACGCTCTCTTGCCGACGCTCGGGGGCCAGACGGGGCTCAATCTCTCTGTGGAATTGTACAAGCGCGGCATATTGCAAAAGTACAACGTGGAGCTCATAGGAGCCGACGCCGAGGCCATAGAGAAGGGCGAGGATAGGGAAAAATTTAGGGAGTCCATGATAAAAATCGGGCTCGACGTGCCATTGAGCATTGTGGTCCACTCGCTCAAAGAAGCCTTAGATTGGGCCGACAAACATAAAAAATATCCTTTGATAATCCGTCCAAGCTTTACTTTAGGCGGAACCGGCGGAGGCATAGCCTACAACAGGGACGAGTTTGAAAGAATGGCGGCGTTCGGCTTAAGCGCCTCCCCCGCGGGCGAAATCCTCGTGGAGGAATCCCTTTTGGGCTGGAAAGAGCTCGAAATGGAGGTAATGCGCGACTGCAAAGACCAATGCATTGTCATATGCTCCATAGAGAACTTCGACCCCATGGGAGTGCACACGGGAGATTCCATTACAATAGCGCCCGCTCTTACCCTCACCAATAAAGAGTACCAGCTCATGCGGGAGGCG
>CALXOC010000053.1 GCA_944389915.1 uncultured Opitutales bacterium | reverse complement strand
CTGCGATGAGCACACTGCAATTACCTTATGCCCCGCCTGAACCGCCGCTTTTACAAAATTGTATCCTACGAGCCCCGTAGCTCCCGTACAAAAAATCTGCATAAAAAACCTTTATTTTGGGGATATAAAACGGGCTTTGAGAATGAACTCCCAAAGCCCCCGTGGCAAATATATTTTTTTATGTCCGCCAATCTCCTAAACTATCCTATAATTTAAGCTCTATTTCGTATTCTCCGCTTGCAACATTCTCGGTGATAGACGATGGAGTTTTACCGTTTACCCTAACAAGCTGGGGGGCTTTTGCGGGAAATTTTAACGTGCCGGTGGCATTTGGAGGCACTACAACCTTCCAGAAAAACTTTCCGTTTTCTATTTTCCAAGACGACGACGCCTCGCCGTACGGAGTCTGTAAATTAGCTGAAGCAAATGTCAGGCCGCCGCCCGGCTTTGGGGCGAATATTATATTTTTATATCCGGGATTTTCGGGATCGTAGCGTATTCCAGCAACATCCCTGTAGAGCCATTCTCCTATGGCTCCGTAGGCGTAGTGGTTGAAGGAATTCATTGAAGCTTCCCCGAAGCCCTTTTCGTGCGAATAGCTGTTCCAGCGCTCCCACATAGTGGTTGCGCCCTGGTTTATGGAGTATATCCAAGACGGATAGCCCTCGTTGTTTATAATTCTATACGCTAAATCAACCCTGCCAAACTTAGTCAGTACGGGATTTATCAACGGAGTTCCCACGAATCCGGTGTCCAAGTAAAAGTTGTTTTTCTCCAACACCTTCAAGAACTTTTCAAAAGCCTTCTTTGCCAATTCCGGCGGAAGGATATCAAAGGCTAAGGGCAACAAATACGCCGTTTGTGCCTGGCTTTTTACAGTGCCGTCGGCAGACACAAATTCGCGAATGAAGGCATTGCGCACCTTGGCGGCAAGATCGGAATAAAACTTGGCGTCTTCCTCCTTGCCAAGCAGCTTAGCGCTTTTGGAAACAAGGTTGGCCGTGCGGGCAAAATAAGCCGTTCCTATTAGCGACCTCGGAGTGGCGCCCCGCCACAGCTTTGAATCCTTGCCTTTTGTTGTCGAAGGCTGAAGCCAATCTCCAAAGCCTATATCTGGGCGAATCAGCGATTTTGAAGTCTTCTTCTGGTAGTCTACCCACTTCTTCATCATATCGTAATTTTCGGCTATCGCTTTCCTGTCTCCGTAGGCCATGTATATTTCCCATGGGCATATCACGCAGGCGTCGGACCATGCGGGGCTTCCTCCACCCCATTCAGCAGGAACGACGTGCGCCATTAAACCGTCGGGTTTTTGTATGTCGCGCATGTCCTGATTCCACTTGCTGAAAAATCCGTTTACATTCATGTTAAAAGCGGCAGTCGGAATAAACACTTGGGCGTCTCCCGTCCACCCCATGCGCTCGTCGCGCTGGGGGCAGTCTGTTGGAACGGAGAAGAAATTCCCGCGCTGGCCCCATTGAATGTTGCTTTGCAGAATATTTATCTTAGGCTTGGAACAAACAAAAGATCCGCTTTGGGGCATGTCGTTATGCATTACAAGCGCCGCGGCGGAGTCCTTTGAAGGCTTCCAATCTCCCGCCAATCCGCTTATTTCAAGATATCTAAAGCCGTGGAATGTGAATTTGGGCTGGTAAGTTTCAAACCCGCCCCCCTTGGGAACATAATAGTCCGTACTTAGTGCGCTTCTATAATTTTCGGTATACATTGTCCCGTCTGGATTCAACATTTCTGCAAACCTAAGCCTTACTGGCTTGCCGGCAATTCCCTTTATGCGAACCCGAGGCACTCCAACCATATTCTGCCCAAAATCGAAAATAAAAGAGCCGCCTCCCATATCTTTCACGGAAATCGGCATAAGCTCCTGGCATACCCTCACGGGCTGATTGCGGCGCGGAGTTATTAGCGGCGTATTTTTTACATCTGAAACTACGGGAGCATTCCATGAAGAATCGTCGAAACTGTTGAGGGAAAATCCATCGTGCTCCAAGCGGGCGTCGTAAAATTCGCCGTCATATATGTCGGAATACGTGTATGCGCCGCCAGAGCACTTCCATGTGGAATCGGTAGCTATAATATCTTTTGAGCCGTCGGCATAGTTCAATTCTATCTGGGCAAGAATTTTCGGTTTTGGAGAATTGCCGCTTCTATTGATTATCCTTCCCGCATACCAGCCGTCTGCCAAAATGGTTCCTAATGTGTTGTCGCCTTCTTTCAACATGGAGCTAATGTCGAAGGTATCTGAAGTTACGCGCTTCTCATAGCTTGTCCAAGCAGTTCCCCAATGTTGGTCACCAAGCTTTTTCCCGTTGATATAGGCCTCAAATATGCCGAGAGTGGCAATATATAGGCGGGCAGATTTCAGCCCATCCTTAACTTGAAAGCTCTTTCTAAAGTAAGTCGGTTCTACACCGGAGCGATCCCCCATATAATAGCCTTTGGGGCCCTTTAATTTGCATTTGTAAAGCTTCTTCAAAGCCGCCGGAGAATTCAACCATTTGCCCTTCCAATCGAGATTCGACAACAATCCGGTTTCAAAGCTTGCCCAATCCGACCATTCGGAGAGCTCGGATTTAGAATTCCAAAAACGCACGCGCCAATCAAATTTTTCCGCCGACCTCAATGCCCTGCCGGCATAGGGAACTTTTACACTTTGCGAAGAATCCACACGCCCGCTATTCCATACGACCTTGCCGTTCTGCAAGACTTCTATTTCATACGCTTTTTGGGCGCTATTTTCACCCATGTCAGGAAGCTTCCATGAAAAGCTCAACATGCTCAAATCTCTGCCCACGGGGTCTTTAAAAAATTCTCCGACAGTGAGATCTTTCGCTTTGAAAGCTGCGCCCATTGCAAAAGATGAAAAAAGACATAAGCCCAACGTTATAATAGATATACAAGTCTTCATAGAGTCCGCTTTTATCTTAGGCGCAAAATATGTCAAGCTTTCTCAAGTAAAACCACAAAAATCTAAGTTTGACGAAATTTGAAATAGGGCGCGCCTTTCCATATGCGCTATGGCACATTCATGCTTTAAGATTGCGGAATTTGTGCTATAAAAACATTTAACCTAAAGCGGAAGATTGTTTAAAATAACGCAAAGAAAATCCAAATAGAAAAAATATCTGCCTTGCAAAAGTTGCGAAATTAAAAATAATGGGCGGCGTATATATTTATCGGAAAACATGAACGCTGAAAATATCGTAAAAAAACACATAAAGAACCTTCCCGTATACGAGACGGGAAAGCCCATTGAATATGTGGCTCGCGAGTTCGGCTTGGATCCCGACGGCATACTGAAAATGGCCTCCAATGAAAATCCTCTCGGGCCTTCCCCGAAAGCGGTGGAAGCTTTGAGCTCAAAGCTGTCGGCCCTAAACTACTATCCCGACGGCGGATGCTATGAATTGCGCCAAAAACTCTCGAAGAAATGGGGATTGAGCCCTTCGCAATTCGCATTCGGCAACGGCTCAAACGAACTGCTTGAATTTGTTGCGCAATGCTTTGTCGGAGAGGGCGACGAAACCGTATTCGGGGCCCAGTCTTTCATAGTTTACAAGCTCGCCACAATATTTATGGGCGGTAAATGCGTGAGCGTTCCCATGCCCGGATTGAGGTACGATCTCGACATGCTCCGCGACGCCGTAACCGAAAAGACAAAAGTCGTATTCATGACAAACCCGAATAATCCCACCGGCTGCGTTGTAAAAGGCGAAGAGGTGGCGAATTTTGTAAGGTCCCTGCCTGAACATGTAGTATTTTGCTACGATGAAGCATACACTGAATATCAAGACGAAGAAGTGGATTTGCGCCCGCTCATACGGGAAGGCCGCAACGTCATATGCCTGAGAACATTTTCAAAAATCTACGGCTTGGCGGGGTTGCGCATAGGTTACGGATACACGAGCGAGGAAATTGCCGGCTATATAAACCGTGCAAGAGAGCCATTCAACGTAAACAGCCTCGCCCAGATAGGTGCCCTTGCCGCCCTCGACGACACGGACTTTGTAAAGGAGAGCAAACGCATAAACAATATTGGCCGGAAACAGTTTGAAAAGGCATTCCAAGACATGGGCCTCGAATATTTTTCTGAGGGCGCAAATTTTGTTATGGTGAAACTCAATGATGCCGCCGGAGCTTTTGTAAAGATGCAAAAGAGCGGAGTAATAGTTCGCCCGAACGTAGGCTACGGTCTTCCAGACTGGCTGAGAATAACCATAGGAAAACCAGAAGACAACGAGCGCTGCATAGAAGAGCTTAAAAAATCTTTATAGGCTGAGGTGTCGGAAATCTGGCAGTTGATTTTGTACGCGGCGGGAGCGCTTCTGTTTGCCATTTTGGGAACGGGAGCGGCAATGCTGTCTTTTTCAATAGCGGTATTGCGCTTCGGGAGAAACCAGAAAGAAGGCGGGAAAAAGAACAATGCATTGCCTCCATCGGCAAAATTCTGCATGCACAGCTCCGCAAAAATAGCGCCATCGATATCTATAGCAAGAAGACTGTTTTTCGCCTTTTCGGCAATGCTGGCCTCTTTGGTCTTTGTCGAAATTTTGCGTATGGCGGAATGCGATGTGCCGGCGGCAGGCGCACTCATAGTTTGCGCGCTTTCTGCAATAGCAGCCATTTTTGCGCAATATGCATTCGCCGACCTTCCCGGGGCATACTTTGCCTCAAGATACCCTGCAAAAACGCTCGCATGCCTGTCGTTTCCATTTTATTGCTTATATGCGATTTTTTCCCCCTTGGAATATTTCGCCCGAAAATTTTCGGAGAGGATTTTTAGATACAGATTTCGCGCCCGCGCGGAATTGTTCGACTATATAAATATAGAAACCGCCCTGACGGCAGAAGACCCTGATTCCATATCGCCCTATGCGGGGAAAATAGTCAAAAACGCAATGCGGCTGAAAGATTTGGACGTCAGCGACGTAATGCTTCCAAGAAGCAAGGTGGAATATCTCGACACGGAAGAGCCCTTTTCTGCGAATTTCGACAAAGCCAAGACAAGCATGCATACGCGCTATCCGCTATGCGACGGGAATCTCGACAACTGCATAGGTGTAATAAACATAAAAGACATACTCGGGCACAGGCCCGAAGAAAACGCTTTCGACATAAGGAAATTGGCCCGCCAAACCATGCGTTTCAAAGAGAGCGACAAACTTGAGGAGGCCCTCGCAAAAATGCTCAAATACAAGTTGCATTTGGCCTTGGTCGAAGACGAATTCGGCGGCGTAATAGGAGTGCTGACTCTTGAAGGCGCGCTGTCGGAGCTGGTTGGAGAAATACGGGACGAATTTGATTCAAACCGAGCCCCCACCATTCGCACGGTGTCGAAGAACAAGTATATGGTATCCGGTTCCGCTCCGCTCAGGAAAGTTGAGGACTTCCTGAATGTAGGCTTTAACACCGACAAAGTTTCAACTTTCGGAGGTTTGATAACTTTTTGGCTTGGCAGATTTCCCGAAAAAGGAGAACGTTTGCATTTCAAGGAGCAAAAATTGCGGATAAGCATAGAGAAGGTGTCGTCGCGGGCTATTATCGAATGTGCGGTGCAGCGCGAAGAATCCGACGCCAACTCAACAGGCGGCATCAAATAAAAATTTCAAAATATGAACAACCCGTTTAACACACTTAAAGAATTTTCGTCGAAGCAATCCGGCGAATGCGGTTATATATACAGCCTCAAGGCTCTGAAGGATTCCGGCATGGACACTTCGCGGCTGCCGGTCAGCATAAAGATAGTGCTGGAAAGCGTATTGCGCAACTGCGACGGCCGCGCGGCCACGGAAGAAGACGTAAGAAAGCTGGCATCATGGAACGCGGCCAATCCCGGGGACTATGAGGTTCCTTTTGTGGTGTCGCGCATAGTCTTGCAGGATTTCACCGGAGTGCCGCTTCTCGTAGACTTGGCGGCAATGCGCGACGCCGCCTACAAAGCCGGAGCCGACCCGTCGGTTGTGGAGCCTCTGGTTCCCGTAGATTTGGTTGTGGACCACTCGGTGCAAATGGACTATGCCTCTACCGCCGACGCCTACGCAAAAAACCTCGAAATGGAGTTCAAACGCAACAGAGAGCGCTACGAATTTCTCAAGTGGGGGCAACAGGCCTTCAAAACCTTTTCCGTAATTCCGCCATCGACGGGAATAATACACCAGGTTAATCTCGAGTATCTCGCGCGCTTGGTGTTCGGCGTCGAAAACAGCGAAGGCAAAAAGATTTTCTATCCCGACACCCTTGTGGGGACTGACTCGCACACCACCATGATAAACGGGCTCGGCGTTGTCGGGTGGGGGGTTGGAGGAATAGAAGCCGAGGCGGGAATGCTCGGCCAACCTGTGTGTTTTAGGGTTCCCGAAGTCGTGGGGGTGCACATGAAAGGCAGCCTTGAGGAGGGGGTAAGCGCCACCGACTTGGCCCTGCATGTTACAAAGCTTTTGCGCGAGACGAAAGTGGTGGGCAAATTTGTGGAATTTTTCGGAGAGGGCGCAAGAAGGCTGCCGCCTGCCGACCGCGCAACTGTCGCCAATATGGCTCCTGAGTATGGTGCCACTATGGGATACTTCCCCGTCGACGAACAGACTCTCGATTATCTCCGCCTCAGCGGGCGCGACGAAAATCTGATAGCCCTCGCGCGCGACTACTTTACCGAGCAGGGAATCTTCGGCATACCTCTTTACGGGGAATGCGACTATTCCCAAGTTGTGGAGCTCGACTTGTCGGAGGTGCGCCCATGCATATCAGGGCCGAAGCGCCCGCAGGATAAAATAGACTTGTCGCAAGCGAAGGAATCTTTTGGCAAGCTTTTAGCGGATGCCGGAAAAAATCCGGAATCCCATGCCGATACTTCAAAGGGGCGCATCGCCAACGGAAGCATATTAATAGCCGCCATAACAAGCTGCACCAACACTTCAAACCCGTCGGTTTTGGTGGCGGCTGGTTTGCTTGCTAAAAGAGCCGTTGGGTTTGGCCTGACTCCTCCAAGCTACGTTAAAACAACGCTCGCTCCGGGCTCAAGGGTTGTGAGCGACTACCTCGCCGAAGCGGGATTGCAGGGCTACCTTGACAAGCTCGGCTTCAATCTCGCCGGATACGGCTGCGCAACATGCATAGGCAACTCCGGGCCAATAGACGCCGAAATATCCGAAGCCGTCAAGAGCGCGGATCTCATATGCGCGAGCGCCCTATCGGGAAACAGAAATTTCGAGGCGCGCATACATCCTATCATAAAGGCGAACTATTTAATGAGCCCGCCTCTGGTTGTAGCCTTCGCCCTCGCGGGAAGAATAGACATAGATTTCGACCGCGAACCCATAGGGAAAACATCCGACGGCAGAAATGTGTTTTTATCCGACATATGGCCGTCGTCGCGCGAGGTGTCGGAAACGGTCGCCGCATGCGTAAAGACTTCGATGTTCAAAAAGCGCTACGGGGATCTCGGCGGAACTGAAGATTGGAAAAGCATTAGAAGCTCGGAGGGAAGCCTGTACGAATGGAACGGCAAGAGCACCTACATACAAAATCCCCCCTTCTTCGACAATTTTGAAGCGGACAAGCTTCCTGTAGAACCGGGATTAAACAACCTGCGCCCGCTGGCGATACTTGGAGATTCCGTCACCACCGACCACATTTCCCCGGCGGGATCAATAGCGCCCGACAGCGCCGCCGGGCTCTATCTGCGCTCCATGGGAGTGGAGCAGAAAGACTTCAACTCTTTCGGGTCCCGCAGGGGCAACGACAGGGTCATGACGCGCGGGACATTTGCAAATGTGCGGATAAAAAACGCCATGGCAGGCGGAAAAGAGGGTGGCTTTACGAAAATAGACGGTGTAGGCGAAAACGTAACAATATTCGATGCGGCCTCCGCCTATGCGTCGAGAGGCGACGGCCTGATAGTTTTCGGAGGCAGGGACTACGGAATGGGGAGTTCCCGGGATTGGGCCGCCAAGGGCACGCGCCTCTTGGGTGTAAGGGCGGTTGTTGCGAAGTCCTTTGAAAGGATACACAGGAGCAATCTTGTTGGCATGGGAGTACTTCCATTTGAATTTCCCGAAGGCACGGACGCCCAAACGCTCGGGCTAAACGGAACGGAGAAGTTCTCAATAAGGGGGCTTGAGAATGGAATAGGCCCGCGCCAAAAAGCCATTCTCTCTGTGGAGCGCCCCGACGGCGGCAAAGCCGAGTGCGAAATACTGTTGAGGATAGACACTCCCATAGAGGCTGAATATTACAAAGAAGGCGGCATATTGCCTTTTGTATTGAAAAAAATTCTTAACAAGTAACCAATCAATGCTATGCATTAACTTATGGCAGACCCGATAAGATATCTTGTAAAAGTTGACGGCGACAGCGCCCACCTTGCGGTTATTGGGCGCGCGTGCTATTTAAATTGCCGCAGCGTGGGAGATTTTTTCCACTCGCTAATTCAGAGGGAATGCAAAAAGGTATCCATAAACTTTGCAAAATGCACGGGAATGGACAGCACCTTCTTGGGCATGATTGCGGGACTGGCTTTGAAATTGAGGAAAAACGGCGGAGAGGTTGCGCTTATAAACCTAAACGAGCGCAACAGGGAACTTGTTCAAAATCTCGGAATTTACAGGCTTGTAAACATAGGAACGTCTTCAGGCGAAGACGCGGGAGACGAACTTTTAGCCCAAAACGCCACGGGAGAAAACATATTGAGCGCCCATCAAAACCTCGTGGAGGCTGATCCTTCAAACGCGTCAAAGTTTGAGGATGTCATAAGCTATCTGAAGAAAGACGCCGATTTAAAACCATGATTCTGCTTGCAATTAGCGTAATATGCGCGGTATGCGCCGTCTTGGCAACAGTCTTGTGCCTGGCATCAAGGCAGGAGTGTTTGTCGCTGCGCTACGAATTGGACAGGCTAAACGACGAGCGGAACATAGTAATAGACTTTCTTCACCGCATAGCCGAAGACGTCGGCAACGGCGCAAGCAGGCAGGAAATGTTCAACGCCATAGTGCGCGCCACAGCCACCGCCTGCGGCGCGATGGGAGCATGCGTTTACGAAAGGCTTCCCGACGGAAAATTCAAGTCGGCTGCAACGGAGGGCCTGTTTCCGCCGCTGACTAGAAAAATTCCCGCCCAAGAGAAGAATCAAACGCGCTCAAAATTTCTCGAAGAGGCAATGGAGGGGGAAATCGTAGAGCCCAACGAGGGCATAGTGGGCGAAGTTGTAAGAGACAACAGGGGCACATTGATAAAAGACGCCATCAAGGATCCGCGCGTAATAGAGCATGCAGACAGCGCGCTGAAAATCAGGAGCCTGATGGTTGTTCCGGTAAGCTTCAGGGAAACCCATTACGGAGCTCTTGCGGTTGCCAACCCGATAAACGGAAAGTCCTTTTCGCAAACGGATTTTTCATTGGCCCTTTCGCTCGGAGAGCAGGCGGGAGTGGCGCTGCACAATCTTGACGCGGTGTCGGCGCTGATAATGAAAAATAAAATGGATTTCGATTTGCGCCTGGCAAGCAGCGTTCAGCGCTATCTGTTGCCAAGCCACATGCCAAAGAGCGACAAACTCGAATTTGCAGTAAAATATTTTCCCCAACAACTCATAGGCGGAGATTTTTACGATTTCTTCAAGTTGTCGAACGGGAAATTTGCTCTGGTAATAGGCGATGTCTCGGGAAAGGGCGTATCGGCGGCGATACTTATGGCTTTGTGCCAGACCAAGCTGCGCTACATAGCGTACACAAACAAGTCCCCTGCGGAAACCCTAAAAATTTTAAATTCAGAAATGCTGTCGGCAATGCGGGCCGATATGTTTATAACTATGGTGTACGCAATCATAGATACGGTTGAATCGAAGATAACCTTTGCGCGCGCCGGGCACGAGTTGCCCATGCTATATAAGGCAAAAAATCCCGATGCGCCGGCGGAATTGATAAAGGGTGAAGGCATGGCTGTGGGAATGGTGGAGCCCGAACTTTTCAACGAATCCATAAGCGACACAACCGTGCCGTTTTTGCGCGGCGACGTGTTCGCGCTGTACACGGACGGTATGACCGAGACGCTCAACGCCGGCGGGGAGGAGTTTGGAGGCCGCCGCCTTGCGCAAACCCTGTCTGCGCTTAGCAGCCGGAATGCGCAGGAAATAGCCGACGGCCTGATAAAATCTGTGGAGCGCTTTAAAGGCGACACCTCCACCCCCTATTCCGACGATTTAACTTTGTTAATAGTAAAAAACTGCAACAACATCTGAAAGGTATACATATGGCCGGAGTTGGCAAACTGTTAAAACAAGCGCAAAAGATGCAAAAAGCGATGGAAGCCGTACAGGCCGAACTCGAACAGACGGAAATTGAAGGGAGCGCGGCCGGCGGCGCCGTAAAAGCCGTAGTAAACGGACAGGGAGCCCTCAAGTCCCTGAAGATAGATCCGGAATTTTTAAAAGAGGACGCCGCAAGCGTCGAGGCGTCAATAGTGGCGGCCGTAAACGACGCAGCTGCAAAAGCCAAGCAGAAGGGCGAAGAGGAGATGGGGAAAATAACGGGCGGATTCCAAATGCCCGGTTTATTTTAAGGCTTGAAAAAAGCGTAGTTGTGCGGACAAAAATTTCCGCGGCAAGTAAAAAAATCGAAGCGGCTTTCCGGGAGAATTTTAAGCGGAAAGGCTTTGGCTTTAGCATTGCATTGACAGCGCGCTCGCGGAGCTTATCGTATCTTTAATATGAGCAAATCTTTTGAAAGGCTAAAAAACGCCCTAAAAAAGCTGCCCGGACTCGGCGCCAAGAGCGCGGAGCGCATAGCTTTGCACATGGCACTTGAAGATCCCGAACACGCCCGCGAGATTGCGCACGCAATAACTTCGGCAATAGAAAGCACAAGCCCGTGCCCATCCTGCTACGGGCTTTCGGAAAACGGCGAGCTATGCCAAATCTGCGCAAACCTCGCCAGAGACGCTTCCGCCGTGTGCGTTGTCGAAAAAGCTTCGGATATCGAGGCCATAGAAAAATCCGGGGCGTGGCGCGGAAGATACCATGTTTTGGGCGGCAAGCTGTCGCCGCTTCGCAGAATCGGGCCCGACAACCTCAATTTGGCTCCGCTTAAAAAACGAATAGAGTCGGGGGAAATCTCCGAAATAATGCTTGCGCTATCCAACGATATCGAAGGAGAGGCAACTTGCCATTATATACGCGAACACATAATATCTTCGCGCAAGCTAAGGCTAACCCGCATAGGATTCGGTCTCCCCAGCGGCAGCCAATTGGGATTCGCCGATTCCGTAACTATAAAAAGCGCCTTAGATTCGCGCAAAGATTTCGGATTTCAACATGAAAAGCACCAGCCGTACATTTAAGACAATACTTTTTGTCCTGTTGATTCTTCTATATCCGTGTGCCTACGCCGCGGACGCGAAGGCTCCACAAGAAAAAACCGACATAAGCTATTCCGACGCCCTAATTCTCGGATTGGTGGAGGGCATCACAGAGTATCTTCCGGTATCCTCCACGGGACATTTAATTCTCACAAACGCTCTGTTAAATCTCGACGCCGACACCCCGCTTTCGGCGGCCGATGGCTCTCCCATATTTGACGACGGCGGAAATCCATACACCATGAAATCGGCGGCCGACGCCTATGTTATAATGATTCAGTTCGGAGCAATAGCGGCGGTGGCGCTAATGTACAGAAAAAGTCTCCTTAAAATGCTAATGGGAATATTGGGCAAAGACAGGGAGGGCCTCATTCTGATGCGCAATTTAATAGCAGCTTTCCTACCGGCGGCAATAGTAGGGCTAATTTTGCACGATGCGATAGAAAGGGAGCTTTTCGGCGTGAAACCCGTAATAATTGCCCTTGCAGTCGGCGCAATGCTGATGTTCGCAGTTCAAAAAATGTACGACAAAAAGTTATTCAAGAGCGGGGTAAATTCAAGCGTGGAAAACATGACTCTCGGGCAATCGCTGACGGTCGGTGTGCTTCAATGCGTGGCAATGTGGCCGGGGACAAGCCGCTCAATGATGACGATTTTAGGGGGCTATCTGGCGGGGCTCAAGCCGGCGGATGCCGCAAAATTCAGTTTTCTGCTCGGGCTTATAACCCTCACAACAGCGTCTATGTTTAAGACCTTAAAAGACGGCCAAAACATGCTTCAGGCTCTTTCCGCCGGGCCGCTCGCATTGGGCTTGTTAGTGGCATTTGTATCTGCGGCGCTATCCGTGAAATGGCTGATAGGTTTTCTTACAAAGCGCGGACTGGCTCCTTTTGCATGGTATAGGCTGCTGCTTGCGGCGGCTCTGTACCTGCTTATGTACTTGGGGTATTTTGCGCAGTGAAAATAATAGACGCCCATACTCATTTTTTCCCGAAATTTGTTTCACAGTCCCCCGTGCAATGGGCGCGCGGTGCGAACGAGCCCTATTGGGCGCGCCTTGTGGGCCCCCGCCCCGACGGCAAGCTGAGCCTCCAAGGATTCCCCGACGAAAAAAAGTTCCTCTCGGACATGGATTCGGCCGGAGTCGAACACGCCATAATACAAGGCTGGTACTGGCAAAAGCACGAGACTTGCGTTTCAATAAACGCCGAAATATCGCGCATCGTAGCGGCGCACCCCGACAGGCTTTCGGCATTTGCCTCCGTACAGCCGAATGACTCCCGCGCCGTAGAGATAGCCGAAAGAGCGCGCGAAATGGGATTCTGCGGATTGGGGGAAATCCACGACGGCGTGCAGAACTTTTCGTATTTGTCAAAAAACTTTGAATTCCTGGCCGAAGCCGCAACAGCCAGCAAGCTACCGATTTGCATCCACATAACGGAATCATCGAAAAAGAATTATCCCGGCAAGACCGATACACGTACCGGAGATGCGCTTTCAATGGCCCGAAAATTTCCACGCCTAAGGCTGATACTCGCGCACTGGTGCGGCAATCTGGCCCTTTCAAAAGATTTTTCAATGCCGCAAAACGCCTACATAGATTCCGCCGCGAGCCCCTTAATAGCTCCACCGGAAGCATGGAAACTCGGGGTCTCAAACTTTCCCGAGCGGGCGATATACGCGTCGGATTACCCCATAAGGCTCTATCCAAGAAAGTTTAAAGTGGAGGAAATGGAGACAATAATAAACGAATCCAAAAGCTCGGTTCCCGATCCGTACGCAAAAAATTTCTTCTTTGAAAATATCAAAAAATTATGCAGTATAAAGATATGAAAAACGTGTTTGTTCCCATATTGGCAATGTTTATGGCTTCGGCGGCGGCGCTTGCGGCCCCCCAGACATTCAAGGCGAAAATTCACGGCGATATGATCGACAACGCCATAGACGGCAGGCATTCGGCAAAAATAGAGTACGATATTTCCCATTTAAAAGCGCCCGTATTTTTAGCCTCAATACAGGTATCGGGAAAGGTATTAAAGGGGGAATTGTGTCCGTCATTGACGCTGCGCCTCGACGGTGAGGCGGTAGCGGCCTCAACGATGTGGAACCGCCCAAAGGATGCCGGAACGTTTTTTGTCGTGACAAAATATGTGCAAAAGGCGCTCTCTGAGGGGAAGAAGTCTATTTCCTTCGAGCTAACCCAAGACGGGGAGCCGGGAAAGCAATCGCCCTATAAAATAGCCTACGCCAACATTTACGTCGTATGCGATCCATCAGACTCCTACTCTCCCGGCGACTGCCTCAACCCAATATTCGACAAGGGAAAGATGACATGGGAATCCGTATTCCCGCTCATGGGAGAAGACGGGAGCCCGGCAAAGGCAAAGCTGTTTTTTAAGGTCTCCAAAATTCTCGACGCCTTCACTTTCGATGAATCCGGGAAAGTTATGAGGCTCGAAGAGGGCAGAGATTTTAAAGTCGAAGCCGACACCTTTGAGGTTCTTCCAGGCTCCCGCATAAAAAGCATTCCCTATAATATGATGTATCCAAAAACAAAGGAGGAAGCGGAAAAGATAAAGCCCTACTTTACTTTTTATGAAAAGCCCTGTTTCGCGTTCTTTAGGGAGGGAAACTGGTTCCACCAGCACCACGTTTACATAAGCTATCTGCATTCAGACTCATTCAAGAATCCCGCCAACTCCGACGGCCCCGCATATTTAAAGCGCACGCTGTCGAAGTTGAAAAACAAAGAGAAACTGACAATAACTCTATATGGCGACAGCATAAGCCACGGCTCCAATTCGAGCGCCAGAGGCTTGGTTTACCCCAATATGCCGAGCTGGGGGGATCTCGTTGCCGAAAAGCTTAGAGAACACTATGGCAACGAAAACATAACATATCTAAACCGGGCGCTCGGCGGAAGCAACTCTACATGGGGTGCAACACACGCAGAATCGCTTGTAATTCCCGACAATGCGGATTTGGTAATACTTGCATTCGGAATGAACGACAGGCACACGCCAGACGAGAGAGCCGCGCTATTAGACGAAATTATTGGAAAGGTCAGGGCGAAAAATCCAGATACGGAATTTATACTGGTATGTTCAATGTATGCAAATCCGATGTGGAAGAACTTTAGCTATCACGACGAATATAGAATAAGAGACCTGTCCAGACGCGGGCCCGGAATTGCCGTAGCCGACGTTCGGGCAGTCCATAAGGCGCTCATGTCCAAAAAGCGCTTTATTGATATGACAGGAAACAACATAAACCACCCGAACGACTTTTTGATAAGGGTTTATGCCCAGACTGTTCTGTCTGAGCTGATTCCATCTCGATGACCCCCCTTTTATAAGAAATCGGCAATACAAGGCTCCAAGAGCTTTATAGAGATACATGAAAAAAGGCATATTCATAACTTTTGAAGGAGGCGAAGGTTGCGGTAAGAGCACCCACATAGCTTCGTTAAAGGCATATTTCCAATCACGGGGCCGCGAATGCGTGTTGACGCGCGAACCCGGCGGAGTGCCGCTGGCGGAAAAGATAAGGGATATGCTTTTGCACGCAAAAGAGGGCATATCAATGTCTGCCCGGGCCGAGATACTGCTGTTTGAGGCCGCGCGGGCCCAGCATGTTGAAGAATTGATAAAACCCGCGCTCGCAGCCGGAAAAGTTGTGATATCCGACAGATTTTACGACTCCACGACAGCCTACCAGGGGGCGGCAAGAAACATAGGCAGCGAAACAGTCTCTTTCTTAAACGCATTTGCAATTGACGGCACGCGCCCGGATCTGACCATTATTTTGGATTTGCCCCCATCAGAAGGACTTGCCCGAGCAAAAAAACGCGATGATGGCAAAACCGACAGAATGGGGTCGCAGAGCATGGAATTCTACGAAGCCGTCAGAAGGGCATTTCTTGAAATAGCCGATCTTGAGCCTCGGCGCTTCGCCGTCATAGATTCGTCTGGAAGCGCCGAGGAAAGCTTTAAAAAGATTTTGTCCGCCGTGGAGGAGAGGCTTCATGTCTGAAAAAGCCCTTTCAATACTGCTTCGCCCGCTTGGGGCGGGCAGACTGCACCATGCAATTTTACTGTACGGCGCGGATATATCCGCCCTCGAATCGCTTGCAAAAGACGTGGCTTCGCGCATATTCGGCCGGCCCTGCCAAAAGCACCCCGATCTCTTTGAATTGCGCCCCGAGGGAAAGATGCGCCTGATAAAGATAGGCTCGGAATCGGAAAAGATAGGCGGGGATTGGCCTCCGAACACTATGCGGAGGCTGCTCAAGGAAATCGGGCAATCATCGAGCTTGGGCGGCGCTAAAGTGGCTATAATTTATGAAGCCGACAGAATGAACGTTCAGGCGGCCAACGCTTTTTTGAAAACTCTCGAAGAGCCTCCCCCTGAAACCACCATATTTATGCTGACAACCCGCCCGAACGAGCTGCTCGACACCATAAGAAGCAGATGCATATCGCTGAGGGTGGACAGCCCCCCCGCCCCAATAACCGACGAAAAGTGGCTCGAATGGCTCGACGATTTCAAACAATGGCAGAAGCTTATAATGGGGGGCATAGGGCGCTCCGTATCTGCTACCGACGCATTGATGCGCTGCTACGGCCTATTGGCAAAATTCGACGAAGTCTTGACGCGCCTTGCCGACGAAGAAGCCGAACTTGACGAGGGAAGCGCCGACGAGTTGGACGACGAAATGCTTGAAGCCATAAGAAGCGGAAAACGCAGGGCCTTAAGAAAGCACATGTTGTCCGATATAGAAGATACGGTAGCCGCGTGCGCTCTCGGCGGGGACGGAGTTCCCGCAGTAAAACTCGCTCGCGCCGTGGGCGCTCTTGAAAAATCATCGGCTTTGATGGAATTAAACATGCCGGACACTCCCGCACTTGAATTTTTTATGCTTTCTTCGCTTAGAATCTGGACAAGATGATGCAAATTTCACTTTCAACAAGCTACCTTCAATCCTCGCACAACGACGGCTACGCGATGTTGCAAGACGCAGCGGAAATGGGTTTTGAATATGTGGAGCTGGGCCATTCAACTCCCACTACGGCGCTTGAGGGCATAATGAAAGCGCTGTCGGAGGGCGTTGTGAAGGTTACGTCGCTGCACGCGTTTTGTCCGGTTCCTCCATTTGCGAAGGGGGCTGCACCAAACTTGTTCTCGCCTTCAACCTCATCGAAACTGGAGTCTATCCAATGGATTAGGCATATAAAAAGCACCTTCGATTTTGCTGCTATCTCGGGAGCCAAAGCGGTTGTTTGCCATTGCGGATTTCTCTCATACTTTTTTCGAAGGCCCGATGCGGCTTTGGCGAAATTTTTATCGGATAACGATGGAATAGCGCCAAAAGACAATCCAATTTTCGACGCCTGCCGCGACAAGTTTATGAGGCGTAGTGCTAAGAGAGCCATGAAAAAAGACTACAAATATCTGCGGAAAAACTTGTCGCATGTACATTCGGAGCTCCTAAAGCACGCATTGATGCTCGGCATTGAAAACCGCGAGGCTCCGGCCGAGCTGCCTTTGGATTGGAACTTTCCGGAACTATTCGACACCCTCTCAGAGCTTCCCCAAGTTCGGGTTTGGCATGATGTCGGGCATTCAAAAAAGAAGGAGCTTTGCGGATTGGGGGCGCAAATGGATCTCATAGAAAAAACTTCGGAAAAGATATGCGGCTGGCATCTCCACGACTGCACGGAATCCGGTAAAGACCACATTGCCATAGGCAAAGGCTGCATAGATTTTAAATCCATATCCAAGTTTTTCGACAGGCAAAAGCATATTTTCACCCTTGAATTGAACAAGAAAGTGTCAAGAGAGGACGCTATCGACTCCTTGAAGCGCGTTCAGGATATGCTGCAATGAAAAGGCATATAGACATATTAAACCGAAGCTCAAAAGTGGATTTTGACAAAGCCAGGCTGGGGCGTTTCATATCTAAACTTGACGAGCTTCTTCCCGGACATTGCCGCGCTCCCGAAGGCGAGCTCTCCATAGTGCTGGTGGACGACGCCGAAATGAAAATGCTCCACGAACGTTTTTTGGGCGACCCCTCCTCCACCGACGTCATAACTTTCGAGGGCGACGGCGAATGCGCGGGCGAAATATGCGCCGGAGCCGAACGCGCGCTAATGTGCGCGGGAAAATTCGGCAATGCGCCTTCGAGGGAGCTGTGCCTATATGTGGCCCACGGCTATTTGCATTTGGCGGGAATAGACGATATTTCAGCAAGCGACGCCGCCGAAATGCGCGCATGCGAGAGCCTGGCTCTCGAAATACTCGACCGCAACTTCAGAAAAGACATATTCAAATACAAAAATGCTTAAAAAATTAGGAAACTACCTTCTAACCGGAATAATCATAGCGCTACCGCTTGGGGTAACGCTCTTCGTATTCATATTCCTCATACGCAATATAGGCAATCCAGTATCGCAGATATTGTTTGTTCCCCTCTTTTCGATGTTCGACCAGACCTTCCCCAACAGCGGTCTCGGGAAAATGCTCATAGACGCCCTGTCGACGCTCATTGTCCTGCTTTTTATAACAGCCATAGGCGCATTGTCCACATTCTTCTTCGCGCGAATGCTTATAAACATATCGGAATCCATAATAAACAAGATTCCCGGAGTGGGTCTGGTATATAGGACCGTAAAGCAGATAGTGGACACTTTCTCGAAGCAAAACAAAGCGGTATTCCAATACGTTGTCATGCTTGAATTCCCGCGCAACGGAATGTATGCCGTGGGATTTGTAACAAGTTCGGCGAAGGGGGAAATCCAGGAGCGGACCGGAGAAACTGTTATAAACGTATTTGTGCCCACAACGCCCAATCCGACAAGCGGATTCCTTGTAATGGTTCCCGACAATCAGCTCACGCGGCTCGACATGAGCGTCGGCGAGGCCATGAAACTCATAATTTCCGGAGGCGCGGTAGTCCCTCCTTGGACAAAAAATCCTATACCTTAAAAGATAATTGACCCGCGAATTCAACATACCGTGCGCCACCGTGCTCGACAGGGAAGTCCGCGGCGAAAGTTCCCTTTATCTAAGCGTATTTTCTGACTCGCTTGGATTTTGTTGCACGATAAAAAGAATGTCGGGGAAGCTCACAAGCATTGCCCCCGACATATTCGACGACATATCCGCCAAGGCGAACTCGGTCGAATCCGACTCCCCAAAATTTCTCGGAGAGTTTGAGATACTCAAGCGACGCGGGAAAATAGCCTTAAATTACGATTCCTTCATGCAGGCTTCTGAGGTCTGCAAGTGCGTGCTAAAAAACGGCAGGCATATAGAAGATGCGCCTAAGCTGTCAAGACTCTTGCGGCGCACGCTCGACGCAATAGACATGGGGGCTCCCGCAATAATAGCCCGCTTGAAATTCATGTACTTGTTTGCAAGGGGCGAAGGATATCCGGTGAAGGAGGATTTTATTGCATCGCTATCGCGGGCCAACGCGGAAATGTTTATGGAGGCAATAAGAACCCCCGCCGCCGACTGCACTGGGCTGTCTGAAAATATGAGCGGTTTGCCTGAAAAGTTTTTTATGTGGATTCGCTCCAATACGGACATAAGGGATTAACCGGCAAACATGAGGCATCTTAGCAACTGAGCTTTTCACGCGCGCATACTAATCCCGGTTAAAACGCGCCTCCAATCAGCATGAATTCGCATGCAAATGCCACTGAGAAACAAAGCCTTCTACCCGCGCAGGGAGGACAATCTTGAAAATGCGGACGATATGCTTTCCATAGACTGTTCGATATCCTGCATTGGCGCGTCGGCTCCGATACTGTCTCTAATCTTTGAGGATATGGAATTGGCAGACGCTGCAATAGATGAAAGCGACGACATCGCAATATCCAAAGCCGCATTTACGTCATCGGAAATTTTTACATTTCCCTCCAAAAGCTCGGCGGCAAACTCCGAAGACTTTACCCCCGCGTTTAAAGTGCCAATTACGGCGTCCCTAATGCCCTCTATATCGAGAACGGAAACGGTAATTTGCCGTGACAACAGCCTTATCTGCTCGGCAAGCGTTCCCATTCCGGAAAGCTTCATTCCCGCCTTAGCCGCCGCTATGGACAGATTCAGGCTCAAAATATTGGCTTGATCGGCCACGCCCGTAAATGTCTCTACAACGTTTGTCATTTTTTCGGCGGTAGAACGCGCATCCTCAAGGCTGCGCGCAAGCGAATCAACCCTGCCGGCCGTATCGCGCAAATCGGTGGACAGCTCCGACAGAGCCTTTATCTTTGACCTTATACTCTGCTCCGCCGCAGAAGCGTCGTCGCGCATTGACGCCACTGAATGAACCGACGCCGAAGTTCCGGCGGCATATGCGGAATACCTTTCCGAAGCAAGCCTTATTGAAGACGCAAGGTTGTCCAGCACGGGTTGCTGGGACTGCGCTATTGAAATTGCCTCCCCCCTTATCTCCGAGATTTTTCCCTCTGCCAATTCGGCGCGCTCTTGAGTATCAACATATTTTTCTATCAAGCCCGCAATATCGTCGGTGAGATTGGAAAATTCCGAACTATCGCGGCGGCGCATGTCGCACTTTTCCATGGCTTCCTTTGTTTTCCCAGAGAGCGCCATGCGCAAAATTACCGCCATATCCCTCCAGAACTTCCTAAGCGGCTGCAAGACAAATATCGATATCAATATTGACAGAAAAGCGCACCCTATCACAATAGACTGGAAAATCTTCAATTCTGATTCGCTTTGAATATGGCGGTCCGCTATAGAATTCGACAAATTTTCCGCACAAGCCAGCCATAAATCAGAAGCGGCTTTTTCAAAATTGTCGAGCGAAGTCTGCGCCTGCGCCATATTGGACGCTCCACTCGCCCATATTTTAGACAGCGACGAACTCAATTCGCCCTCGCATGCGTTGAGTTTTACAATGGCTGTAGCCATCGACCCGGAAAATCTGGAGGCTGAAGTGGAAACAATCCGGCGTAAATCCGTCTGCATAGAGCGGGTGTATTCGTCCAATACGGCAAAAGATTTCAAAAGTTCGCTTGCGGCCTTTTTGTCTCCCAGATCGCCATAGTAGGCCAATATGTAAGATATTTTATATATGCCGGCATATATGCGCGGAAAATCTTCGCCCGAAACCTTCATAAGTATATGCGAGTTTGGGTTGGCGTCTGTAAACAACTCTCCTTGAAACATAGCAAAGCGGCACATATCCGCCAACATTACCCCTTTTTCCTTGCTCTCAAAAAAAGAATCCAAAATACGCCTGCTTACAAGATTCTTTGCGGCAAAACTCTTTTTTATAATATCTCCGGATTGGGGCATTTCGAGAAAGGCCTTGCCGAGCGCCGCAATATTTTTTACGGCCGCCGCAAATTCTCCGGTACTTTTCCCGTAAAGAGACGAACCGGTTTGTCTGAGGTAGGCTCCATGGGCTATCGTTGCTATGGAGTTGAGCATTTTCGCCCCCCTTCGCTCCATGTCCAACTTGCCAATGCGGCATTCGGAGTCCTCCATGCATTTGTATGCCGGATAAATTCCAAAACTCAGACATACAAGCATGATTAAATAAATTCTCAAAAATATAGGCCTGTTTTTTAATATTTTCATTTTTTATTCTTTTGGAATCTCTGCGCGAATTTCTTGGTTGCAATGCCGCGTTGAAGCCTGAAAGACTCTCAGGGAACAAAATGCCTTCACCCGGATAAGATTTCGCCCCGCCGCCTCTGTATGCATAACAGTATAAATTCCGCACACCGCAAGTAAATTTTATCCCCAAAACAGCTTAATTTAAAAAGCCTTCCAATAAAATGCTATTGACAAGGGACAGAAAATGTTTACGATAACATTAACTTAAAGTAAGATTTGTGCCTTTAAATAACGTTTCGACAAGCAAAAACTTCGATGAAAAGCTAAGGCAACGTGAAAAATTGTTAATCTTATTTTAGCAAACAAGTTAGCAACCATTCAATAATATAGCATAAGCGAATTCCAAATACACCCACCGACTATGACCAAAACAATATTGCCCATTTTTTCTGCCGCGCTAATGGCGGCACAGCTGTGCGCTCAAAACGGAGGCATTTTCGATGTCCATGATTTCGGTGCCGTAGGCGACGGCAAGACAAAAGATACCGTGGCAATACAAAAAGCCATAGACGCCGCTGCCAATTCTGGCGGGGGAATAGTAAGGCTTAAAGCCGGCACTTACTTGAGCGGAACTATATTTTTAAGAAGCAACATTACCTTTGAAGTATTGCCCGGCGCCGTATTAAAAGGAAGCACTGACAAGTCAGACTACAATGCCGATGACGCCTGGCCCCAGAATTGGGCATCGAAGCGGGAGAAGACGTCGGGAGCCCACCTGCTTGTAGCCTTGGAGCTTGAAAATGTTAGCATATGCGGCGGGGGGACTATAAACGGAAACGGAACTGCAATATGGCATGCACTTCCGGAGAACCGCTCTGTAAAATATCCGGAGAAATACAAGCACCCACAGTGGCGCACGGCGCAAATGGTATATTTTTGCGAATGCAGCAATGTAAGGGTTCAAAATATAAGACTTGAAAACTCTCCATATTGGACGCTTTTCATATTTGGATGCGACAACGTGGAAATCAGCGGCATATCAATAAACGCCGATCCGTTGGGGCGAAACCACGACGGCATAGACATAGATTCAAGTTCGAGGGTTAGAATAAGCAACTGCCTAATCCAATCCGAAGACGACTGCCTAACTCTCAGAGCCGATTCAAAACATCTTCGCAACAAGAACAAGAAATGTGAATACGTTACAGTAAACAACTGCGTGCTTGAAGGCAAGTCAAACGCATCTCTTATAAGAATAGGAGTTGGAGACGGAGAAATCAGGCGCTGCAACATATCGAATTCCATATTGATAGGCGCTGCCAGCGCAATAGACATGAACACCTGCTGGGCCGGAAAGGGGCACACAACTATTTCCGATTTATCGTTCACAAATCTAAAGGTATATTCAAGGAAACTCTTCAATATAAGAGCCGATCCGCAACTCATGAAAAAGACGGACTGCGCACCCATCGACAATATCCGCTTCGACGGCATCAGAGCGGAAGTTTCCGAAACGTCGGCCATCATGGGCGGAAAAAATAAAGCTGTAAACGGCATAGAACTGCGCGATGTGCATATAAGACACAATTCCCGAAGTGATGCCTTGGGAGATTATTCCGGCGATATGCGCGATTTATGGCATTACAGCAAAAATATTAAGAGCGATTACAGCGCCATAGTTGTTCAGAACGTGGGCTCTATCAGTTTTGACGACGTCGCCATCGACTGGCTAAATGCCGAGGTTCCCATGAAGCGCGCCATAAACATAATAGATACGCTAAAGTGCGAAATTTCCGAATCGTGCAATTTTAAATAGTTTTAAGCATGCTGCCGCCCAAAATACTCGCGCAATAGATTGCCTTGGCAATGCGTAAAAGAAGACACAAAATCCGTGTCTTTTTTTTGCGCCGCATTAAATAAGCGCTTTTTACAACGCCCGGTTTAAAGCCGACCCGCAATATATTAGAAGGCTTCCAGCACTATTGTTGCATGTGAAATTGAACAAATACCGTCGGATATTAAAATTTCAAACTTTGCGCTCTCCGACCTGATGTAAAAATCTGTGCCATAAAAAAAACCCTTTCTGCCGCGCGGCGGAAAGGGTTTAAATTGCATATATAGTTCTTATTTGTCTTTAGAAGTAACAATTGTCGGATCCGGAACCGGATGGGCCTCTTCCGAACGAGGAGCCGGAGTTACCAAGAGCTCTGTTGCTACTGCTTGACGAGTCGTAGTCGCCACAGATCTTTCCCCCGCGCTGCCAGTTGTGTTGCCTTGGGGATCAACCGCAAAGGTAACGGGAACCACAAACCTTTCACCGCGATCAGTCGTAACGGTAACATTGCCCTGAGTATTTGTGCTGCTGTCTGCAGCTATTAGGGTTCTTGTTTCGGCATGGTATTTTTCACCCGCTATTTCGACATCGGAAACAGCGTCCAAAACAGGCTGGCCGCCGGAAAATGAAGTCTTGACATTAATTGTGGAATTTACATTGCCGCGGGCGGGAGCGTTTCTGTCAGTAATAGCTGCGAGTATGGATCCCATCGACGCCTCTACAGCCCTGGATGACATATTCTCTCTTCCTGTAACTTTAAGTGCTGCATCTACCGACCTTTTAATGGCGTCTTCGCAAGAAACTGTGGGATCTTGCACATTCATTTCAACACGAACCCCAAGAACACCGTCATTTAATGTCGTTGTAACCTTGGGCTCGGCCGTAGAAGAAGCCGCAGGAGCTGTTTGCGCCGAAGCGACCGCTGCAGCTGCAAAAGCAGCCAATATTGCTATATATTTTGAGAATTTCATTTTTAGTTCCTTGGGTTTTAAAAGATTCTTTTCAAATTGTATGCATGGTAGCTTAGGGCCTACTTAAGGTCATTACAAGCTTTTTTTTAACATTTTTATCTGTATATTTCATGTTAATAGCCCTGTTTTAGGGAAAAAAATGCGTTGCTAAAAGCGTAAAAATAGCTTTAATGCGTATCTCTAATATATAAAATTCTTTCGCGGGATTTAAAATTTTCATTTTTGATTATAAATAGAATCTCGCTTTATTGGACACGCAAAAAATAAAAAAAGATGTCAGAAGACAAAAAAAATAAGGAGCAAGACAGCGCCGCCATAGATTTGAGCGGCCTCTCAAACCTCGAGTTCGCCACGGCGTGGACTCCAAGTTCAACAAGCGATAAGTTCTTAGCCCCGCGCAAAGATTCCAAGCGCGGGCCTGAGAAACGGCCGTTCAATGCAAATAAAAAACGCTCCGAAACTTTCCGCGGCGACAATACCGAAAGAATGCGCCGCCCGTTTAAAAACTTTTCAAAAGACGATTACCAGGGAAAGACCTTCAAAAAATTCAAGGGCGCAAAATCAGGCGGAAAGAAATTTAATAGGCAAAAGACCCCGTTTAATCCGACTATGGAGGTGCTGTTTTATCCCGACGACGCTCCCTTCAATAAGCTTGTGGATATTATGAAGGCATCGAAGCGAACATACCAGCTCTTCGACATAGCCCAACTTGTTCTTGAAAAGCCAGAACGCTTTATCGTTCTTGCAAAAAATCTTCCAGATTCCGAAGGCAACACAAAGCCCCTATACTGCGCGCAGCCGATCAACCTGCCATTTGAAGATGAAATTTCGGCGAAAAACGCCGCCGTGGAATACTACTTTAACGAACTGTTTTCCATGGAAAAAATCGAGGCCGAAGCGCCCAAGGGCAACTTTCAAGTCGTCAATAAATCGACTGTAACGGGAGAGTTGCTGGGAGCGCCAAATTGGCACAAATACAACGAGCATCTTCGCGAGTACTACCGCCAGAAATCTCCCAAGATGTCATTTGACGCTTTCGCTGCGGCGGTGGAATCCGTAAGGGATCCCGAACAGATCTCGGCGTGGCTTGAAAGCATGAAAACCCGGGACGTCTATAAATTAAAAACGCCTCCCGCCGAAGGCGAAGCCGATACTTTCGACACTTATGAAGCTGCGGTAAACTACATAATCCACAAGATGGGAGCCGATCTTGTGAAAACTTACGAGCAGGTCAGAATGAAAGGCTCCAACATTGCGAAACTCCCCTTCGGCAGGATAAGGCGCAATATTGAGGAAACGTGCCGCCGCCAGCGCCACTTCCCCATTGTAACGGCAAACAACTTGCGCGGCAGACTTCGCAGAAGCGGATTTACCGTTTACAAAAGAGGCAGCAAGGGTTTTGCGTTTGTGTCTGTTGTTAAGCGAAAATTCCTCTTTGAGGGAGATTCGCTCTCAGAAATGCCGCAGGCCATATTTAATTTTATAACCCAAAATCCGGGAATTTCGGCAAACGATTTACCCTATAAGTTCTTGGGCCTGACTCCCCCAAGCGATGACAAGCAAGGCGATACTCTTTCGGAAGACGCCAAGCCAGCCATATCGGAGGAAATTCAGGGCACCGTGTCCGATAAGGAGGAATCCGCGACAGCCGAAGCGACCAAGCCAAACCCCAATAGCAACGAGGCAGAAAACGCCGAGGCACAGCAGATTTCCGAAGGCTCAAAAGCCGAGGAGCTCAATCCCGCTCCTGTGGACGCCCCCGAATCCGCGAGCATCGGAGGTGATGCGCCACAACATTCCAACGACGCCGAAAAATCAAAGCTCAGCTCCGTACTCAGCGAAATGTTTTGGTTGATATCCGAAGGCTATGTTGTGGAATATGCCGATACAACACTTCAGGCAAACCCATACCTGCCCCGCCCCAAAGACAAATCCCAAGCTCCGCAAGAGGACAATATCGGAACAATCGACGAGCCCATTGTGGGGGAATCCAAGGATTCCGAAAGCGAAAGCAAAGAAGGCGCGGAAGCTCCGGATATTGCAGAAGCGGAAGCCCCGGATATTGCAGAAGCGAATGCTCCGGATATTGCAGAAGCGGAAGCCCCAGATGCTCAAGACGAAGAAATCTCCGAAGCGAATGAAGAATTAAGCCAAGCCCAAGCTGGCACTTCCGGAGATTGCGAAGAAGCGTCTAAAAGCGGGAACTCCCCCGCGGCGCCGTCGGAATAAAAGGCAAAATCAGCACAAAAAAAGCCCCGCTTACGGGGCTTTTTTTGTGCGTCCAGCCGGAAGGAATTAGCGCTCGCGCGAAGCCGCCAAAAGGTAAAGCAGCCAACCCAACGACGATATGAACGCCGCCACATAAGTAAACGCGGCGGAATCGAGAACATTTTCAACTCCGGAGGCCTCGTCGCCTTCAATGATGCCAAGTTTGCGCAAATGCATCTTTGCGCGCGTTGATGCGTTAAATTCGACCGGCAAGGTTACAAGTTGGAACACCGCCAAAATAAGATAGATGGCAATTCCTACATATATAGTCATAACGCTGTGAAAAAGAAAAAATCCGCCCAGCATGACTATGGGCAAAAGCGAGCACGCAAAATTTGTTATAGGAACAAGGCTCATGCGAAGCTGCAAAGGGGCGTATTTTTCCTTATGCTGAATTGCATGCCCGGCTTCGTGCGCGGCAACTCCGAGAGCGGCGAGACTTGTGCCGGAATAGTTCTCGCGGCTCAACGCCAAAACTTTTCTGGTGGGATCGTAATGGTCCGTAAGATGGCCTTCTATGGGAACAATCTCAACGTCGTCTATTCCCGCGGAACGCAAGACGGCCCTCGCCGCGTCCAAACCCGTGAGTCCGCCGCGCGAACGCACTTGCGAGAACCGGGAATAAGAGCCGGAAACGCGCATCTGCGCGTACATTCCGATTATTAAAGGTATTATGATTAGCGCTAAAAATTCCATATTGTACAGTTAGACTATTGTTAAACTTTTATTGTTCCAAACTTCAATATTATTTTAACGGAGTCAACGCCTAACATATCTGATGACGTCGAATTGGCTGTGCCTCAACAATACCTCCGCCTCCGAGAAATCGGAGGCAATATCGGGGAAATACACATTGCCGCGCGGAGACAATTTAATGCGGCTCAATATTATTTCGGAACACATTGGAAGGGCCGTTTTGTACAGCTGGGCGCCTCCGCATATCCATACCTGGCGGCTATCGGCCTCGTAATGGCGCAGCGCCTTGTCGAGAGACGGGAATACGGCGGCTCCGACTATTCCCGCGGGGCGCGAAGTTATAACGGCGTTCTCCCTGCCCGGCAGGGGGCGCCCGCCGAGGCTGTCCCATGTGCGCCTGCCCATAAGCAAAACGCCCCCCATGGTGGTTGACTTAAAATGTTTAAACTCGTCGGATATGTGCCATGGAATTTTATCGTCCATGCCTATGACTCCGTTTTGAGCAACGGCGGCTATGGCTTTCAAAGTCGGCATAATCTATACGGCAATAGGCGCCTTTATCGCCGGATGCGGGTCGTAGCCCTCAAGGGTAAAATCCTCGTAAACAAAATCGCCCATGCGCTTGCGCGCCGGGTTTATCGACATTTTCGGGAGCGGGCGGGTATTGCGCGACAATTGCGTTTTAACCTGCTCCAGATGGTTTTTGTAAATGTGCAAATCTCCGAAAGTGTGTATAAATTCTTTTGGGGCGTATCCGCAAACCTGTGCCACCATCATGGTCAGAAGAGAATATGATGCTATATTAAAAGGAACGCCCAAAAATAAATCCGCGCTGCGCTGGTATAATTGGCAGCTCAAACACCCGTGCGAATCCACATGAAATTGAAAAAGGGCGTGGCACGGCGGCAAGGCCATTTTTGAGAGCTCGCCCGGATTCCACGCGCTAACAATATGTCTGCGGCCGTACGGATCGCGCTTGAGACCGTCTATGAGGCGGTCTATTTGGTTTATGCTTTCGCCTTCGGGCGTGCGCCAGTCGGTCCACTGGGCGCCGTATATTCGGCCGAGATCACCTTTTGGGTCCGCCCATTCGTCCCATATGGTAACGCGGTTGTCGTTCAAATATTTTATGTTTGTATCCCCCTTGAGAAACCATAGCAGCTCGTAAATAATGGAGCGGGTATGCAATTTCTTTGTTGTGAGCAGCGGGAAGGAGTTGCGCAAATCAAAACGAGCCTGCGCGCCAAATACGCCTATGGTTCCGACTCCCGTGCGATCTGAACGCTCCTCGCCCTTTTCAAGCACAAGTTTAAGCAAATCCAAATATTCTTTCATAATTGCAAAAGTAGAGTTATATAGAAATGCAAGGAATGCAAAACAAAATGGAAACCCTAAGAATAAATCCAAATAAACATATTTTTTTCTTGCACTGAACGAACAAAGTTCTACTGTCAACGCCTTAAATTTAAGCCCGACTAGCTCAATGGTAGAGCAGTTGACTCTTAATCAATTGGTTCAGGGTTCGAGTCCCTGGTCGGGTATTGCTTAGATAGCCGCAATCCATGGAAAATAGGAAGTTGCGGCTTTTTTGTGTTTCGGCGCCAAATTTTGGGTCAACACCAAAGGTTGTGGAATAGGTTGATTTTTTAGATTTGCCTTTCATAGATTCACCCCGCATTCTACAAGTACTCTCAAGCGGTAATTTTTAAAGTTTCTGTATCCGTAGGCTCGTCT
>CALXOC010000052.1 GCA_944389915.1 uncultured Opitutales bacterium | reverse complement strand
ACTTGTGCCGCCCCACAACCCCTGCGGCTTCGTCTCCCGCGCTATTGCCGTCTATCCAGACTTTGGCGTAGCGCGATATTCCCTCCAATGTAAGGTAAATATCGCTGCCGCGCCACGAGTGCGGAATGATGAAATCGCGCTCGTAGCGCCCAACTCCAACTCCGTGATTTTTAAGCTTGTCCCCCTCTTTGCCGTATCCGCAAGCCTCCCACGGCGATGGCACTTTAATGGCGCCGCTTTGGACAAGCTCGCCGTTTTCGCCGTACAATGAAAACGACCAATCCCCGTCCATCGAAAGTTTTTGCCCAAACAGTGAAAATTTTACGGCAAATGCAGCAACAAGAAGCGCAACTGTTCTCTTCATGGCTCAAATTTCAAGGGTAAAAGGCATCCGAGTCAAGAGCGCGCGGACATTAATTTGCATAACTGTTATTATGTGCTTGCTTCAAGGCAACAAAAGGCATTGGATTGCCGGGTGAAAAGAGCGAGGAGAACAACTTTAAAGGACGTTGCTTTGCGTGCCGGAGTATCGAAATACGCGGCGTCGGTGGCGCTGTCCGGGCGCGGCAGGGTCTCGGAAAGCACCATAAAAAAAGTCAAGGCGGCGGCGAAAAAACTCTCATATGTCAAGAGCGCTACGCTGTCGCGCATAATGTCTGAAATCAGATTCTCGGACAAGTCCGGAAAATACGAAACTATTGCGCTATTGTATCCGTCGAGAAACATAATGCAGCTGCGCCCGACTTTTCCGATGATTGTTGAAGGGATAAGGGAGGAAGCCGAAAATCTGGGTTACTCCGTTGCCGAATTTTATCTGGACGCTCCGGCGAATTCCTCAGAAAAATTGAGGCGCATATTCAGAGCAAGGGGGATACGCGGCGGCGTAATTACGGGATTGCTTGAGAACAACCGCCTCCCCGCAAAATACGCCGAGCTTTGGCGCGAGTTCAAGTTTGTGGCAGCGGGGCTCAGAATGCTTGAGCCCGAGCTCGACTTTTCAATAACAGACCAATATTACATATCCTATAAATCCACTCTCAACATATTCGATTACGGTTTCAAACGCCCTGGAATAGTGCTTAAAAAAGAAATAGACGACCTCATAGACGGGCGTTTCCTGGGCGGATTTCTGAGGGCGTGCTACGAGCGGGGAAATATCGCCGAAATGGTTCCGCCATACACGAGTTCTGAATTAGACGCCCCCCTTCCCGATTCATTTGCCCAATGGATAAAAACAAACAGGCCCGACGCCTTGCTGTGCCTCCACAGCGCCGTGAGGAACTGGCTTGAGGAACTCGGACTAAAAATTCCACGCGATATTTCCATAGCGCACTTGGAGAGGGTAGAAAAAAGCTTTACCGGAATGGACCAAAACAACGTTCTGGTCGGCAAAAACGCGGTGCGCATGCTGAACTACGCCCTAAACGATTCTAATGCAAATACGCGCAATAAAGCGCCGATTTGTTCCATTATCTCTCCGGTCTGGAAAATTTCCGAGACCCTGCGCCCCAAAAATACGCTTTCAAGACGCTAAAATTCTCTTGTGGAAACAAGCAAATTTCCATCTAATAAGACGCGACATTCTACGCATTAAGCTTGAATTTAAGCAATAAAAGAAAAAAGGGAAAATAGATATATGTCTCTTGAAAGTTTCGCAAAAGATTTGGAAAAAATTGTAGGCCCTGAAAACGTGCTCTCAAACGAGTCAGACAGACACGCTTACTCCTACGACTCCGCAGTTCTGGAGCCTAAGATGCCTGCAATGGCCGTGCTTCCAAAAAGGACGGAGCAGCTATCTGATATAATAGCGCTATGCTCCCGAGCTGGAATGCCAATTACAGTAAGGGGATCGGGAACAAACTTGAGCGGCGGAACCGTGCCAGATTCTGAAGAAAGCGTAGTCATAGTAACCCAGGCGCTCAATAACATATTGGAAATAAACGAAGAAGACATGTATGCTGTGGTGGAACCGGGCGTAGTAACCGCTTATTTCGCAAACGAAGTTGCAAAGCGCGGGCTATTCTATCCTCCGGATCCGGGCTCTCAAGCGGTGTCCACGCTCGGGGGAAACATAGCAGAAAATGCGGGGGGCCTGCGCGGTCTCAAATACGGGGTAACAAAAGACTACCTCATGGGAGTGGAATTTTTTGACGCCTCTGGCGCACTCATAAAGGGAGGTTCCCGCACGGTAAAATGCGTAACAGGCTACAATCTTCCCGGCCTTATATGCGCATCAGAAGGAACGCTCGGCATAATAAGCAAGGCCATACTAAAACTAATTCCGCCGCCAAAGGCATCGCGGGCAATGATGGCCGTTTTCAACGGCATAGACGCCGCCGCAAGTTCCGTGGCGGGCATCATAGCCGCGCATATACTGCCCTGCACCCTTGAAATCATGGATTCTGTAACAATATCCCTGGTGGAGGAGTGCGAACATATAGGGCTTCCAAAGAATGCCGGCGCCATATTGCTGATAGAGCTCGACGGACACCCCGCGCAGGTTGCCGAGGATTCGGAAACGGTGGAATCAGTGCTTAGAAAAAACGGAGCCTCTGAAGTGGCTGTCGCCAAAAACGAGCAGGACAAGGACAAAATTTGGGAGGCGAGAAGAAAATCTCTGCCGGCGCTTGCCAGAAGCCGTCCCACCATAGTCTTGGAAGACGCAACGGTTCCGCGCTCCAAAATTCCTGCGATGGTTTCAACTATAGGCGAAATAGCAAAAAAATACGATTTGCTAATAGGAACTTTCGGACATGCCGGAGACGGCAACCTGCACCCCTCAATACTTTGCGATAAGCGCAATAGCGATGAATTTAGGCGCGTGGAGCTCGCTATAGACGAATTATTTACCAGAACCGTAGAAATGGGCGGAACCCTATCGGGGGAACACGGCATAGGAACGGCCAAGGCAAAATGGCTGAAAATGGAAACCAACGCAGCCACAATATCATTTTCAAAAAAACTCAGGCGGGCATTGGACCCCAAAGGGCTTTTCAACCCGACAAAAATTACGGGGACAGCAATATGACAAAAATCGGTGAATTGGCGCGCGCAATGCGCGAATTTGACGACCGCATAATAAAGTGCATGCGCTGCGGAACCTGCCAATCGGTGTGTCCCGTCTTCACCGAGACGCACTCGGAAGCCGATGTCGCAAGGGGAAAGCTCTTCCTGCTATCAAAGCTGTCTGAAGAGATGCTGAAAGACCCCAAACTGGCAAGGGAAAAGCTCGACCGGTGTTTATTGTGCGGTTCTTGCCAGGCAGCATGCCCTTCTGGAGTAAATACGATGGCCATATTTTTAGAAGCCCGCGCCCTAAACGCGCGCTACATGGGCTTGAGCCCCATAAAGCGCCTGATTTTCAGGGGGCTTCTCTCGCACCCGAGGCTCTTCGATTTTCTCAGCGCATTATCCGCGCCATTCAGGCCCGTATTCATGCGACCGCAAAAAAACGCGGCACGCACTGCGAAGGCTCCCCTCTTAGACATATTGGCGGGCGAGCGGCGCATTCCGCAAATGCCTCGGAAAACATTCTCCGCAGAATTTGGGCGCATAGACCTTCCTCCGGGGAAAAGCGGATTAAAGGTGCTGTTTTTCCCCGGCTGCATGGGAGACAAGGTTTACACAAACGTTACAAAAGCCTGCGTTAAAATATTTAAACACCACGGTGTGGGAGTTTGCATTCCGGCGTCTATGGCTTGTTGCGGAATTCCCGCATTGGCATCTGGCGACCGCGACGCCTTCCAAAAGATGGCGCACCTTAACATAGAGATTTTTAAGCGCGAAAAATACGATTACATAGTGACCGCATGCGCCTCATGCACAGAGACGATAAAAGAAATGTGGCCAAAATATGCCGAAAGCGACGACGATAAAAAGTACGCTGCCATGGCCGCCGCCAAAGCTCTGGATATATCGGAATTTATTGTCGACGTCCTAAAAGTTCGGAATGGGCCAGCTTTAAAAAAAGCATCGGAGCGGGTTACATACCACGATTCGTGCCACCTGAAGAAGTCGCTTGGCGTATCGGCCCAGCCAAGGGTTCTGATAAGAATGAACGCCGCATGCGAACTCGTCGAGATGCCCGAATCAGACAAGTGTTGCGGCTGCGGAGGCAGCTTCACCCTGACCCACTACGAAATATCAAAGCAAATAGGAAAGCGCAAGCGCGACAACATCGTATCGGTTTCGCCAGATGTGGTTGCTGCGGGCTGCCCGGCGTGCATGATGCAAATATCAAATATGCTCGCGCTCAACAACGACGACATTAAAGTCAAACACGTTGCGGAAATATACGCAGATTCCTTGGTTGAAGCGGTGCAATAAATGCGCGCGCAATAATATGCCGAATGCGAGTTTTTTTAATATGCGCCATTGTGTCCGTCCACCATACGCACATTTGCCGCAAATTGCTTCGACCTTATGCCGGCAAAAAAACGCGGCTGTAAAACATAGCCGCGCATTTTGCAAAGTTGCAGATTTGCATTAGAAATATCCGCCTTTTTCAGTTATTTCCTGAACGCTTTGCCCTTCCTTTACCCAACTAAAAATCTTCTTTTCGTTGGATTTTATTTCCTCGGCCCTGACGAGCACGTCGTACGCTATATCGCGGGGAACCACTAACACCCCGTCTATATCCCCGAGAACAACGTCCCCCGGACGGACGACCACGTCTCCTATCAGAACGGGAATCTGGTAATGCGTTATCAGGCACCTGCCGAGGCTCCCGTTGCATGTTCTATATTTGTAAAACACGGGGAAGTCCGCCTCGAGTATTTGGTGGGTGTCGCGTATGCCGCCGTCTATGCATGCGGCCTTTACTTTTTTGCCCTTTGCAGTAGCGGTCATTACGCCGCCCCAGAGAGTGGCCTTTTCGTCGCCGCTGGTGTCCCAAACTACAAAAGCGTCTTCTCCCAGCTCGTCGAGCATCTTTGTCCTAAATTCCATTTCGCCGCGTATCATAACATTCGGAGAGCTTTTGACCGTAAAAGCAAAACCCGCAACGGTCCTGTATTCGCGCAATGGAACGATATGTCCGGGAAGGGCCTGGTTCAAAAGGCAAAACTCGCGCAAGACATCGCAAACCGCCCCTGTGTACAAATCTTCAAAGCGCGCCAAAAGCTCTTTTGCTGGTATGGGGAAATCCGCTTTAGATATATATTGACGGGTTTCTATTAACTTTTCGAGATTCATCATTCCAATCTCTTTTTTATATTGCTCCACGCTCATTTCTATCCTTTTAATCTTTAGAGTTTATCTATGAAGAGACATTCCGCCGTCGACCATGAGATTGGCTCCGGTTATGTATCTGCCGGCGTTGGAACACATCAGCAAAGCCCCCGCTGCGCAATCAAGGGCCTCGCCCACAAATCCCATTGGTATTTTAG
>CALXOC010000051.1 GCA_944389915.1 uncultured Opitutales bacterium | reverse complement strand
GGCTTTTGTGCGCGGACGTTGGCTTTGGGAAAACGGAGGTGGCTTTGAGGGCGGCTTTCAAATGCGCGCTCGCCGGGAAACAGGCCGCGGTATTGTGCCCGACTACAATCCTATGCCAACAGCATTTCAGAAATTTCCGCGAGAGAATGGGGGCGTATCCGGTGGTTGTTGAAATGCTCTCCAGATTCAGGACAAAAGCCGAGTGCGCAAAGATAAAAAAAGAGCTGGCGGAAGGCAGGATAGATATAATAATAGCCACGCACGCGCTGCTCGCCGACGATGTTGCATTCAAGGATCTGGCCTTGCTCGTCATAGACGAGGAGCACCGCTTTGGGGTGAAGCACAAGGAAAAAATCAAGGCCATGCGCGAAGGAGTGGACGTGTTGTCGATGAGCGCGACCCCAATCCCGAGGACTCTTTACTTTGCAATGATGGGCGCGCGCTCCATGAGCGTGATTGAAACTCCACCAAAAAACAGGTTTCCCGTCGAGACTTTCGTCAAGGAATATTCCGACGAAACGGTAAAGGCTGCGATAGAGCGGGAGATATCCCGCGGAGGGCAGGTTTTCTATTTGCACAACAGGGTGGGAACAATAGACGCCGCCGCAAAAAAGCTGGAGGAAATGTTCCCGAATCTCCGCATAGGAGTGGGGCACGGGCGAATGGGCGAGAGCGCGCTGGAGCGTCTGATGCTTGATTTTGTCGACGGCAAATACGATGTGCTCGTATGCACCACCATTATAGAGTCGGGGTTGGACATACCCAATTGCAACACTATTATAATCGAGGGGGCAGACAAGTTTGGGCTTGCCCAGCTTTACCAATTAAGGGGAAGGGTTGGCCGCTTTACACGGCGTGCGTACGCATGGCTTTTGCTGCACAGGCATGCCGCGCTTGTAGAGAGCGCCCGCAAGAGGCTTGGAGCCATAAGGCAGTACAACAAGCCCGGCGCCGGGTTCAGGATAGCCACGCGCGACCTCCAGTTGCGCGGCTGCGGGAATCTTCTCGGGGCAAGGCAAAGCGGACACATTGCGGGAGTGGGCTTCGATCTTTACTGCGCCTTATTAAAGCGCAGTATAGCCCTGCTTAAAGGCGAAAAATGCGTCGGAACCGGTAGGGCGAATCTCGCCCTTGATTTTATCAGGCTCGGCGAGGGCGAAAAATTTGAAGCCAATCTCTCTAATGCCGAAAATTATTTTCAGGAGATTCTCATGCGGGAGATAAAAAATAGCGCGGCCGAAATTTCCAAAGCCTATATACCCCGTTCATACATACCGCAGACTCAGTTGCGCATAGATATATACAGAAGGATATCGCTGTCGGCGTCGCTTCCGGAGCTTGAAAAGCTTAAGCTGGAGGTGCGCGACCGCTTCGGCAAAATTCCGCCTTGCGCCGAACTTCTGTTTCGCGTTGCAAGAGTTCGGGTTTGCGCCGAGATCGCCGGCTTCGATGTGCTCGAAACTTCAGGCGACATACTGAAATTGGGAAAAATCCGGGCGGGTAAAACGGAATTCTTTAAACTTAACGGGCATTTTCCCCGCTTGACGAACTCGAAGGCAGTTGCCAAACTCGGCGAGATTGAAAATTTTTTGACAAACGTGCTTCCCGGACTTTTGAAATGAGAAAAATTGACATATTGATTGTTGCGCTTTTTGCGCTTGGGTGCTCTTGCGCGTCGGCGCAGGGATTGCTTCGCGCAAACAATTCAAACAGGTCGCTGGGCAGCGACAGCATAATAGCCGTGGTTGAAGACAGGGTTATTACCCGCGCCGAAATAATGAAGGAGGTTGAGCCCTTTATACCGCAGATACGCCAGCAGGCGCGGTCGGAATTTGAATTCTCCCAGAGGGTTAACGCCTATATGCGCGAAATAGTCCAAAACATGATTGATAGGGAGCTGATTGTTAAAGACTTCAAGGAGAGGGGAATGTCTATACCGCAGTCGTATTTGGACACCCATTTTGACGATTATTTAAACAAGGAGTTCAACGGAGACAGGGCGGAATTCATAAAGTTTATTCAATCGCAGGGAAAGACTATAAAGCAGTTTAGGGCGGATCAGGAAAAGGATATAATAGTAGGCTACATGCAAAACCAAAAGCGTCAGACTGCCGCCGAAATCAGCCCTCAAAAAATTAAGGAGTATTACGAGGCAAACAAATCTAAGTGGTATTCCGCCGCGAGCGTAAAAATACGCATGATAACCCTCAAGCCCGGAATGAATAAAACTATGGAGGACAACAGGAAATTGGCTTCCGAAATAGAGAGTCGCCTTAAAAAGGGCGAGGATTTTGCGGAGCTGGCGCGGAAATACAGCAGAGACGACAGTTCTGCGCGCGGCGGGGAATGGGGCTGGTATAAAAAAGGCGAGCTAAATCCGCTATTGGACAAGGAGGTTTTTGCGATAAAAGTTGGCGAGGTAACTTCTCCCGTTGAAATAGGGGAAATGATATTCATTCTTAAGCTTGAAGACAAAAAGGGCGACGGCATTCAAAAGATAGACGATGTCCGCGAGCAAATTGAATGGACTCTTGTTGAGCAAAACGGCAAGGAGATGTATAAGAAATGGGTGGAGGGCTTGAGGAAAAAGGCGTATGTAAAGTTTTACGAGTAGCGCTTTTAACACTGGCTTGACAGAAATTGTATTTTTTTATAGCACTGAAAACCAATTGAAAATTTTAATATGGTGTGGCAGGGAGGGTCTGGCATGCCTTTTAATAACATAAACAAAGGGAAATTATGAAAAAGCTATGTTTGGCGCTTTTGGGCGCTATGTGCGCTCTCGGGGCTTACGCTTTCGATACCGCAACACTCCGCATAAAGTATCCCAACGGCAAGTTGGAGGAGAAGGCGGTTAAAATGCAGGATATGGGAAACAATGTGTACCGCGTTAAGGTTCCTGTCCGGGAAATTCCACGCGATGCTCTAACGATTGATGTCGTTGCCGACTTTGCCAAGGCAAAGAAGGGCGAAGACGGATTTTACATTCTGCCCGACGGCTCTTATATAGAATTCGACAAGGATAACGGTTCTGCTTTTTCAAAAAGATTAATGCCCATATTCGGGGCAAAAACGCCGCGCGGAACGGCAGTTGGCATCGTCAAGGGGCTGGACCTTGAGTTTAGGCCTTTTGTAGAGGTTAAAAACGGCGAATATAGCGTATTTCCGCGCTTTGACATTAAAGCAATGGAGGTTGACCCCTATGAGGACTTGATAGTCGACTACCACAAGCTTGAAGGCGACAACGCCACCTATTCCGGAATGGCCCGCGAATATAGAAAATACCAACTCGGACGCGGGGAAGTTAAGCCTCTCAAGGAGCGCATAAAGGGAAATAAGACACTCGAATATTCCGCTAATTCCATATATGTGCGCATAAAGTTCGCAACAAGGGTGCGCAGGGGCGTGGACCGCAAAAAATGGGCCGACATACCAATGGTTGTGCAATATACTTTTGACTACGGCCGCGACGTGCTTTCGCGCATAAAGAAAGAAGGAATGGACAATGTTGAGTTCTGCTTTGTCGGTTGGCAAAAGGGAGGCCACGATGGTCCTTTCCCGGATCTCTTCCCCGTACCCGAGGAGCTCGGTGGCGAGAAGGGAATGGTCGAGACTATAAATTTCGGAAAGAATTTGGGATTCCAAATGACTTCGCATGTCAACCACCACGACGCCGTGAAATCGGCCAAGAGATTCTGCAACGAAGACATATCTTGGGACAAGGACGGCAATGAATACAAATATACTATGCTCCCGGGCGGGCAGGTTTACTACAACTGTTTCCAGGTGGTATATGACAGATATTTGGACGAAGACCTTGCTAAATTGAAATCGCTCGGATTAAACGGCATACAGCATGTCGACGTAACCACGGCTATACTTCCGCATCCCTGCCACAATCCGCGCCATCCTCTAAGCCGCAAGGGGCAGACGGAATACGAAAAGAAAGTCTCCCAAAAGTGCATAGATGTTTTTGGCGGATATAGTTCCGAGGCGGGTTTCGACCATATAGCCGGGGTTACCGACTATGTTCTATATGTGAGCTGGACGGGCAATCAAAGCCCGCTGGTTAAAAAGATGGTTCCGATATGGCCCTTGGTTTATAACGGCATAATCTTGAACGGCGGCCCCTACTACGCGACCATAGATGCTCCGTACTCGCGCGACAATGAGAAGTTTTCCGACTCAAACAAGAGTTACACGTATTTAGGTTCTACCGAAAATAGGCGCATGAAGCTCGTGGAATTCTGCGGAAGGCCTTCGTTCTACTATATAGACTATAAGGACCTTAAGCCTATGAAGTCTATGTACGACGAATTTATGAAGCTTAAGCATTTGCAGCTTGAGTTCTTGGAAGACCACTCGGAGATAGCAAAGGACGTGTTCCTGTCAAAATACTCCGACGGTTCGGAAATACTGTTTAACTACAGCGACAAACCCTATAAGTACAGGTCTGAGACGATTGAGCCTATGAAATATAAGCTCTACAAGCCGTCGTTTTTTCACAGGACATTTGGCGGATTATTTTAAGGCCATTTGATGCTCGGCATCATAAGTTTGAAAAGCCTCCGCGTTTGCGGGGGCTTTTTGTTTTTTAGATTCCATATTCCGCGGCCATTTTCAATTTGCGCTATCTTTTTTGACAATGCGCTCTTTAGAATACTTTTTCAAAAAGCGAATATATTGTCTTGGAAGAGCTTATATTGCTATTGTTGTCTTTAATGCTGTATTCGGTGCCCTTATATGTGTATTGGTACAAGTCTGCGCTTATTTCCAAGTGTCCGTATCCTATCAAAGGGTATAAGAAACCGCTCTCTTCCTTGTACATGTTTTGGAATGCGTAATTTTTGCCGTCGATTTTAAAACCGGCTTTTTCGGCGGCTTCGTACAATCTGTCTAAAGCGGTAATTTCCGAGGGGCTTGTTCCTATAAATAAAAATCTAAATCCGCTGTCTTTGCCTTTCAGCCTTGTCCTTATAGGAGTCCCCGCTTCGGAACTGCCGTTCCATGCGGAGGTGGGGCCGTCTTGGTATGTTTGGCACGCGCTTAATATGAAAATTAAACTTCCCAAAGTTCCTATATAAAGTATGGATTTTAAGGTGTTCATATTTATATATCGCGTATAGCCGCATATATTTAAGCTCTTAACTGCTGTTTTTATTTTGCTTTAAAAAACGGGAAAGTTTTACATTGTTTTTGTCTAAGATATAGCGAGAATTTTTTTATACGCGTATGCGTTTGTTCGTTGTTTATATGCGCCTTATATGTTTAGGCATATTTTGCGTGGGCGTTATGGCCCGCGTGTGCGCAGCCTTACCAAGAACATGGAGCGGTGCAATGCCGGCGTTGTTGCGCCCGCAAGCGGGGCTTTTAAGCTCAGTTGCGCTTATAGAAAATTCGGCTTGCGACATAGACGTGCGTTTGCCGTCGATGCCTACTCGTTTCGAAGCGAAGGCGGCCAATTTTCTTGCAAAGTGCCTTTCAAAAACCTGCAAGAGCGGGCGCATTAGTGTGTCGTATTTTGGAAGTTGGCGCAAGGGGGCTAAAACTCCCATATATATGTCGGTATCGGAAGACGGCTGTTTTTCCGACGGCTGGAACGGAGATGGTGTATTTGTAAAATATTCCTCGCCGTCTCTTTCCATGTTCGCGGTTGCCGAGTTCCTCTCAAAATACTTCAAGGCGGATTTTTTTGCGCCCCCGCCGCTCGGATTCAATATCCCGCAGATTTCCAATCTTAGAATTGCAAAGAAGGCCCGCAAATACAAGCCTTCGTTTAAGTCCGTTGCGCTTTCAATGCCGGGGAATAGAAATGCGGAATGGTGCAAAATATCGGGGGCGGACGCTTTAGGCGGAATGGCAAAATTTTCACATAATCTTGGGCGAATCTTTTCTCCGGAGGCATTTAAAAAATATCCTGATTTGTTCTCAAGGCGATTAACTCTTTACGGCGGATATGTCCCGGGCATGGCCGGGCAGCCTGATGTTTTAAACGTAGAGGCCCAAAATTTCGCAGCTAAGGCGGCAGAAAATTTCTTTAAAAATAATCCGCTGTCTCCGATGTTTGCGCTGGGCATAAAAGACACTCCCCATATGGACCAGCGCCCCGAATATAAAAATTTTCAAAGGGGATATTTTTGGGGATTGCCAGATTGGTCCAATGCCATTTTTAAATTTTCCAATGCAGTTGCCGAACGTGCAGTTGCGAATAGCGGCAAATACATAGGAGTCTTAGCTTATTCCATCGCAACAAATACGCCGAGCTTTAAAGTGAATCCCGCAATAGTTCCTTATGTTTGCTCGGACAGGTCGAACAGCTTCGATAAAGAATATGCAAAGGCTGACGGCGAGCTCTTGAAACGCTGGGCTTCAAGCGGAGCGCAACAATGGGGCATTTACGACTACTTTTATGGAAGCCCCTATTTCATTCCGCGCGAAACCGAAAATTTTATATGGGACTCGTTGCGGCGGGCGCATTTTCTGGGCGCCCGATTGTACTATGCGGAGAGTTATGCGGTGTGGGCATATGACGCCCACAAGCTATGGATTCTAACGCGCCTGCTTCGCGATATAAATGCCGATGCAGAAAAATTGCGCAATGAGTTTTTTCGCAAATATTACGGTCCGGCGGCGGGGCATGTGTCGAAGTTTTTCGATATAGCGGCGAAGGCGTGGGCCAACAGAAAATATCCACCTTTGTGGCTTAGCTTTTATAAATCCGAAGCGTCGGCGGAATTGTTGTCTGAAGAGGATTTGGCTCAGATGCGCTCCTGTGTTGAACGCGCCGCGTTGGCTGCCGGCGATACTGTGAAATCGGCGCGCGTGCGCGAGTTAAAACTTGTCTTTGACATCACCGAGAGCGCATGGAAAGCCTATAAGGCAAAAATTGCCCTGTTTAGATTGTGTAACTCCAACGCCGGCTCTGCCGATATTGCCGCAGCCCTTAACTGCCTGCATTTTTTGGAGGCTAAAAAATTGCGTGCAATAGGGCGCCAGGCTTCTATGAGCAGATATCCCAAGGCAGATTTTTCATGGCTTGCCAACGATATATCTTCACCTTTTGATCTTGCGCTAAAAAATATTTCAACGCGCGGAGATTTTATTTCCGCATCCGATTTTCCAATGTTGGCTGAATTGGAGTTTGAAAGGAAAATCGACAAGTTGCCCGCCTATTATTCCGCAAAATTTGGATTTGAATGCGGAAATAGCATGGATTTTCTTTCCAATGATAGGGTTCCCGGGCTTTCAGTGTATAATGAAGATTTCGAAAACCAGCGATTGGGAATATATCCAGAGGCAGCTGAGAGCGGAAGCTATGGATTGCTGTTTGAGAATTGTTCAAATTCGGGAGTTGGAGCTTCGCTGCGTGTATCTCCTGGCGACGCGTGCCGCTTTGGGGGCAGGTTTAAGTCCGAGCTGATGCCCGGATCTATGTGCTATGCAACTATTGCTTTTTATTCCGGCGACGGCTTATGCATGGGGCGCAAAACCCTGCTTTTGCCTTGGTCTTCCGATGGAAAATTTTGGGATTTTTATTTGAGCGCAGTTGTTCCGCCAAAGGCTGTGCGGGCCGACTATTCAATATTTGCCAGCCGCATGAAAAAGGGGGAAAGGCTTCTTGTCGACAACGTATATTTTGAATCAAAGAAAACAGGGAATGCGGGCGCTAGAAAAAAACATGGCGGCGCAGCCCATAGCTTGCGGCGCTAATTTGATTGTTGACGAACGAAATAGCTTATACAAAAATATCCATTCTTTATTCGGGTATAGAAGTGTCTCGGATTATCGGAGTATTTATGAAAAAATATGATATTTGTGTAATAGGCCTTGGCTATATAGGAATACCTACGGCGTCTATTTTCGCTTCAAAGGGCAAAAAAGTCCTTGGGGTTGACGTATTGCGTTCGCGCGTGGAAGGGGTAAACGCCGGGAAAAGCCATGTCGGGGAATCCGATATAGACGCACTGATGGCCGAGGCCGTAAAAAATGGTTTTCTTAGGGCTTCATCTGTCCCGGAGAGTTCGGATTTTTACATTGTGGCGGTGCCAACACCGTTCAAAAGATTGGATGGAGGAAGAAAAATTCCTGATTTGTCGTATGTGGAGGCGGCAACGCGCTCCGTTGCCGCTTGTATTGAGAATTCGCAGATGCTCATACTCGAATCTACAAGTCCGGTTGGGACAACCTCGAAAATGCGCGATTGGCTTAAGGACGAATTGTCTAAGTTGGGCAGGCTTGAAAGCGTGGATTTTGACAGCATAAATTTCGCGCATTGCCCCGAGAGAATACTTCCCGGCAAGATGCTCGCCGAACTTGTGGCCAACGATAGGATATGCGGAGGTTTTACGCCCGAGGCTGCAGAACGCGCAAAGGCGCTTTATTCCTGCTTTTGCAAGGGGGAAATTTTCACCACCGACGATAAAACTGCGGAAATGGCAAAACTTACCGAAAATGCCTCAAGAGACGTGGCAATAGCTTTTGCAAATGAACTTTCCATTGTTTGCGATAAGTTTGGTATAGATGTATGGGAACTTATAAAACTGGCAAATAGGCATCCGCGAGTGAACATTCTTTCTCCGGGGCCGGGTGTGGGAGGGCACTGCATAGCGGTTGATCCGTGGTTTATAATCTCCGACGCGGAAGCGCAAACTCCGCTTATGAAGGCGGCGAGAGCCGTGAACGACGGCAAGCCCGATTTCGTTGTTGAAAAAGTAAAAAGGGCCGCAAAGAACTTTAAAAATCCTTCGATAGCGTGTTTGGGCGTAACATTTAAAGCAAACGTAAACGATGTTCGTGAAAGTCCCGCAATGGAGATAGTTTCCAAGATTTGCGATTTGAATTTGGGTCGCGTTCTTGTTGCGGATCCGCATGTTGATTCGCTTCCCCAACATATTGCCGGCAAAACCGAGAAAACTTCTCCGGAACTTGCAGTAGCCGGCTCCGATATAGTGGTATTGCTTGTGGATCACAGGGAATTTGAATCTCTTTCGGGGCTTTTGAAAGATAAAATCCTAATAGACACCAAAGGATTTTTCCCCAAGCGATAGGCGCCGGGCATCTTTTGCGGCTACGCCGCAGGCATAATTCTCACAAATTCTTCGGATGTTTTTGCGCGCGGCATTTTTGATGCGTCAATTTCAACTTTGAGCCCTTCGGCGATTATTTGAAATTGCGCTCCGCTTTGAGACAATTGCAGCTCGCTGTTTGAAAATGTAGTGCAGAAGAAGGCTTCGGGCGTTTCGGAACTTATGGAGCTTATTTTTGCGGCGTCGCATATTTTGTTGTAGCGCGGCGATATGGAGGCTGCAGGACCGCCTATCGCCAATGTTTTCTCGGCGCTTGGGAAGGAGGCCATTTTTATCCGTGTAAGTTCTTCAAACGTGTAGGCTCCCTCGCCGTCTTCACGGCAGTTTGTTCCGTTGAGCAGCCAATTTAGCTCAAAGCGAAAACTCCTACGGGAAATAGCGCTGTCCACTACAATTACCGCATCATTTAGACATATTAAAAGCCTGCGGAACACCGGCGGATTTTTCATATATAAGTACGGTCGGCTTTCTCCGAAAAATACTTTCGCCCCATTAATGCGAGATATTGATATAAGGTTCGCTTTCGGCGGCGGCAGGCGGAGAAAAGGTCCAACATTGACGGCGTAGTCCGCTTCGCGTACGGAAAGTACATTGTGGACAGACGCGCAAGCCAAATTGTATTGCGGCGCGTGTTCGGGGCAGTAGGAGAAGGTTCCGGCGTCAACGGCTATAGGTTTTGAATCCAGCTCAATCCACAACGAGAGTGTGTCGCTATGTCCAAATCGGAATGCGGTATTGCCGCAGCGGATAAAGGCGAACACCCCGCGGGTGTTAAAGCTGTAATAGCCTGCGTCTTTTGCGCTGAGATCCTCCCTTGAAATAGCGGAAGAAACTTTCGGATATTTCCCAAATAGCCATGCCGCCTCTTCCTTATATGCGGAATTTTCTTCCGGCACCTCCCTTGAAGAAATAACTGCAAGCGCTCCCAGAAGGGGGCGAAAATCAAAATAGTCGCTCTCTGAAAGTTGAAGAAAGCGGGCGCCGTCGTCCGCACCGTATCTTGGAGGAGTCCCGGTTTTTTGATTGCATAGTTTTGACAGAAATTCGAGGGATTTTTCCAGGGCGCCCAAAAGTTCTTTAGGCAGCGCATCGGCTGAAATATCTGCCGCGAAAGCCGCCATGAGAAGCCCGTCGAGCGCCACTCTATGATAGTTTGTAGAATATTGCGAAAAACTTCCGTCTTTAAAAAACAGCGTCCGGCATTGTATTTTAAGCCATTTCAACCCGAGATCCTTCCATTTTTGCGAATCTCGAAATTCCGGAAACAGGCTTCCAACAACATAAAGGCCGGAGGCTTCGCTTATTCCGTGGTTGTTCT
>CALXOC010000050.1 GCA_944389915.1 uncultured Opitutales bacterium | reverse complement strand
GGTAATTGCCCTTCTCCTCTACCAGAAGCTTTTCCGTGCCGTCGGGAAGTATTCCAACAATCCTGAAGTCGGCAAGAGTTTCAGGCTGCGGGGCGTAAGTTACGCGCGCCGCCCGAGTTTGCTCGAGGGTCATGGTTAAATGTCTGCATCCGCAGTCGAAATTCATAATTATTTGCGATATCTTTTTAGGGGAATTCCATTCCAATTTTACCCACGGTTTTTCCGAAATTGGGGCAATCCAGCGGTTGTCGTTCCTTCCGCGCCAGTCAAATACGGCTCCGCTTAAAATATTTTCGGGAGATGAACCCATTACGCTTGAAGACGCGCGCACCCTTGCCGAGCGCGCAATATCGAGCGGATCTTCATTCTTTACTTCCAATATGATTTGTCCGTCTTTCAAGAGCGTTTGCTGCAATTCGCGGACGCGTGCGCGGTCGTCTATTATCACTTTAGGGTCTATTCCGTCTCTGACGGCAATGGCAGCCGCCGTTCCTGCTGCCTGGCCGGCAACCGAACCTGTTTTCATCACGCGCGTGCACGAAAAGGCCAAATGCGTGCAGCTCATGTTGCGCCCCGCCATCATTAAGTTGTCTACATCTTTTGATATGAGTATGGACAGCGGAATATTAAATGGTTTTGTCTCGATTTTTACAGGCATTGCAGGGGTGTCGTTTGTGGCGTAAAAGCCCGTTGAAGGCTGGTCTTCAAGTGTCCACCCTACAACGCCTATTTGATCCGGATGTTCGCGCCATTTTCCCCGTATGTCGTGCTGGCTGAACAGTGAGTGTCCCATTATTCTGTAACTGTCGCGCTTGCCAGGTATCATGCCGATAGAATCGAGCGCCAAGTTCTCTGCTTCTGGAAATTTTCCGCTATTTTTTATGTAATCCCACAAGCCCATTACTATTGAGAGGAGTTCGAAGCGTATGATTTCGTTATCGCGTATGGTGTCGGCCATGCCGCCATGGGATACAAACCAATATCCGTAAGCCAATCCTATAGAACGCGGATTCCTGTATTTAAGCATGTCGGCAGTTACTTTTAACGCCCATGAGGGCGCCTTAAAATGGGTTGGGCGCCCCATGTCTTTTGTTGTGTACATTATTGACGAACATAGCAAGCCGCCTATTGGATAATGCTCTACTACCTCATTTTCGCCGTATTTTGCGGCTCCGTCTCTTCCCCACATCAGTTCCGCTCCGGCCTCCATTGCCAAACGCGAGTCCCCGGTGCAGTCCATAAAAATTTTCGCCTTTATTTTGTATATGGTCAGCGATTTGTCGCTGCGCGCGTAGGCGTATTTTATCTTGTTGCCGGATTTTTCCACCATATACACGGCGGTGTCAAGTATGAGGGTTATGTTCGGTTCCGATACGCATTTATCGTACAGCATTACATCCCAGGCATCCCATGAGATTTGCGGATTGTTTGCGGCATTTTCAAGAAGAAGCTCCTCTATAATTCCAGATTCCCTAAATCCATAACGGCCTTCGTTCAAGCCCAATGGGTGCATTTTTATTTCGCTGCTGGCATTTCCGCCCATGCGCGAACGGTCGTTTATTAGAATGACTTTTGCCCCGTTGCGCGCTGCCGCCAATGCGGCCGATATCCCCGCCATTCCTGCTCCGCACACTAAAATATCGCATTCAAGCTCTGTCTTGCGCATGTTAGGCTCGGTGGAATCGTCGTATTTTTTCCCCTCGAGCACAGCGTCTATTTTTTTTGATTTTTCACTTATTGCGGCCTTTGTGGCGGCAGAAACTTTAGGTGGAACCGCCACCATCATAGAATATCCAAGCATTGACAGCGTTGATGCCTCTATAAATTCTCTTCTCCCAATTTTATTTGTAAACATATAATTGCCTTTCCATTTCAATATATAGATATGTACGCTATATGCAAAAACATGTTAAGCGTATTTGTGCGTGTTGTCAATGAATTAGTTCCGCTGTGCATGAACAAATGTCCGTTTGGATTGATTGCAGCTATTGCGAATATGCGGCAGTAGCTGCTATAACTCTGCGCATAATTACAAAAATTGCGCGGTACAAATGCTAAGCATTGCCCCGCGCAGTTTTATAGGCTTTTGTTAAATTTAGAATTTGTAACCAAATTGGACGGCAACAACATTTATATGCCCGAAGTAGCTTCCGCTTACTTGTGATCCGCCAAAACTCGGCTCATAGCGGTTTATAGTGGAGTCTCCCACAAGGAATATGTAGGTATATGATATGTCGATTGAATAGTTCTCGTAAGTGTAGCCTATTCCGGTGGACAGCCATACGCGGTCGCAACATGGTATGCGCGCTGTCCTGTCGGTGGGGGAACGCACGGGGCTTTCATCGAAGCATGTTCCTATTCTCAGCGTCAAGTTTTCAATAAAATCGGGATAATAATGTATGCCGAAAGATATTCTGGAAGTATCCTTCCAATTTTCGCGTATGGGATCAGATCCGAGACCTTTTACGTCAAGCTGCTGAAATACGGACCAGCGCGTATAGCAGTAGTCGAGCATTAAGGCAAAGTTGCTGAAATCTCCGCCCAGTCGCTGGTATACCCCCATTGTGAAAGTGTCGGGCATGCTCATGTCTGCGCTTATGGGGGCTATTATGTTGCTCCCATTGGAATGTGCGTTTCCATCAAGGGTGTAATCCACGGCGCTTCTCCACTGAAATCCAAATCTTCCGGTTTCACAGTATTGTATTGTAAAACCTATGTTGCCTCCCACCGACCAGCCTTGTCCGGTGAGGTCGAGCACAAAGGGAAAATACATGGATCCCACTTGTTGCGCCGCAGTCTGGCTGAGCGTGCAGTAGGCAAATTGGGCGCTTACGCCCCCACTTATGGTGAACCAATCGCATACTTTGTATGCTATGCTAGGATTAAAGTCTGTTGTGTACAGATAGCTTCTTATTCCCTGCATGCGCCCTATCCAGTCTCCTCTATAGTCGGATTCCAAGCCATATGGAGCGGTAACGGAGAAGCTTAGGGCAAAGTCTTCGCTCAAACGGTGCACGGCGAAAAAATTCGGCACAACGGAATTTGTGGCGCAGTTGCCGTTCCAACTGCTGCCCCCAACTATTCCCGGATTCGTTTTGCCGTCGTTAACGAAACACAACTTCGGAATCACAAAGAATACGGATGTGTCCATGCGTGTTTCGCCAACCCCCAACCCCATATAAAAGGCGGTCGACGGATTCCAAAAAGCGGCAGAGGCGTCGGAATTTGCGTTTGCCGCGGCTCCGGCCATGGCGTTGCCCATATTGGCGGCTCCCTGTTCTATTATTTGGTATCCGGCCCCGTGCGCGGTAATCGCGCAAGTTGCAATCAAAAGCAAATTTGTGTATTTTTTTAACATTCCCATTTTTTTATTTAAAATCATTCGGAAAAAGAAATGAACGCTCGTTCATTGTCAAATAAAAAATGAATAGTCGTTCATTTTTATTCTACAGCCATTTCCGCAAGCAAATTTGCGCTTGATAGACGCGCAACAAATATATTTCTTAGCCTAAAACATGAAAAAGGAGAGCACAAAGGATAAAATCTTGAAGGCGGCGTTTCTGCTAATGCTTGAGAAAGGTTACGACAAACTGCTCGTAAGCGACATTCAAGCCAAGCTCGGAATATCGCGCGGTCTGATGTACCGCTACTTCAAGGGGAAATCCGACCTCGTTTTCGCCGCGTGCAGGGAGTTTTTTTACGATCGCTATTTCAGTGGAGTTGACTACAATTCCATGACTTTGGCCGATTTCTTTGAACATGTGGACGCGGCTGTCAGGCAAATAACTGTCTTCGACGGGAAAGAAATAGAAATGCTGAAGTACAATACTTTGTATTCCTCGTTGATACAGAGTAATCCGCAATTCAAAGCCGTTGCGCTGTCCGAGTTTGAAAAGGCTCGCAAGGTAATAAGGAATTCGATAAGGCGCGGGGAGGTTAAGCGTCTGCCGGAGAATTTTATAGGGGCCACAATACTCGCAATTCTGGGGCGCACAAGCTACATTACCGAAACGCCCTCAAACGAATATATAATAAAAAGAATACTCGCCGACGTTAAGCAGTTTTACGAGCTGATAAAAAACTAAGCTTTTTTTGCCTTTTTAAACCGACAGCGTCTTCAAGAGAAAATCTACGGAGCGCTTCACGGTTTCGTCGCTGTTCATTTCGTGGTCCACGGTGCGTATGGCGTACATCACGGTGCCGTGGTCGCGCCCGCCGAAACGCTTTCCTATCTCTTGAAGCGAATGCGCGGTAAGCTTGCGGCACAAGTACATTGCAATCTGGCGGACTAAGGCTATATTTGCGGGCCTTCTTTTGCTCGTCATTTCAGCCAAGTCTATCTTATAGTATTCGGCCGTCTTTTTTTGTATGAATTCAATGTCGACCGACTGCGCGCCGTCCTCCTGCATGAGCATGTCGGATAGAAGCTCCTGGACTTTTTCCAAGGTTATGGGATTGTCCGGGCTTATTAGCGAAGCGTAGCCTATGAGATTGGTGAGCGCCCCCTCCATTCGCCTCACGTTCTTCGTGAATCTGCGCGCTATGAGGTCCACCGCCTCGGGGCGTATCGATGCCGAGCCGTTCAAGGCCGAAAGTTTGCTGTTTAAAATGGCAAGCCGGGTTTCATAGTCGGGAGCCTGTATATCGACCGACACCCCCCAGCCGAAACGAGACACCAAGCGCTGCTCTATGTCTGCAACTTCGTTTACAGGTTTGTCGCATGAGAGCACTATCTGTTTGCCTGAATTGAATAGTTCGTTAAAAGTGTGGAAAAATTCCTCTTGGCAACTTTCCTTCTTCGCGAAAAACTGAACGTCGTCTATGAGGAGCAGGTCTGTATTCCTGTATCTCTTGCGGAAATTCGATATGTTGCCTTCTCGAAGGGCCAATATATATTCGTTTACAAAAGTCTCGGACGATATGTATAGTATTCTGGATTCCGGCCTGCTCTTTAGCACAAACTGCGCTATGGCGTGCATCAGATGCGTTTTGCCCAAACCGGTAGCTCCGTATATGAATAGCGGATTGAATGCCGTTCCAAGGTTTTGGGCCACCGCCAAGGCTGCCGCATGCGCAAACCTGTTTCCCTCGCCGACTACAAAGGTCTCAAAAGTATTGCGGGGGTTTATAGACTTTAAACACTCTTGAGTTGAAACTGGCGCAACATGCTGAATTCTGGCATTTTTTTCACTCAAATTTGGATTTTTAAGTCCGCGAGGAGAATCCGTCAGAGTTTGCCCGGCATGTTGGAGGCATTCCGGCCCGTCCGCCGGCAGTTCGACCGCCCGTATCTCGACTTTCATATTCCTGCTGGCGGCCAAGGATACATTGCGCGAAAGCACATCCATATAGTTGTCCCTAATCCACATGGCTGCAAATTCTCCCATTGCGCTCAAAATGATGGAGTCTTCTCCGCCGCCAAGGCATTCCAAATCTTTAAACCACGAATCGAATACTTCAGTAGACGTGCTCTTGGCAATTTCCAATTTCGCTTTTTGCCAGATTTCGGACAATGAAAATCCTGTAATATCTTGAGTCATTTTTGATATTTATTCACAATATGTAAGCGAATGGTCAAGCGCAAATAGCTCTTTTGTGGCGTTTTGGGCGCTTATTGCTTTTAACTGCGTCGTATTGCTTCGCATATTGTTTATTTTAAATGTTAAAATTTTTTGTTCAAATTCTTAAATTGTTACGCTAAAGCAATATACGCTAAGAAGACAGGTGGCTATCAGAATTTCAAACTAAGTGTCCCCACAAAGGTATTTTGAATGCTTTTGCGTTAATGTTGCTTAGATATTTCACGCTTTCTTTGAATTTTCAAGCACAACTTGTTTACAAGTTATTCACATCTTCAAAGTGAATAAATTTTTTTATAAAATGCTTGCCAAATGCGCCCTAAAACTTTTCCGCTGTTAAGGCTTTCACAATACATGGCTATTTGCAAGGGCAGGCTCTCAATGTCTATTATTAGCGCATGCGCGGGCATGGCAGCCGGCGATTGCACAATTATCGAGCGTTGTGGGGAATTGTATGCCGCTTAATGGGCTAAATAAAGGCATTTGCAAGGCATGGCCTATTTTAAGATAATGTTAATCAATCGTATGAGTAATAACATGGCAGCCCTATATCGGCTTTTTAAAGGCGGGATACATTTTTCTCGAAAGATTGGGGAAATTGATTTTATCCGAAAAGTTCAGTAAGAAGATTTCCCCAAGGCGTTTTTTTAACGCTTATACGATTTTCTGAATGTAAAGATATGAAATTAGAATGGCAAAAATGATTGCCGCCAACAAGAAGGGTTTTGCCCCTACTTCTTTTACTTTGTTGATGTTTGTTTCCACTCCTAAGGCTGCCATTGCCATTGTGAGGAGGAAATTGTCGAAGGCGTTAATTGCGCTGATAGCATTTTCCGGCAGGAGATGGAGGGAGTTGAATGCGCTCACCAACACAAAGCATATTGCAAACCACGGAAACGATTTCATAGGGGAGCTTTTTTCTCCGTCCCTGAAAATGAGGCTTAAAATTATCAATACCGGTATGAGAAGCATCACCCGCACAAGCTTCACAATGACAGCTGTGCCGGTTGCCGCCTCGGAAACATTGCTTGAGGCCGCAACAACCTGGGCCACTTCGTGCACGGTAGATCCGATTGCTATGCCGGCCTGTTGGGAATCGTAGTCTATAGTGGATACTATAGGGGGGAAAATAAACATTGCTATTGTTCCGAAAATTACGACGGTAGCGACGGCTATCGAGGTTTCGTGCGGGCGCGCTTTTACAACGGGTTCCGTTCCGAGCACGGCGGCCGCGCCGCATATTGATGAACCGCAGGCTATGAGGGTGCTTAGGCGTTTGTTTAGGCCGAAGAGTTTTGTGCCAAGAAAGTATCCGAACAGCAATATCGACGCCACAACAAACATGTCGATAAGCAGAGCCTGAAGGCCCACATCCACTATTTGCTGAAAACTTATTCTGAATCCGTAGAGAATTATGCCGAGGCGCAGGAGTTTTTTTTGCGCGAAGGATATTCCCGCAAACCATTCCCCCGGGGTTTTGTGATGGACGGTATTTCCGTAAATGCCCCCCAATATTATCGCCGCCACAAGCGATGATATGCCGAGTTTTTTTACGAAATCAAGCTCGGCAAAGTATATTGAAGTAAAAGAAATCAGGGCTATGAGAAACAAGCCCCCGTAGAGGGTTTTTAGATTTTTTACCATAGGAGTTCGCTCTTTAAAATCGCGTTAATGAGCGCTTTAATTGCAAAAAAGTCAAGATTTTGATAGCGGGAAGAGTGAATTTTTGCAAAAAACATTTTGGGCTATTGGCTTGATTTTTTAAGAGTGCAGTGTGAGATTTTGCAATTATGAGCAAAGGAAAGAATAGCGCCTTCATGCTTGGAATATTGGCGGCATTGAGTCTTGCCCACGGCTTAAACGACGCCATGCAGTCGATTATATCGGCGATCTATCCGCTGTTGAAAGTAAACCTGAGCTTAAGTTACGGCGAGATTGGATTGATTGCATTGGTTTATCAGATATCATCGTCTATAATGCAGCCTATTTTTGGTTACATATTTGATAAACGCCCCGCGGGGTGGTTCCTTCCCGCCGGACTATTGTGCACTATGAGCGGGCTTATACTGATAGCCTATGCGCAGGGGCTATACGCGCTGATGGCTGCGGTTTTCGTATCGGGCATTGGATCTTCAATAATGCATCCCGAGGCTTCAAGAATCACTTCATTGGCGGCTTCGGAAAGGAGAGGCTTGGGGCAGTCCATATTTCAGGTCGGCGGATCTTGCGGATTTTCACTGGGGCCGCTTTTGGCCGCAATCTTTGTGCGCGAGCAAAGCGGCGTGGCAAAATTCGCTATTTTGGCCTTTTTGGCAATAATAGCGCTAATACCGGCTTGTAGGTGGTATTCGTCGAAAATCAGGCGCGATAGGCTGGAAATGTCGGATATGGGCGGTTTGGATGCGGCTAAGGGTTGTTTGCCCGCCAAAACAATATGGATTACCATGTTCATATTAATTTTGCTCATGTTCTCTAAAAATTTCTATTCAGTTAGCTTGTCTAATTATTATACTTTTTATTTGATGTCAAAGTTTGGCCTCAGCGTGCAAAGCGCTCAAATGCTGCTTTTTGTATTTTTGTTTTCCTCGGCGCTTGGAACGCTTCTCGGCGGGCCGATAGGAGACAGATACGGCAGAAGGCTCGTCATATGGTGGTCTATACTCGGCTCTGCTCCCTTCGCTTTGCTCATGCCTTACGCCAATTTGACATTTACTGTTATCCTCAGCATTTTCATCGGCTTTATAATATCCTCCGCATTTCCCGCAATGTTGGTCTATGCGCAGGAGTTGCTTCCCATGAAGGTGGGTTTCGTTTCTGGGATATTTTTCGGATTCGCTTTTGGAGCTGCAGGCATAGCTTCGGCGGTATTGGGAAAGCTTGCGGACTTTTACGGAATAGATTTTGTGTACGGGATATGCGCGTTTTTCCCGTTGGCTGGCATTGTTGCATATTTCCTCCCAAGGGTTCGCAGCATACAGGCAATGAAGAAATCTAATTGATTATACCCAAGTCCGATTCGAAGAATTCCTTATGCCGATACGGTGGTATCGCTCGGAGACTAAATTCCTCTTTTGG